>NZ_JACVDA010000019.1 GCF_016552165.1 Parvimonas parva | reverse complement strand
TTTTTGTTATTTTAATTATACAGGATATTCTCTTTTTTTTGTACCCTTGGTCTCACATCAATTGTATCATAACAATTTTAAAGTTATATTCTAACTTTACTTACTTGCTTTTTCTTTGTCTTTTTTAATCAAATTTCTAAGAGCATCTATCGCTGTTCTTATGGCTCTATCTGTATCTTCTATTACATTATTTGAAAGATTTTGTTTAACTCTTTCTTGATTGTTTACAACTAAAAATATTGAACCAGCTCTTGTGTTTAGATAACTTGAAACAACAAAAAGTGTTGATGATTCCATTTCACTTGCTTTTGTATGAAGTCTTTTCCACGCTTCCCACTTATTCAAAAGCTCATAGCTAACCGGTTTATTTTCTGGTTGATGTTGTCCATAAAAAGCATCTTTACATTGAACAACTCCAACATGGTAATTGTATCCTGTTTTTGCACAAGCGTTTGAAAGTTCATTTACAATTTCATAGTCTGCAACTGCAGGAAATTCTATTGGCGCATATTCTTTTGAAGTTCCTTCCATTCTAATCGCTCCAGTTGCCACAACTAAATCTCCAGCTTCCACTTCTAAATCTATTCCGCCACAAGTTCCAACTCTGATAAATGTATCTGCTCCAATTTTGTGTAATTCTTCAACTGCAATTGATGTACTCGCTCCACCTATCCCTGTACTTGTTACAGAAACTTTTTCACCTTCTAAATATCCTGTATATGTTACATACTCTCTGTTGTCTGCAACTAAAACTGCATCATCAAAATATTTTGCGATTAATTTACATCTTTTTGGGTCGCCGGGTAAGATTACATATCTTCCTACATCTCCACTTTTCATATCAATATGGTATTGTTTTTCTTTTAATAATTGTTGTGACATTTATATTTCCCCCTTATTTTCAAAATTTAACACTAATTCATAGGCCTCATTTTTTGATATATTAAAATTATTTTTTAACATTTTTACAATATCTTTATTGCTATAACCTTCTTCTTTTAAATTTAATATTTCTTTTTCAAAATCAATCTCTTTTTCGTCTTCAGAAATTTTTTCAATTACAAGGACTATTTCTCCCTTTACACCTTTTTCTTTGTAATAAGAAATAACTTCTTCTAAACTTCCTCTTTTATATTCTTCAAAAAGTTTTGTAAGCTCTCTACACACACAAACATTTATATTTCCAAATAATTTATATAAAAATTCTAAAGTTTTTAAAAGTCTGTGAGGTGTTTCATAACAAATACCTGTAACATTCATCTTTTTAAAGTTTAAAAAGAATTTTTCTCTTTCTGAATTTGTCTTTGGAACAAAACCCAAATAAACAAAATTTGTTGTATCAAAACCACTTCCACAAATTCCATTTACCAACGCACAAGCTCCAGGCAAAATTTCATAAGCAATCCCCTCTTTTATAACCTCTTGTAAAATCACAAAACCGGGGTCATTTATTATCGGCATTCCTGCATCTGAAATAATCGAAACTATTTTGCCATTTTTTATATTGTTTATTATCTCTGCAACGCGTTCACTCTCATTGAATTTATGATATGATATTAGTTTAGTATCTATATTATGAAATTTTAATAGATTTGAACTATTTCTAGTGTCTTCACAATAAATTATATCACTTTTTTTCAAAACTTCCAAGGCTCTAAGGGTAATATCTTTCATATTTCCTATTGGCGTCGGAACAAAATAAATATTAGAAATTCTTTCCATAATATATCTCCTTAATTTTATCAGTATAATCTCCATTTTTTTCATAAATATAAAGATTATCCTCAACAAATAAATTGCTATTTCCATTTTTTACCAATTCAATTATAAATAAATGTGGCTTTTTATCTACATTTGTAGAAATGAATTGAATTCTCTTAGGTTCTAACTTAAATTTCCTTGACTCACTCAAAACATCAACCAAACGCTCCATACTGTAAATCAAAAAAACTTTCCCGTTAGATTTTAACTTTTTATAAGAAAAATCTAAAATATTCTCTAATTTCAAACAATATTCATATCTTGAAATCAAAAAATTTTCATCTTCATTTAATATTCCCGTATTTATTTTCTTATAGGGAGGATTTGAAACGATATAGTCAACAGAGGAATTTTCAAAATCTTCATAGCATAATTTTAAATCTTTATGTAAAAGATTAACATTTTTTAAATTATTTTCAGAAATACTACAATCAATAAGTTTTGCATTTTCGTCTTGAATTTCAATCAAATATACAGCTTTTAAACTATTTAGAAAATTAATTCTAAGACCTATTATTCCGGTACCTGCGCCAATGTCTATTAAAATTTTATCTTTTTTTACATTTGCAAAATGCGACAACAAAATTGAATCAATGCTAAAAGAAAATTTATTTTTATTTGCAAATATGACTCCATTAGTGTTAGGAATAAAATGTTTCTCCATATCTCAACCTCCGACTTATATTTTACCATAAATATGCTTTAAAAGGAATTATTTTTATGATAGAATATATTAAGGTGATTATATGAATTTTACAAACCAACAAGTCGATGCTATTAACCATTTTGAAGGACCTGCTTTAATTTTAGCAGTTCCCGGCTCAGGCAAGACGACTGTATTATTAAATAGAATTTTAAATTTAGTTGAAAATTATAATGTAAAACCAAGTGAAATACTTTCTATAACTTTTAGTAAAGCTCAAGGTATTGATATGGAAAGAAGATTTTTGACCAAAAATCCTGATTTTAAAGGAAAAATAACTTTTAAAACAATTCACGCTTTTTGTTATGAGATTGTTAGAAATTATATGAAAGTTAGAAATATTAAAAAGACTTTAATTGAAGGAAATAACGAGTTTAATAGAAATTTAATTTTAAAAAGAGCATATTTTCAAACTAATTATAAAAAATTAACTGATGAAGAAATAAATGACTTTTTCTCAATTTATGATTTTGTAAAAAATAAAATGTTTGACTTTGAAGGATATATCAAGAAAAATCATTTTATTTCAAATCGAAGTTTAATGTTAAAGCTTTATAATTTGTATGATGAAATAAAAATTCAAAATAATTTTATGGATTTCAACGATTTACTCATACTTGCAAATGAATATATTTCAACGGATAAAAAACTTTTAAAGGCACTTAAAAATAGATATAAATTTTTTCAAGTTGACGAAGGACAAGATACCTCTACTCTCCAATTTGAAATTATAAAAAAAATTGTATTTCCTGAAAATAATATATTTGTAGTTGCAGATGACGACCAATCAATTTACAGTTTCAGAGGTGCAAGCCCTGAAAATCTTTTGAATTTTAAAAACATTTATCCAACTTCAAAAATATTTTTTATGGATAAAAATTTTCGCTCTACAAAAAACATAATAAAAATTAGCAATAAAATTATTCAAGGAAATAAAATTAGATACGAAAAATTTTCAAAACATACAACTGAAGAAAGTTCACAGATAATGCTTTTTAAGGTAAAAAACGCAAAAATACAAGCAAGAGAGTTATTAAACAAAATTTCTGAAATCAACCTGAATGAAACTATTGGAATTTTATATAGAAATAATATCTCATCTTTATACATTGCAGATATGTTTAGAAAGGAAAATATTGACTTTTTCATAAAGGAAAATAGATTCGATTTTTATTCAAATAGAATTTTAAATGATGTAAAAAATATTTTACTATTTTCTGAAGACACAACTGATTTAGAAGTTTTTAAGCGAATTTATTTTAAATTGAACGCTTATATAAAAAAAGATTTTATTTCAAAATTAGAATATAAACCTTATAACCAATGCGTTTTGGAAAGTTTACTTGACTTGGAAGAATTAAATGATTTTTATTTGAGAAAATTCAGCGATTTAAGAAATAATTTCAAAAGAATAAAACGCATGAAAATGGAAGATAAAATTGATTGTATTTTATATGAAATTGGATATGGCGATTATTTAGATAATTTCAATGATTTTTCAAATCTAAATTATAATTTAATTTTCGATTTAATAAAATATTTATCAAAAGATTTAAAAACCTTTGACGAATTCATAGAAAAGTTGAATAATTTAAAAGAATTACTTAAAAATGCATCAAATTCAAATTCAAATATATCCATTTCAACAATACATTCATCAAAGGGCTTAGAGTACGACAATGTATTTATCATTGACCTTATAGACGGAGAATTTCCACAAAAAAGCGTATTGAATTCATTTGATGAAAAGTTATTAGAAGAAGAAAGGCGACTATTCTACGTTGCAATGACAAGAGCAAAGAAAAAACTATATTTATTCACAATCAAGGAAAGGAATAATCTACCTGTAGAACCGTCAATTTTTTACAACGAACTAAAAAAGAACAATTAAAAAGGAGCGTCAGCTCCTTTTTGTGCTTTATTATTTACTATTTATTATTTCCTGCATTTGTTCCTGCGATTATTCCAAAAACTGTTATATCCGCAATGGAAACTGAACCTAATCTATTCTTACCATGAATACCTCCAGTCGTTTCCCCTGCTGAGTATAATCCTTTTATAACTTCACCATTTTTATTTATAACCTCTGCATTTTTATTTATCTTAAGTCCACCCATTGTATGATGAACTGCAGGAACTGCTTTTAGACAATAAAATGGTGCTTTTTTCACTTTAAAACCTAATCTTCTAAGATTAAATAAAGTATCTTTTCCTTTTTCGGAATCTTCGTTGAATTGCTTAATTGTTTCTTTTAAATTCTCTTTATCTATTCCAAAAAATTCTGCCATTTCTTCTATTGAATTTACTTTACAAAGTTTTTTACCTTCAATTAAATTTTTATATTCAATTTCATGAGTAGGTAAGATTTTTGATTTTTGCATAGAATCTTCATCCCAAATTTGATAAGCAACGCTATCTGTTTGAGCTTTAATTCCCATTGAAATTTCTCTTCTTGTTCCCAATTCTTCAACAAATCTCTTGCCCTCTTTGTTTACAATTATAGCACCACCTACAAGTCTTGTATCTCCAGTATATAAAAGTTTTCCAGTTTCAACATCACATACCGGATATAATTGAATTTGATTCATATCAACAACATCAGCTCCAATGGCTTGTGCCATTTTTATACCATCACCCGTTGAGCCCGGAGAATTTGTTGAAAGAATTTTATCATCAACCTCTTTATCATTATCATAAAGCATTTTTTTATTTGCACCAAAGCCTCCTGTTGTTAAAACTACAGACTTTGCATTTATTATTAATTCCCCAGTTTTTATTTTTGCCTTAACGCCTGTAACTACATTGTCCTTTGTCAAAAGTTCAAAAGCATTTGTTTCTGTTAAAATTTCTATTCCTAATTCTTCAGCTTTTGCATGTAATTTATTTATTAATTCTTTTCCAGACTGTCCTTTTGGAATTAAAGACCTTTTAACTGAATGACCTCCAAAGAACATAAGTTCATCTGTCCATTCAACCTTAACATCATCTCTGAGCCATTTTGCACCGTCAAGAGCATTATTAGCCAAGACATCTATAAGTTCCTTATCCCCTCCGGCTTTTTCTACGTCTTTTTTAAATAAATCAACACTGTCTTTTATATTTTCTTTTTCTTGTAGCCAATTATTTGGAGCTGAATATTCCGCACCGGAAATCAGAGTATTTCCTCCAATTAAAGGTAATTTTTCTATGATTACAACATTTGCTCCTGCTTGTTTAGATTTTATTGCTGAAATTAATCCTGCACCACCTGAGCCGACTACAACAACATCTGTATTCATTTCTTTTACTTCAAATTTTTCATTCATTACAGGATTATTTTTTAAGATTTTTTTATAATCTAATCCTGACTTTTTAATTGCATCTGCAAGCGCATTTACAAATGCCTTTGATGAATAAGTTGCTCCGGTAATTTCGTCTAAATTAAAATCTCCCGAATTAACCTTTTGAATTAATTTTTCAATGGCAAGTTTTCCAACATCTTCAGTTTCTACACTTTCCTTTAATGATACATTTTTTATTTTACTATTTTCAAAACTTACATTAAGCACAACATCTCCATTATGTCCTCTTGCTTTTCCCTCATAAGTTCCATTAACAGCTGACTTACAAGAAGTTAAAAATAGTACAAAAACAAGTAAAAATGATAAACTTCTAAATAATTTTTTCATAATATCCTCCAAATCTTACAAAACACAATTATTTTTATATTCGTTTAATACATCAAAAATCTCGTCAATATCGTTCAAAGTATTTATTGTATTTTTTACTTTGTTTGAACCTTTAAAACCCTTTAAATACCATAAAATATTTTTTCTCATTTCTCTTATGGCTATTCTTTCAGGCTTAAATTCAAGTTCTAATTTATAATGTCTTTTTATCGTATCAATCACTTCTTCGAGGGTTGGAGAAGAATATTTTTTAGATAGATTATAATCTTTGATTTGTTTGAAAATAAATGGATTACCAAGAGCGTGACGTCCTATCGCAACAGCATCAACTCCGGTTTCTTCTTTCATTCTTACATAATCTTCAACACTACAAACATCACCATTTCCAACAACTTTTATTGGAACATGATTCTTTAAAACTTTTATATCATTCCAATCGGCATTTCCAGAATAAAACATTTCTCTTGTTCTGGCATGTAGAGTTATCATATATGCACCGGCTTCAACAATAGCATCTGCAACTTCCAAGAAATTTTTATTTTTATCATCAAATCCTAAACGTATTTTAACACTTACTGGAACTTTTGAATTTTTAACCATAGTTGAAACAATATTTTTAACCTTTTTAGGCTCTTTCATCAAATAGCTGCCCTCATGATTTTTTACAATTTTCGGAGCAGGACAACCTAAATTCAAATCAAGCTGATAAATATCATCTCTATTATTAAATTTAGTTTGTATTACTTCTTCCATAATCTTTTCATCACTACCAAAAACTTGTAATCCGACAGGACCCTCTCTTTTATCAATATATGTTATGATTGAAGTGTTATCATTATTATAATATAAACCTTTTATAGAAACCATTTCTGTAAAAGTCAAACTTGCACCCATTTCACTTGCCAAAATTCTAAAAGCAACATCGCTAACTCCGGCAAGTGGAGCTAAAAAAATATCTCCATTAAGCATATTATGTCCTCTTCTTCATTTTGTATATTTCTAACATACCGTCAAGCGTAAGTTTCTTATCTATAATATCAATTCTATCTATACCTTTGGTAATTAAAGTTGAATAACCACCGGTTGCAACAACTTTTAACTTAGAAACATCAAAATTCATCTCTTTTACCGTTTCATCAAGTAACTTTTCAATAAGTCCGATATAACCAATTACCATTCCAACTCTTATATTATCCATAGTGTTTTTTGCGACAACTTTTTCCGGTTTGTAGAGTTCAACTCTTGGCAATTTTGCAGTCTTTAAAAATAGTGCCTCTGATGAAATTCCAATTCCCGGAATAATAGCTCCCCCTTGATAAACTGAATTTTCGTCAACTACATCAAAAGTAATCGCCGTTCCTATATCAATAATTATCAAAGGAACTCCATATTTTTTTATCCCTGCAATAGAATTTACAATTCTATCAGCACCGATCGTTCTTGGATTGTCATGATTTATTTCAAGTCCCAAATCACAATTATCATCTATAATCATAGGCTTTAAATTAAAATATTTCTTTATAGCATTCTCTATTGAATGCATAACATCAGGAACAACAGATGCTACAACAACATCATCTATATCAGATTTTTTTATATTATTAGCATGAAGTATCTCTGTAATAGACAAAGCATATTCATCACTGGTTTTATTTTTTATTGTATTAAGTCTGAAATCACAAATAAGAGAATCTTCTTGATAGACACCCAAAACAATATTTGTATTTCCTACATCTATAACTAGTAACATTAAGTCCTCCAAAAATTAAACTTATATACTATATAATAGCATTTTTTTAAAATTTATACAATAATAAAAATATCGCCTTTCCATAATATTTGTTATGATACAATATTGATGTGAGACCAAGAGTACAAAAAACTTGACACTACCAAAAATTTTAATAAATAAAAATAATAAATAGAAAAAATTTATTAAAAAAACAGATATTAAATTCCTATAATATCTGCTTTTTATCTTTAAAATCTAATTATAAAACAAAAAAGTTACCATGTATCCACCTGATACAAAGAATCGTGGAATATTACTTATTTTTATTGTTTATTGATGCTTGAATAAATCCGTCAAATAAAGGATGAACTTTATTTGGTCTTGACTTAAATTCAGGGTGGAATTGACAAGCAACAAAATAATCACTACCAGTATATTCAATAATTTCTACAAGATCAAGTTCAGGATTTATTCCAGAGAAAATAACTCCAGCTTTTTCAAGTTCTTCTCTAAATTTATTGTTGACTTCATATCTATGTCTATGTCTTTCTTGAATAATTTCTGCATTGTATAATTTTCTAGCTTTACTATCCTTTAAAAGTTTACAGTCATAATTTCCAAGTCTTAAAGTTCCACCAATATTTTCAACATCAAATTGACTTTCCATTAAATCAATTACAGGATATTTTGTAGTATCGTCTTTCTCAGTTGAATCTGCTTCTTCAAGTCCTGCAACATTTCTAGCAATATCAATGATTGCGATTTGCATTCCAAGACAAATTCCAAAATAAGGAATATTCTTTTCTCTTGCGTATCTACTTGTAGCAATCATTCCTTCAATGCCTCTACCACCAAATCCACCTGGAACAATAATTCCGTCAAGTCCTTTAAATATTTCATTAACATTTTCTTCTGTAACTTCTTCAGAATTTATCCAATGAATATTAATTTTGTGAGCATTTTTATAACCGGCATCTATTAACGCTTGAGAAACTGAAAGGTATGCATCATGTAATTGAACATATTTTCCAACAAGTCCAATTTCTAATTCTGATTTTACATTTTTATATGAATCAATCATTTCTTTCCAATTACTCTTAATTGATTTTCCTTCTAAACAAAGTTTATGTAAAACATAATCATCTAAACCTTGTTCATGTAATTTAACTGGTACTTCGTAAATAAAGTCAACATTTTCAGATTGAACAATAGCACTTTTTGGAACATCACAGAAAAGACTAATCTTATTTTTAATTTCATCAGAAATTTTTTCAGGACTTCTAACTACAATAATATTAGTTTTAATTCCTTGACTCATAAGCTCCTTAAAAGAATGTTGAGTAGGTTTTGTCTTTAATTCATCAGAACCAGGAATTGTAGGAACTAAAGTAGTATGAATGAATAATACATCTTCTTTTTTATTTTCAGCATGAATTTGTCTAATCGCCTCGATAAAAGGTAAAGATTCAATATCTCCAACAGTACCGCCAATTTCAGTTATAATTATATCAGCTTTGCTTTCTTCAGCCGCCTTATAAACATATCCTTTTATCCTATCAGTAATATGTGGAATTACTTGAACAGTTGAACCATTGTAATCTCCTCTACGTTCTTTTTGAATTACTTCGCTGTAAATTCTTCCTGTAGTTACATTACTTCTTTGAGTTAATTCTTCATCTATAAATCTTTCATAATGTCCTAAATCTAAATCAGTTTCAGCGCCGTCTTTTGTTACAAAAACTTCCCCATGTTGATAAGGACTCATTGTACCTGGGTCAACATTTATATATGGGTCAAATTTTTGCATAAAAACACTAAAACCTCTATCCTTTAAAAGTCTTCCTAAACTCGCTCCACATATTCCTTTACCAATTCCTGAAACAACTCCTCCAGTAATAAAAATAAATTTGCTCATCATATCCTCCTAATTTAATGCTCTAAAAATTTCTTCATAAGTTGGTATATTCCAATTTTCTCTTGAAATATTTGATTCAATTTCATCACTAATCATTCTAATTTCTTCCAAATTTTTAGGAATAAATTTGTGTAAACTTATTACTTTTTCAATTTCATTTTCTCCATGATTTTCTTTTTCGAAATCACTAAATTCATCAAGTTTTATAAACAGTCCCTCAAGTAAATTATTAAGTTTATTTACTCTCTCATTAAGTTTAACATTTTTTATTCTATCATTCAAATTTATTTCAAAATTAAGCTCTTTTATACAAGATGGAATAACATCTTTGTTAATCATATTAACCAATGTTTTCATCTCTAACATATAAGTATTTTTTACATCTTCAATGCAAACATCATAAACAGCACTTAATTCCAAATCATTCAAAATATTATTTTCCAAAAGAACTTCAAACTCCTTAGATTCTTTTGCATACAATAAAGCATCTAAATATGTTCTATTATTTTTAAGACCTCTTCTTTCAGCCTCTTCAACCCATTCTTTTGAATAACTATCTCCAGAAAACAAGACCCTTTCACTTTCAATTAAAATTTCTTTTAAAAGATTTTTACAAGCAGAAACTCTTTCAGCCTTATCTTCAACATTTTGAACTTTTTCTAAAACATTCTTAAGCTCAGCACCCACAATTGTATTTAAAACTATATTACAATCTGCTGCACTTTGCATAGAGCCTAACATTCTAAACTCAAACTTTCCACCTGTATATGCAAAAGGTGAAGTTCTATTTCTATCATCAGTATCTCTTGGAGTAAAGCCTAAATTACTGATATTAAAATCATTTTGTTTTACAGAATTTTTAACTTCCATATCCAAAATATCATATAAAATATTTTCAATTTCATTTCCTAGATAAACAGAAATAATTGAAGGTGGCGCCTCATCTCCGCCAAGTCTTAAATCATTTCTAACACTTGAAGATGAAACTCTAAGTAATGAAGAATATTTGTTTACAGCTGAAATTGTAGAAACCATAAAAATTGCAAAAAGTAATCTATCAATTTCATTATCATTTTTTGGTAATTTAAACAAATTTTTACCATAGTTTGTAACTAAAGACCAGTTATTATGCTTTCCACTTCCATTTACATTTTTAAATGGTTTTTCATGTAATAAACAAACAAGATTATGCTCATAAGCAGTATTTCTTAAAACTTCCATAACAATTTGGTTATTATCAACCGAAACATTTACAGTATCATATAGAATTGCAACTTCAAATTGTCCCGGAGCAACCTCATTATGTTCAGTTTTAGAATTAATACCTAAATCCTCTAATTTTTTATTTATACTATTGTAATATTCCATAACTCTTTTTGGAATTGAACCGAAATAATGTTGTAACAATTCTTGGTCTTTCGGTGGCATTTCTCCAATTAAAGTTCTTCCTGTATTTATAAGGTCAACTCTCTTTTCATAAAGTTCTCTATCAACTAAGAAAAATTCTTGCTCTAAACCAACTTTAATTTTAACCCTAAATATTTTATCATCTGAAAACAAATTATATAAATCAGTTGCTTGTTTTGATAAAAAATCCATACTCTTTAAAAGAGGTGCTTTTTTATCCAAACTAATTCCATCAAAAGAAACAAAAATTGAAGGAATATACAAAATATTATCCATTATAAAAGCATTCGCAGTACAATCCCAATATGTATAACCTCTAGCCTCAAATGTTGACCTCATTCCCCCGTTTGGAAATGATGATGCATCAGGCTCACTCTTTAAAAGTTCTTCTCCTGAAAATCTAACTATCGGTAAATTTTCGTAAGACTTATCTATAAAACTTTCGTGTTTTTTTGCAGTATTCCCATTTAACGGTTGAAACCAATGGCAATAATGTGTTGCACCATTTTCTATAGCCCATTCTTTCATAGCATGTGCAATTATATCCGCACTATCTTTATCTAATAATTCCTCTTTTCGAATCGCATTTTTCCATTTTAAATAAATCGGATAAGGCAACTTTTTTTTCATTGCATTTTTATCAAAAGTAAACTTTCCAAAATTTTCAATTCTGCCCATATATTCCTCCTAAAAAAAAATTGGTCTTCTTTTTACCTCTAAATAGAGAAAAAAAAAACCAAATTTCTAAAATGTTTTATTTGTTTTATTTATACTAATATAATAAAATATTTTTACGATTATGTCAAGTGCTAAAACAAATTTTTTATTTAGAACTTCTAGAAAATATATCAGCAAAAACTTGACACTATATATATATAATAACTATGTAAATTAAGTGTGTAAAATTTTTTTTGGAGGTTTATTATGAAAAATAAAAAAACTATGGTTTTAATTCCTGCTTTAAATCCGCCTGAAAATTTAATTGATTATATTTATGAATTGAAACATTATGGACTAAATGATATTTTAGTTGTAAATGATGGTAGTAGTGAAAGATTTAAAAAATTTTTTGAAGATTTAAAACAAATTGACGGTGTAACAATATTAACTCATGCAAAAAATTTAGGTAAGGGAAGAGCTTTAAAAAACGCTTTTAATTTTTTTCTGACATTACCCAATATTGATGATTTTAATGGAATTGTAACTTGTGATTCTGATGGGCAACATAGGGCAAAAGATGTACTGAATATTGCAAATAATTTAGAAGTTTATCTAAATTCTTTAATCATAGGTTGTAGAGATTTTGATAGTAAAAATGTCCCTCCAAAAAGTAAATTTGGAAACAAGACAACAGTAAATGTTTTTAAATTGTTATACAGAAAGAAAATAACTGATACTCAAACAGGACTTCGTGGTTTCCCTAAAAATATTATTCCCGAAATGTTAGATATTTTTGGAGAAAAATTTGAATATGAAACAAAAATGTTAATAACTTGCTTTGAAAAAAATTTAAATATAGTCGAAATACCAATAGAAACAGTATATTATAACAATAATGCAGAAACACATTTTAACGCTATCAAAGATTCTGTAAAAATATACAAAGTAATTTTTACATCTTTTTTTAATTATATATTAACCTCACTCTCTTCATTTTTAATAGACATAGGATTATTTAAAGTATTCGTATATATTTTTTCATCATCATTTGTTAAAAATTCATATTCAATATTTTTTTCAAGTGTTATTGCAAGAATATTTTCTTCTCTTTTTAATTTTTTTGTAAATAAGAATTTTGTTTTTAATGGAGAAAAAAGTTTCAAAAAAACAATATACAAGTATTATAGTTTATGTATTTTTCAAATGCTATTATCTTCATTTAGTGTTTCTTTACTTTGGAAAATAACAAATGTTAATGAAACAACAATAAAAATCATTGTAGATACAATACTATTTTTAATAAGTTATAGGATTCAAAGAACTTGGGTGTTTAAGAAAACGAGGAAACAAACTTATGAAAAATAAAATTTTAGATAAATTAACACACAAAAAATCTATAATAACTTTCTTTTTATCCTATATAATTACATTACTGTTGACTTTAAACAAAAATTTTAAAATTGAGAAAGAAACTTTTTTTCACATTTTTATAAATAATGATAGTTTGATTTGTTTATTGTTATTTATCCTTTTATTTATATTAATAAAAAATTTGGATTTAAAAACTTTAATAGATTTTGAAAAAAGAGAAAATAAGATAATAAATATATTTTCTTTTATCTTTTCAATAATAAGTACAATAGGTATTGAATCATTTAGAAATAATGTTAATAAATATTATATTATTTTATTTTTTTTAATAATGTTTATTTCATTTATAGTTTTTAATTTTTTTATTAGAATTTTATACCTTAAAACAAAAAATATAACTTTTGAACAACCTACATTTACTAACAAAAAATTTATTTTAAAAAAATTTTTTAAAATACTAATACCAATATTTATAATAAGAATAATATTTTTTGTAATATTTTTCCCTGGAAATTTTACGTGGGATAGTATGTACTGTATAAAAGAAGGAATAGGAGTTCTTCCATTATCTAATTCTCACCCATATCTTTATATCTATACAGTAGGATTATTTGGAAAACTCGGTTTAAAATATTTTTCATCAGTTGGTATAGGAATTGGAATTTTTAATTTTATAAATTTAATTTTTACAAGCATTGTATATTCTCTTTTACTATACAAATTATTTGAATTTAAATTTAATAAAAAATTAAAAATAGCTTTGTATTTTTATTTTTGTGTAAATCCATATTTTATAGTTTATAGTTTTACACTGTATAAAGACGTTATATTAGGTAATTTTTTGCTTCTTTTTGTTTTATTGATGATTGAAATGATTTACAATCCTAAAATATTCTTTAGTAAAAATATTTCAATAATATATTTTCTAATTTCTGTTTTTGGAGTGTTTATGTTACACCGAAAAGCAATAATTTATGTTATTGTAGGTTTGGTATTCTTATTATTTGGTACTCAAAAAAAATATAGAATAAATACTTTGACATTAATTTTTTTATCTATAATATTTTGTTTTTCAGCAAATAAAATCACAAAAAGCATTTTAAAACCTTTAGAAAGTTCAATGAAATATGATTATTTATCTACAAGATTTCAACAATTAGCAAGTGTTGCTAAATATCATCCGGAATCATTTTCTGAAAACGAGCTAAAATTATGTGATAAAATTTTTGGACTAGAAAAAATAAAAAATGATTTCGACCCATATTGTGCAGACCCAATTAAAAACCATATAAGGGAAGATAATTTTAAAGATTTAAAAAATGATTTCTTTAAACTATGGTTTAAAATGTATTTAAAACATCCTAAAACAAATATTGATGCTATTTTAAATTTATCTTTATCTTACTTTTATCCCTATAAATTTAGAGAAGGTATGTGGATTGGAGATTATTATGAACATATGTATGAAACAAAAACAGATTGGTTCACTTTTAAAACTTTTGATAAAACATCTAACTTACAATTAAAAGAAAAATATGGATATTTTGATAAAGGATGGAATCAAAACACAGATTTTAAAGAAATAAATAAATTAAAGAAAACAACAACAAATATAATTTATTCTATAGCCTCATATCCTGTAATTTCTTCATTTTTAAAAGCAGGATTTGCTACTTGGTTGCTTATCTTATCAATAGGATATTCAATTTTGAAAAGAAACAAAAAAATTAGACCTTTAATATATTTATGTCTTTCCATTGTACTTACTTGTATTTATTCGCCTATAGTAAATTATTACAGGTATTCATATTTAATATTTATAACTGTTCCAATACTTATTCCGCTTTTATTTGTAAATAGTTATAAAAAAGAGTAGTAAGGATAATTTTCTTACTACTCTTTTATTATTAAACATTTTTCTAAATTCTTGATCTTAGTTTTAATATTTTATATAGTCTTAATACTGAATAAATGTAAGATGCAAGTCTTGTCGTTACGTCATATTCATTTTTTATTTTCATTATTTCGTTATATGCTAATAACATTTTATATTCAACTTTGTTTAAAACATCATCTTCTGTCATATCAATGCCTGAAATATTTTGTATCCATTCAAGATATGATGCAATTACTCCACCTGAGTTTGCTAATATATCAGGAATTACAACTACATTTTTTTGTTTCAAAATTCTATCGGCAAAATAATCAACGGGTCCATTTGCTCCCTCAACTATCAGTTTAGCTCTTATTTTATTTGCCTCTTCTTCTGTAATAGAATTTTCCAACGCGCATGGAATTATTACATCAACATCTAATGAATAAAATTGGTCGATTGAAATAAGTTTTGCTCCTTCAAAGTTGATTAATGTTTTATATTTCTCAAAATGAGAAATTAATTCTGAAATATTAAATCCTTTTTCATTATAAATCGTATAAACGCCTTTTTCATTATCATACTCTGAAATAGATAAAATATTCCCACCCATTCTTTCTAAATGTTTAGCAGTATTTGAGCCGACATTTCCAAAACCTTGAATTGCAATTCTTGACTCTTTTATATCAATACCTAATTTATTCAAAGCCTCTCTTGTCATTACTGCAACACCAACTCCGGTTGCCTCTTTTCTTCCATGTGAACCTCCAAATTCAAGTGCTTTTCCGGTAAATGTTGCAAGAGTATTATTTCCGGTTAGCTTTATGTATTCGTCCAACATCCAAGCCATAATTTTTTCATTTGTATTTACATCAGGTGCAGGAATATCGAATCTGTCTCCAATATATTTGTAAATCTCTTTTACATATCCTCTTGAAAGTCTTTCAAGTTCACTTTCCGATAATTCATTTACATTTACAATTATTCCACCTTTTCCACCACCAAAAGGTAAATGTGTAGCAGAACATTTTAAACTCATCCAAATAGATAGAGCTTTAACTTCATCAACATTTACATTTTGATGAAATCTAATCCCACCTTTATATGGACCCATAACATCACAATGTTGTGAACGATAGCCTTTAAATACGCTAACTTTTCCATTATCCATTTTAACCGGAATATTTATTTCTATCGTTCTTTCAGGCTCTTTTAAAAGTTCATATAAACTATCATCTAAATTTAAGATTTCACAAGATTTTTTCAAAATCTTTTGAACATTTTCTAACGGATTAACATTATGCATACAATTCTCCTATAAATAATTTTCCCATTCTAAATATAAATTTTCCTTTTCTTTTATCAACTTAGATAAATCTTCACCAACTTTTAAGAATTTATCTTTATCATTAAAAATTTCAGGATTTTGAATATCTTTATTTAAACTTTCAATTTTATCTTCAATTTCAAAAATTTTATTTTCAATATCCTTTAATTTTTGCTTATTTGCTCTTTCTTCTTTTTCTTTTTCTCTTTTTTTCTTCTTTTCTTTTTCAAGCTCCGTTTTAGAAATTATTTTTTCTTCAGGCTCATCTTTTTCATTTAGCTTTTCTAAAAAATAATCATAATTTCCGTAAAATTCGGTAATTTTATTATCTTCCAAATACCAAATTTTATTTACAACCTTATTTAAAAAATATCTATCGTGAGAAATTGTAAGAACGGTACCTGAATAATCAGAAATTGCTTTTTCTAAAACTTCTTTACTTTCAATATCTAAATGGTTTGTAGGCTCATCTAAAAGTAAAAAATTGGATTTAGACAACATAAGTTTTAAAAGCTCAAGCCTTGCTCTTTCTCCACCACTTAATTCTCCAACATTTTTAAAAATATCTTCGCCTACAAAATTAAATTTTGCAAGATAACTTCTAACATCAAAATTATTCATCTTCGGGTATGAATCCCAAAATTCGTCCATAATAGAATTTTGATTATTCAAAGTCTTTTGCTCTTGGTCATAATAGCCTAAAGAAACTCTTGCACCAAGATTGCAACTTCCTTTAATTCCCTCTAATTTTTGACAAATTATTTTAAATAGAGTTGTCTTTCCAACTCCATTTTTGCCAACAAGTCCAATCTTATCTCCTTTATAGACATTTAAGTTTATATCTTCAAACAAAATCTTTTCGTTAAATCCCATTGATAAATCAGAAATTGTCAAAACATCTTTTCCGGATTCAACCTCAGGAACAAGTTTTAATTTCATTGAATTTTTATAAATTTCAGGATTTTCAATCAAATCCATTTTTTCAAGCATTTTTCTTCTTGAACTGGCTTGTTTTATAAATCTATTATTTCCATAATTTTCAAATCTTTGAATAATTTCTTTTTGTCTTGAAATTTCTTTTTGTTGTTTTTCATAAAGATGCTTATTTACTTCAAGTTCTCTTTCTCGTCTATAAATAAACTCATCATATCCACAGTCAAAAGTTTTTAATTTCTTATTTTCTATTGAAAAAATCCTATTACAAACAGAATTTAAAAAGTATCTGTCATGAGAAATAACAAGACAGCTCCCCTTATAATCTCGAAGATAACTTTCTAAGAATTGAATTGACTCCATATCTAAATGGTTGGTCGGTTCATCAAGTAAAATTAAATTTGACGATTTTAGTAAAATTTTTGCTAAATGTAATCTACTTTTCTGCCCACCACTTAAATTATTAACAGATTTTGAAAATTCTGTTTCTAAAAAACCAAGACCGAGTAAAACGCCTCTAACTTTTGAATTATATGAGTATCCATCATTTTCTTCAAAATAACGTCTTCTATTTTCATATATATCAAAAAGTTTGTGCATTTCATCATCACTTAAATTTTTATTTCCCATTTCAATTTCTAATTCTCTAAGCTCGTTTTCGAGTGAAATAATATCTTCAAAGACTTCTAAACATTCATCATACACATTATTTTCACTAGTATATGAAACATTTTGATGCAAAATAGAAAAATTTACATTTTTTGAAAAATTTATTTCTCCACTATCAAAAGATAATTCTTTTGTTAAAAGATTAAATAAAGTAGTCTTTCCACTTCCATTATCTCCAACAATTCCAACCTTATCTCGATCCGAGATAGAAAAAGTTAAATTTTCTAATATATTTTCATCTATAAATGACTTAGTCAAGCCATTAACACTTAAAATAATCATAATACACCCTTTTAGAAAATGAATTTAGACTCAAAAGTGCCAACCTTTCCAACTGCAAGTAAAACACTAAAATATATATATGCAGTTTGATGCCAAAGAATTGTTACATCTAACATTCCATGTAAAATAACTACACAAGTTAAGGAAATTATAAGTCTAAATAAATTTCTTCTTCTTATACTGTAAACTTTTTTACATAATCCAAAGAAAAATGGAAATATTATAGCTATCCCTACAATACCAAAATTTATAAGCAAATCGAGGACAATATTATGTGCATGATTTGCAGGGTGAGTTACCCACATTGCATTTTGATAAGCCATAGGCCCACTACCAAATAAAAAAGTTTGTTTAAATAATTCAATTGCATTTTCCCATATTTTTTTTCTTGTTCCAAGTGAATTTCCTATAAATTCATATCTTGGAAATACCCTATTTGAAAAAACCATAAGTATCAATATAATAATCGTAAAAACACCAAGAAAAGCAAATACTTTCTTATTGTTTTTAGTCAAAGAAAGCACCAACGTAGCTATAAGTATAGTTGGTAGTGCTGTTCTATTTTCAGTTAAAAATAAAACTATAAAAGCAAGTGTACTTACACACAAAAAGTATAATCTACTCTTTTTATTTTTATTCGATAAAAAGTAGTACATAGCTATTATAATTATAAATTCACATATTGTTGCATAGTAATTTGTATTGAAAAAAGATGATATAGGTCTATGTAAAGACATATATTCAATAAATTCATACATTTTTAAATGCATACTGAACTTATTATACAAAACAGAAAAAATCGTCAAGATAAAACAAAAAATCGATACAATCATATATAAATTTATAATCCTTGAAAATAATTTTCTGTTTATAATCGTTCTATAATACATAAAAAACATAGAAAATTCAAACAAAATAATTGAAACGCCTATGCCATATAAATTGTGTTTTAATATTGATATAAATATTGTAAGACTCAAAAATGCTAAAATATTTTTAACATAAGGAGTTTCTTTTATAACAGGAATAATTTTCCCACTAACTAACAAATAGAAAAATAAAGCGTTAAATGAAAAAACTAAAAAATAAAAAGGTAAAAAAACCGTAAATGAAACAATTAAAATTAAAAGTTCATCAATATTTAACTCATATTTTTCTAAAATTTCATTAATATAATTCATATATTTAAAGCCTTTCATAAGACATTTTTTGATAAAACTTATTTCAATTATAGCATAAAAACAAAAAAAATAAAACTCTTAAAAAAGAGTTTTATCAAATAATTATCTAACACCAGGATAATCTTTTAAACTATTCATATAATAAGTTAGAGTCAATAAACTTCCATCTAAATGAACATTTTCAAGAACAACGCTCTTTGGTAATTTTAAGTCAATAGGTGCAAAGTTCCAAATACCCTTTATACCACATGCAACTAATTTATCTGTAATTTCTTGAGCAGGTCTTGCAGGTATAGCTAGAATTGCAATATCTACTTTTTCTCTAGTAACAACTTCTTCCATTTCAGAAATATCTTTTACAACTACATCATTATGTTTACTTCCAATGATTTCAGGAGAATTATCAAAAATTCCTACAACCTTAAATCCTTTTTTTCTAAATCCACTATAATTTAATAATGCACTACCTATATTTCCAAAACCAATAATAACTACATTGTATGGTTTATCAACACCCATAATTTTTTCCAATTCAATTTTTAGCTCTTCAACATTATAACCATAACCTTGTTGTCCAAAAGCACCAAAATGATTTAAATCTTGTCTTATTTGTGATGCAGTCAAACCAGTTATTTTACTTAGTTCTTGAGAAGACACTCTTATAATACCTTTATCCCCTATCAATTCAAGATATCTGTAATACTTAGGCAAACGTTTTATAACCGCAACAGAAACTTTCTCGTCTAACATAATAACCCTCCTACCACTATGTTTTTAATTAATCCTTAAATATGTAATCTTAAAAACAACTATCTGTTTTAAGTATTATAACACTAATCTAATTTTATTGCAATATTTTTTACAATGTTTTTTACAATGTATCACTAATTTCATTAAAGTTTATCACTCTATACTAATCATAATAAATACTTTTTAACTAAATTTAAACAAAATATCTTGAAAAATGTAAAAAAAAGTTCTAAAATATAGTTAATAAAATTTAGGAGGAAATCACTTTGAATAATTTTGAAGTAATAAAAGACAATCCAATATTTAAAGATTTTTCAATAGATGAAATAATAGAAACTTTTTCTGTAATATCATTTTACGAAAAAGAATACAAAAAAAATGATTTAATATTAAATGAAAATATAAAATTAGAATATTTTGGAATAATTACTGAAGGAAAAATAGCTATTTCAAATTTTGACCATTTTGGAAATAGAAATATACTAAATGTTTTTGAAAAAGGAGTAACATTTGCAGAGGCTTTAGTTGCATTAGAAATAAATATTCCCCATGAAGTAATTTCACTTACAAATTCTTCCATTTTATGGATTGAATATAAAAGTCTATCAAAATCAAATCAATATTCTAAAATTTTAAATAATTTACTAAATATAATAGCGACAAAAAATTTAATCTTAAATAAAAAATTACAAATATTATCAAAAAGAACAACTAGAGAAAAAATTTTAGAATATCTTTCAAATCAAAAAAAAATATTATCACCAGATAATAAAATCGAAATAAATTTAAATCGAAATGAGATGGCAGACTATCTTGCACTCGATAGAAGTAATCTATCCAGAGAGCTTAGCAAATTAAAAAAAGAAGGCATAATTGACTTTGAAAAAAATAAATTTAAATTACTATAAATAATTCTTGATATACGAAAAAAGGAGGCTAACACCTCCTTTTAAAATTATTTCAATGATTTTGGTTTACCGATAATTTCCGAATAAACCACTGCTCTTAAAAGATTTTCTCTATCCTTTAAGCCTAATTTGTCATTTTTTTTCTTAATTAATTTTTCTAAATTATGACTTTCTTTTATTGAATTAGTATTCTCCATTTTATGAGAACTATACATTTGACTTCGTCCTTCCATAGACTCTGTCATCATGCTATTTCCTTCAATAGAATGACCTTCTAAGCCTTGACCCTCCATAGAAGAAGTCATAATACTCTTACCTTCAGAACTTTCAAAACTTCCATAAGATTTTTGTTTATAATTATTTTTTTTACTCTTATTTTGATTTTTTTTATTCTTAGGTTTAGTTGATGCCCTTAAAACATTTCCGTTATAACTTTCATGTTCTTCATTCAACTGTGTTTTTATATCATTAAGCTCAGACTTTAATTCATCAATAAAAGATAAAAAACCTGAATTTTTACTCATAGGAAACACCCCTATTCTGCTAATGATTCTCTCATTTTAGTATCAGATTTTAAATTTTTTAATTTTTCATAATCCAGTACAGAAATATTTCCATCTTCAAATGCTTTTGCAATAGCAAGAGGAATCTTACTTTCTGATTCAACAACTTTAGCTTTCATTTCTTCAATCTTAGCTTTGTTTTCTTGTTCAACAGCAACAGCCATTGCACGTCTTTCTTCTGCCTTAGCTTGTGCTATCTTCTTATCAGCTTCGGCTTGGTCAGCTTGTAATTGCGCTCCAATATTTCTACCAATATCTACATCGGCAATATCAATAGATAAAATTTCAAAAGCAGTTCCTAAATCTAGACCTTTTTTCAAAACAGTTTCTGAAATAGCATCCGGATTTTCAAGAACTAGGCTATGTCTTTCAGCACTACCTACAGTAGTAACAATACCTTCTCCAACTCTCGCTATAATAGTTTCTTCTCCAGCACCACCAATAAGTCTTGAAATATCAGCTCTAACAGTAACTTTTGCCATAACTATTACTTCAATACCATTCATAGCAACTGCAGCAATCTTTGGAGTATTAATAACTTTAGGATTTACGCTGACTTGAACAGCTTCTAACACATCACGTCCAGCAAGGTCAATAGCTGTTGCCATTTCAAAAGTCAATTCTATATTTGCCTTTTGAGCAGCAATCAAAGCATCAACAACATTATTTACATTACCTCCTGCTAGATAATGTGCTTCTAATTCTGAAATGTTAATATTAACATTAGCCTTTGTAGCTTTAATTAATGGGTAAATAATTTTTGATGCTCTAACCCTCCTAAGTTTCATTCCAATAAGGTTTGAAATTTTTACTTTAACCCCACTGAATAAAGCAGTAATCCAAAGTCCTACGGGAACAAAATAAAAGAACCCGAACACCAAAACCACTACTAAAAGTACAACTAAGCTATTAGTTCTTGGTAACATTCTCATAACTAAAACCTCCCTTTTTTATTTACACTATCGTGTATAATTACATTATATCACTTTTTTTAAAAAGTGCAATAGCAAAAAAAGAAATCAATTTCATAAATTAATTTCTTTTTAATCTAAATTATCACATTTTATTTTTGCACTAACTTCATTGTTATTTATTTCTAATTCATCAACTAAATGTTTAACAATTCTAAGACCACGACCTGACGTAGTCATATTTATATCTCCATTTTCGTTAAATATGTAATTTATTCCGTCTCCCTCATCTTTAACATTTATATGTATGCAATCTGTATTTACACAAACTTTTAAATTTATTCCCTTTTCTCTATTACATTTATTTCCATGTTCGTAACTATTTATAACTATTTCATTTATAACAATTCTAATATTAAACATAAGCTCTTCATCTCTAACAACAGATGACAATTTATTCAAAACAAAAGAAACTGCATCATCAATATCATTTAAATCACTTTTAATAATTTTAGCATATTCAAAATCCATATTTTGCTCCTAACTTTATAATATAATTTATATACCCAATTAAAAATTATTATTAACAAATTTTTAAAAAATTTTTATTTGCATATTTAGAATTTTTTTAATATAATATACACTATGAGGTGATTTATATGTTTTTTAAAAATAAAAATTTAGCTAAAATAGATTTATTTATACTTATTTCGCTAGTTTTAATCATATTAATAGGATTAGTTAATTTATATAGTGCAACAATAAGTTTAAAAAGAAATTTTATGATTTCTCAAATTGTTGCAACCGCTTTAGGTTTTATCTTAATGTTTATACTTATTGCAATTGATATAAAATTTTTAAAGAGATTATACTTACCAATTTATATAGGTTCAATTTTTCTTTTAATTTTAGTCCTTATAATTGGTACAGGTGATTCAGTTGGAGCAAGAAGTTGGATTAGATTCGGTCCAATATCTTTTCAACCGTCTGAATTTGTAAAACTTGGTATGATTATTTGTTTAGCCACAGTGATAGAAAAAAATAGTGCAAAAATAAATGAGCCAAAAACTTTATTAAAAATTTTAGTGTTTGCATTTTTACCTGTTGCACTTGTTCTTAAACAACCTGATTTCGGAACAGCATTTGTGTTTGTGTTAGTAATAGGCTCAATGCTATTTGTTGCAGGGATTAGCTTAAGACTTGTAGTTTATACATTATTTGCTACAATAGCAAGTCTTCCAATTTTTTATATAAGCCTATCTCCATATCAAAAAAACAGAATTTTAAATTTCTTACACCCTGAACGTGACGTTACAGGTACGGGTTATCAAGCTGTTCAAGGAAAAATTGCAGCGGGCTCCGGAAAATTTATCGGTAGAGGTCTCTTTAAAGGCCCTCAAAATCAATTTAACTTTATTCCTGAAAAACAAACAGATTATATATTTCCTGTTTTCGTTGAAGAAATGGGATTTGTAGGTGGAACAATTTTAATTGGACTTTATACTGTTATGCTTTATAGATTTGTTAAACTTTCTAAAAAAACAGTAAATAAATTCAATCAACTTTTAATCGTAGGAATATGTGCAATGTTTTTAGCTCATATTTTTGAAAATATTGGAATGACAATCGGGCTTATGCCTATAACTGGTATTCCACTTCCATTTTTAAGTTATGGTGGAACATTTCAATTAATAAATTTAATTGCAATGGGAATTGTATTATCAATTTCTTGTGAAAAAACTCCATTAGACTTTATGTAATAAATGTTTATATAAAAAAAGCTCGGTCAAACCGAGCTTTACTTATAATTCATAGTAATTTTTTTCTGTTGATAGATAATCTACAACTCTTACAACTTTTTCGTCTTCAATATATACTCTAGGTATTCTCATATTTATTCTACAAATCAAATCATATACATTTGTATTTGCCATATTTGCAATTTCAAATATATCTAATTTCATATCTTTATATTCTCCATAAAGTAAAACTGTATCTCCAATTTTTATATCATCAATATGAGAAACATCTATCATAGTTTGATCCATACAAACTTTTCCTAAAATCTTTGCTTTTTGATTATTTATCATAACATATCCTTTATTACTTAACTCATAAGGATAACCATCTGCATAACCTACAGAAATTGTCGCAACTTTAATAGTCTTATCTGCACAGAAAGTTCTTCCGTATCCAACCGTATCACCTTTTTTAATGTGCTTTATATTACTTACAGTACTTACAAAACTAACAACAGTATCCATTTTTATTTTAGAATTTTCTTTTACATATTCTGAAGGATAATGTCCATAAATTCCAATTCCAACTCTTACCATATCATAATAATAATTGTGAAGTAAAACTCCTCCGTCATTTCCTATATGTAACATTGGCATTTTTAAATTTTCTTCTTCTAAAATTGACTTAACCTTTTCAAATCTTTCTACTTGCAATTTTGTAAATGAAAAATCATCAATATCAGAAACGCATAAATGTGAAAACATTCCTTTAACTATAATATGTTTCATAGAATAAATTTCTTTTAAATAATCTCTTAACTTATCATCAATTAAAAATCCTAATCTATTCATTCCGGTGTCTATTTTAATATGAATTTTACATTTTTTTCTACATTTTGCTGCTATTTCATTTAGTTCTCTAACCATTCCTATATTATAAACAGTTAAATCCACATTATTTTTTATCAATTTTTCAAATAAAGCATTAGGAACATAACCTAAAATTAAAATAGGTAATTTAATTTTCTTTTTCCTAAGTTCCATAGCTTCTGAAAAATTTGCTACACAAAAATAATCTGCACCTTGTTTTTGTAAAAATTCAGCAACAGTACAAGCTCCAAGTCCATAAGCATTTGCCTTTAAAACTATTCCAACTTTAGCTCCATTGCATTTTTCTTTTATTTTCAAAAAATTATTTTTTAATTTATCTAAATCGACAAAAATCAAAGATTGATTTTCATACATAATATTACCCCCTAATATATTTAATAGCCTTTGGTAAAAATTTAATAATATCTGATGCTATTAAAGAATCTTCTCCTAATTCATCTTTAGCAAAATCTCCTGCCAAGCCATGAAGAAAAACTCCAAGCTTTGCAGAATTAAAAGTTTCTAAGCCTTGACCAAGCAAAGATAAAATAATTCCGGTTAAGCAATCTCCACTTCCTGCAGTTGCCATTCCACAATTTCCCGTATTATTTATAATACAATTTTCTTTTGACTTTATTATTGTATTTTTACCCTTTAAAACTAAAGTATATTTTAAATCTTGTTTATAAAAATTAATTAAAGATTCTAATCTATTATCCTTAATATAACTTAAATCATAACCTGAAAATCTTGAAAATTCAGCCTCGTGTGGTGTTATTATAATATTTTCTCTATTTAAAATTTCTTTTTCAATATCATTTAAGAAAAAAATAGCATCAGCATCTATAACTATCGGTTTTTGAAAATTTTTTATAATTGTTTCTAAAATTTTTATATTTTCAATACTTCTTCCCAGCCCACAACCAATAGCTATTGCATCTAAGTTTTCTATTTTTTCAATTATTTCATTTACATTTTCAAAAATAAAATGTCCTTCATTATTATCATTTATAGGAAAAATAATATTTTCAACAGCTTTTATTTGTAAAATATTTGAAATAGAATTAGGACAGATATTGTAAACAAGTCCGCTTCCCGTTCTAAGTGCAGATTTAGCACACAAATCAACACTTCCACACATTCCGATACTTCCACCAACTATTCCAACTTTTCCAAAAGTGCCTTTATGTCCATTTTCATCTCTATTTATCATAAGATTTTTATATTCTAAAAATTTTTCAGAAGCTATACTATCTTTAAAAAGTTTTATATCAACGACAGCAATAGCAAAATCCCCATCATGTGAAACAGAACAAGAAATTTCATCTATTTTGCTTTCAATGGTATTAAAAACATTTAATTCAGGTTTTCCAGAAAAGTTATGTATAACCTCCACATCAATTGGTAAAATTGTACCAAAACCCGTACCTATTGCCTTTACAAATGCCTCTTTTAACGAAAAAATACCGGCGATTGTTTCATCTCTATATCCTGTATTAGAAATATACTCAATTTCTCTTATTGTAAAATATTTTTCTAAAAATTTATCTAAATTTTTCATATTTGAAAATCTGGAAATACTACAAATATCTATACCTATCATTATTCAAATTCGTCCATTTCTTTTTTTACAAAATTATTTTCTAAAGAATTGTATAATCCTTCATAGTCCAAAGCCAATATTTCTTCTGGTTGCTCAATATTTTTTAAGAAATTTCTAATTTTATTTTCTACTTCTTTCATACTCTTAAAAGTAATTAAATTTGGAGCATAAGAATTACAAATAAATTCCATAACTATATAAGATATATCCCACTTCAATTTTGACTTGTCTTCTGAAGAAATATTTAAATCATCTACTGCACGTCTTACTCTTTTTACAACAGCAAATACAATAAATTCAGAAAAAGAAATAAATTCTTCACAAAAATCATCTTCATCTATATCTTGAATAACAGAAAAAATTAAATTCCACTTAAAATCTTTATTTACTAACTCTAAAAGACCTGTACCGAATTTTTTACATAAATCATTTTTAAATTCAATTTTGTCTGAAAATTCAAAAGTTTCTCCAATTACAATAGTTCTGCTATTAGCACTACTAAGTCTATTTAAAAATCTAACAAAATAATCTTCATATCGCATAGAATTTTGAAATTTATTCTTTGAAAAAATATAATCGACAATAATATTTGCACAGTCTTTAAAATCTACAACAAAGCCTGTAGTTTCCTTTATTTTTACAGAATATAAATCATGCACCATTTTTGATACAATCGTCTTTAAATGTATTTTTGATGAGTCATAATTACTCTTATTTTCTACATTTTTCAAATGATTATAAACGCTTTGTAATTGATTGTCTATCATAGTTAAATTAGCCTTAATAGAAAACATTATTGAGCGAATAAAGTCCTCTGTTACCATATAACTAAAATTTTTATATAAAACACTATGGTCTATTTCTCCCCAGAATATATTTACAAGAGATTTTATCTGCAACTCAAAATTAACAAAATAATCTCCCTCTACTACATATCTTCCATCGATTTTATAAATTTCAAATCCATTTTTTTGAATTATAGGTTGTTTTTCACTAAGTTTTAATTCTATATTAGAATTTAACTCACTTCTATAAAATCCATCTTCTAATTCAATAGTAAAATTTTTAGAAATAACGTCAAAAATCTTTTTTTCATCATCAATAAATCGACATTCAACTCTAATACCGATTAAATCAGGAAGATTTTCTATCGCAACTTTATAATTAGAAAATCTATAATAATAGTTATTTCTTAGCAATTTTTCCCTAATACTATCTTCAGTTTTTATTCTAGCTGTTGTATTTATAAAAAAATCACAATTCAAAAAAATATCATTAAAAAATTTTTTCAAAGATTCAGATGAATTAGAAATAAAATCCATATTATTATCCATATGTTCTATTGATTTTTCTAAAAATTCAAAAATTTCAAGTTTCAAAAAAACACCTCCAATTACAAAAATATTTTACCATAGATTAAAAAGATTTACAATCAAAAAAATTTATCCAAAAGAAAAAAGACTGCATTGGCAGTCTTCAAACTTTAATTATATTACAAGCTGTCTATAACTTTTTTAAGTCTATTTAATCCATCAGTAAGCATATCTCTGTTACAAGCTATATTCATTCTAAAGAACAACTTTCCATTTTCTCCATAAGTCATTCCGGAATTTAATAACAATTTACCTTCATTGATAAGTTTTTGGTGTAACTGTTCATGTTCGATATCAAAAGCTCTAAGGTCTAACCATAATAAGAAACTAGCTTGTGGTCTTTTTACTTTAACCTTTGGTATTTCTCTATTTATAAAATCTATTGCAAAATCAATATTTGATTCAATATATTCCATACATTCTTCAAACCATTCTTTACCATACATATATGCAGCGGTAAAACCAACAGTAGCAAAACTTGCCATATGGAAAATACCATATCCAACTAAACCTGTTATAAATTTAGTTCTAAGTTCTTCATTAGGAATTATAGCAACAGATTGTACAAGACCGGCAACATTAAAAGTTTTACTTGGTGCAGTCAAAGTAACTGTGTTATATAAGAAATCTTCATTCATTGATGCAATTGGAATATGTTTATAATCTTTTAATATTAAATCTCCATGAATCTCATCAGAAATCATTAATACATTATGCTTTCTACAAATTTCCCCATATCTTTGTAGTTCTTCTCTTGTCCATACTCTTCCAACAGGATTATGTGGACTACATAATATACTTAATTTAACATTATTTTCTACAATTTTCTTTTCAAAATCTTCAAAGTCAATAATGTATTTATCTTCTAATTCAATTAATTTGTTTTCAACAACAATTCTGTTATTTAAATGTATAGCATTAAAGAAAGGAGGATATACAGGAGTATTTATAATAATAGCATCTCCTTCTTTTGTATTACGCAAAATAGTATTAGCTATTCCGGGAACAACTCCGGGAACAGGTACTATCCATTCTTTTTTTATATCCCAATTATTTTTTTCTTTTTGCCATTTAATAAATGATTCAAAAAACTTTTCACAAGGACAATCATATCCTATTACTCCATTTGAAATAGGTTCTTTTAAAGCATTTAAAATTTCATCACAACATTTAAACTCCATATCAGCAATAGACATAGATAAAACTGAATGGTCATTTTTTGGTGCTCCAGCAGAAACCATATTATTCCATTTTTCAGCATGTGAATTTTTTCTGTCTACATACTCATTAAAATCATAACATCTACCCATAATAACATCTCCTAAAAATTTTTTATATCTTATTATTTTAATAATAACCTAAATTAAATTTTTAATTTCCTCAACCTTGTCTAACTTTTCCCATGGTAAATCTAATTCATTTCTTCCAAAATGTCCATAAGCAGCAATTTGACGATATATAGGTCTTCTCAAATCTAAAATATCAATAATTGCAGCAGGTCTTAAATCGAATACCTTATTTACAATTTCAATTATTTTATCATCTGAAACTTTGCCTGTACCAAAAGTATCAACATAAATAGAAAGTGGCTTAGCTACCCCAATAGCATAAGAAATACCTATTTCTAATTTATCACAAAGTCCACTTGCAACAATATTCTTAGCAATATATCTTGCCATATATGCACCAGATCTATCTACTTTAGTAGGATCCTTTCCTGAAAAAGCTCCTCCTCCATGTCTTCCAAATCCACCATAAGTATCAACAATAATCTTTCTTCCAGTTAAACCAGAATCTCCCATAGGTCCACCAATCTCAAATCTTCCTGTAGGATTTACATAAATCTTTGTATTTTCATCAATTAATTCTTCAGGAATTACTTCATCAATAACAAATTTTTTAATATCTTCTTCTATTTGTTCTGATTTAACAGATGGACTATGTTGAGTAGAAACTACAATAGCCTCTATCCTTGAAGGAACTCCGTCAATATATTCAACAGTAACTTGACTCTTTCCATCAGGTCTTAAATAACCCAATATATCATTTTTTCTAACATAAGATAATCTCTTTGTCAAATTATGAGCTAAAGTAATAGTTAAAGGCATAAACTCATCTGTTTCAGTACAAGCATATCCAAACATCATACCTTGGTCTCCTGCACCAACAGAATTATACTTATCTTCATTTCCTTTTTTATATTCCAAAGCACTATCAACACCTAAAGCAATATCTTTAGATTGTTCATTAATACTTGTTAAAACTGAACAAGTTGATGCATCAAAGCCAAATTTAGCTCTAGTATAACCAATATCTTTTAAAACATTTCTTACTATACTTTGTATATCAACATATTGTGAAGTCGTTATTTCCCCAACAACCATAACAAGCCCAGTTGTTGTTAAAGTTTCACAAGCAACTCTCGCTACTGGGTCAACTTTTAATATCTCATCTAAAATCGCATCTGAAATTTGGTCACAAATCTTATCAGGATGACCTTCAGTTACAGATTCAGAAGTAAATAAAACTTTTTTCATCTTTTCCTCCTTAAATTTTTTCAAGCAATACAACTGCGTGAGAAGAAATTCCCTCTTCTCTACCTTCAAAACCTAAATGTTCTGTTGTAGTAGCCTTTATGCTTACATTTTCAATATCTGTTTCTAAAACAGTTGAAATTTTTTCTCTCATTTGTAAAATAAAACCGGCAAGTTTAGGTCTTTGTGCACAAATAACGCTATCAACATTACCAATTTTATATCCTTTTTCTTTCATCAACCTAACAACTTCTTTAGTCATTATTAATGAATCTATATCTTTATATTTAGGGTCGTTATCCGGAAATAACTTTCCAATATCTCCTAAACATAAAGCACCAATAATTGCGTCATTTATGGCATGAACTAAAACATCAGCATCACTATGACCTAAAAGACCTTTTTCATGTTCTATTTTAACTCCACCAATTATCAAATCTCTTCCGGTAACCAATTCATGAACATCAAAACCAAGTCCAATTCTCATACTAAATACCTCTTTCTAACAATTCTCTTGCATAAAAAACATCTTCCATAGTTGTAATCTTTATATTAGAATATTCACCTTCTACAAGTTTTACTTTAATACCTAAGTTTTCAACTATTGAGGAATCATCTGTAACAAAAAAATTTTCACTAAAAAACTCTTTATATCCATCTAAAATAATATTTTTTCTAAAAGCCTGTGGCGTTTGAATATTAAACAAAGAACGTCTATCCGGAGTAGAAATAACTTCTAACTCATAAGAAACGAATTTCATAGTATCCTTAGACCTAACACCAGTTATAACTGCATCGTAACCATTCAGCTCATTTATAACATTTAAAATAACACTCTTACTAATAAGAGGTCTAGCCCCATCATGACACAATACAAAATCTGAAAAATTAGACACATTTAAAAGTCCGTTAAAAGTAGATTCTTCTCTTGAAGAACCTCCCTCAACCAATTTTATATCTAAAGAAATTTTATTAATAATTTTTTCAAAATCTTTAAAAAATTCTTTTTTAGTTACCAAAATAATCTCAACCACTTCAGGTATATCGACAAAAGCATTAATAGTTCTTTCAATAACAGAAATTCCACATAAATCTAAAAAAATTTTATTTGTAGAAATCCCCATTCTACTAGAAGACCCAGCAGCAGTAATTATAACAGAAATTCGTTTTGCCATAATTTCACCTCGACCTATATTGTACCACATTTACAATTTATTTTCTATATTTTATGTGAAAATTTGTAAAGTAAATTTACTATTATTTACACTAAATTGCAAGAATAAATTAGCCACATAAAAATAATTCTCTAGGCGTTTTGTAATTGAATATTTTTTTAGGATAG
>NZ_JACVDA010000018.1 GCF_016552165.1 Parvimonas parva | reverse complement strand
TTTTTTTTGTTATTTTAATTATACAGGATATTCTCTTTTTTTTGTACCCTTGGTCTCACATCAATTGTATCATAACATATTTTGTCATAAAAAATGCAAAAAACTATTGACAAAAAATATATGTATATATATAATTTAAATGTGAGAAAATATAAAAATAAAAAATAGGGGTGAAATGAAAATGAAAAGGAAAAGGATAATGGGATTTTTTCTTGCTCTAGTAATGTTTATGGGTTATCTACCTTTAAATCCAACAGCTAGCTATGCAAATGGCAATGTAGAGATAAATGAAACAAACTTTGAGAATGAAGAATTTAGAAATTATGTAAGTCGTGAGTTTGATAAAGATCAAAATGGCTATTTAAGTCAGGACGAGTTAGATGAGGCTAAACGTATTGATATATACGGAACATCAGTTTCTTCTTTAAAAGGAATTGAACATTTTAAAAATCTTACTGACTTGTATTGTTATGAAAACAAGCTAAAAAGTTTAGATGTAAGTAAAAACACAAATCTTACTAAATTGGTTTGTGATGCAAACGATCTAACAAGTTTGGATGTAAGTAACAACACAAATCTTACTGAATTGGCTTGTACTAGAAACAAGCTAAAAAGTTTAGATGTAAGTAAAAACCCAAATCTTACTAAATTGGATTGTTATAGAAACAAGCTAACAGAGTTAGATGTAAGTAACAACACAAATCTTACTAAATTGCAGTGTTCTGCCAACAAGCTAACAGAGTTAGATGTAAGTAAAAACCCAAATCTTACTATATTGAGTTGTCATACAAACAATCTAACAAGTTTGGATGTAAGTAAAAACATAAATCTTACTGCATTGTGGTGTTTGTCCAACAATCTAACAAGTTTAGATGTAAGTCAAAACACAAATCTTATTAAATTGAGTTGTTATAGAAACAATCTAAGAAGTTTGGATGTAAGTCAAAACACAAATCTTACTGAATTGGATTGTAGTGAAAACAGTCTAACAAGTTTAGATGTAAGTCAAAACACAAATCTTACTCACTTGAATTGTTATGGAAACAAGTTAACAAGTTTAGATGTAAGTAAAAATACAAAGTTTGAATGGTTAGACTGCAAAAAAAATCCACTGATATCTATAAAGCTAGTTAAAAAAGAAGATGCAACTCCTTCGACTTATAGATATAGTCTTAGGTTAACGCCAGCACAATATACTGTAAAAGTTAAAAAAGGAAGTAAAAAAGTTCCATTTGATAAACTTCCCCAAGGTTTTGATAAGAATAGAATTATTGAGTCTGATGTACAACTAGAAGAAGATGGATTTACTTGGGATGGTTCAACTAACCCTATAAAATTTCGCTATCAATTGTGTGAAAATCCAGATGAAGTTAAAAAAGGAGAAAAAGCAATTGTAGATGCAGAAATTACAGTTGAAGAAATCGAATTTGACCCGGAAAATGTAGTATCTATGGAAGTAATAACACAGCCAAAACTAAGCTACACAGAAGGAGAAAAACTAGACCTATCAGGACTTGTAGTAAGATTAACAGACAAAAACAAAATAACAAAAGATGTAGAATTTGAATACTTTGGAACATATAAAATCACAACAAATCCTATAGATGGAACAGCTTTAACATTAAATGACAACAACAAGCCTGTAACATTAACAAAAAGAAACTTGACAGCAGAAACAAATACAGTAGCTGCAAACAATGAAAAAGCCGTAAAATTAACAAAAGGTTTGTTAACTGCAGGAAAAAATCCATTAACTGCAGGAAAAAATCCATTAACTGCAGAAAAAAATCCATTAACTGCACAAACAAATACATTAACAGTAAAGGAAAAACCAACACCAACTCCAACACCTACAGATCCAGCAGTAGTAGGACCGGTAGATCCAACAGATCCAAACGGCGGAAAACCAGCAGATACAAGCAAGTACTGGACAGTAACATTTAAAGCAGACCCGGCAAAGGGAATAATGGGAACTAAAAATACAGTATATGTATTAAAGACAGCAAACAAAACATTAGCTGATATAACAGCTCCAAAAGTTACAGCAAAAGCTGGATTTAAATTTACAGGTTGGGAACCGGCTTTAGATAAAAACACATCAATCAATGGAAACCTAACAGTAAATGCAAAATTTGAAAAAGTAGCAGTAACACCAGCACCACAAGATCCACCAGTTGTAGGGGCAGAAGATCCAACACAACCAGGTGAAAAGCCACAAGTAGCTAACAATAAGACACTTCCAAAGACAGCTAATAGTATGAACATAGAATTGTACACTATTTTTATGATACTTTCAGGAACGTTACTTGTTGTAGCATTTAAAAGAAAAAAAGAGAGTCAATAGATAACTCAAATAGAAAAAAATCGACCTTTAAGATTTAAGGGTCGATTTTTTATTTTTAAAAAACATATTTTTTATATCATATATAAATATTCATATTTTTGTAAATAGAAATACTAAATCAATATAAATTTTAAAAAAAAATATTGAAAAGAATTATTAAAAGTTGTATAATACATTTAACGACGATTGTGTCGCTTTGTTTTTAGTGTATAAAATATAAATATTTACAAAAAGGAGATTTATTATGCGTAATGAAAGACTACCTGCTGATGAGAGAAAGAGGCAGATTAGATATTGTGCGAAGGATGTTTTTATTCGTAAGGGATTTCACAATACGACTATGGAGGATGTAATAGCAGAGAGTGGCTTAAGTAAAGGTGGAGTTTATAGACATTACAAGAGTACAACGGAAATGATGTATGATTTAATGGAAGATGGTTGTGATTATAGATATAATGTTGTAGATAATTTTTTAAAAGAGCATAAAGATTTAGATAAATACGATATTATTTCCGAAATTATTGTAGAGAAAATTTTAGCTGATAATGAGCTTTTGGCTGTTTATGTTATGTTTCTTCAAGAAAAAAATTATGATGAATCTTTGGAAAACTTATATTTGAAATTGGAAAGAGAAACTTTGATTAATATGAGAAGTCTTTTGAAAAATATGGGTATTAATTTTGATTTTATAGATGATAGGTTCTTTTCTGATTTTATAAACAGTTTAATTTTGGGAGGAGAAATTTTAAAGGCAAAGGGAAACTTTTATAAAAATAAAGAAAATTTAAAAGATATGATAAAAATTTATTTTAAAAATTTAGATAGATAGGAGGGTTAATTATGGAACTGATAAAAAAGTATGTAAATAAAAATGTTTTTAGTTATTTACTATCAGTTGTTTTTGCGATTTTGGGAGTCGCAATGGGACTTATAACTTACATTATTCTTGCTAAGTTGGTGGTTTCAGTTGTTAGTGGAAATATGGATATTTCTTTCTATACACAAAATATTATTTTTATTTTGGGAGCTTTCGTTTTGAAAGAAGTTTTTGCAGGGATTTCTACTTTAATTTCTCATACTGCAACTTTTAAAGTTTTGGCTGATATGAGAAAAGATATTATGGGGAAATTATTTAAAATGCCTTTAGGAGATATTTTAAATTACAGTACGGGAAAATTAAAGGATATAATTGTTGACCAAGTTGACCATATGGAAACTTCTTTGGCGCATATTATTCCTGAGGTAACGGCCAATTTAGTTGGACCTATTGTGCTTTTAGGATATATGTTGATTTTAGATTGGCGTCTTATGTTGTTGTCTTTAATTCCTCTTGTAATTGGTTTTGGTGCAATGGCAACAATTATGAATAAAAGCTATCAATTAAGTTATAAAAAGTCTGTTGAAATAGGACAAAAGATGAATAATTCAGTTGTTGAGTATATTAATGGGGTTGAGGTTATTAAGGCTTTTAATCAAAGCGACAGCTCTTATGAAAAATATTCTAAGTCTGTTTATGATAATGCCAGTTTTTTCTATAATTGGATGAAGTCTTGTTCAATAAGGTCTGCAATGGGGATGCATTTATCTCCAATGGGACTTTTAACTATTTTGCCTTTTAGTGTTATTTTTTATTTGAATGGGAGTTTGAATGTTGTAAATTTAATTGCAATAATTATTTTATCTTTTGGAACTATTGAAAATTTAATAAAGATTTCAGCTTATATTGATGATTTAGCTAGAATTGGAACAATAACAGGAGAAATTCAAGGAATTTTAAGTTCAAAAGAATTGATACATTCAAATTCTGATTTTGAAATTAAAAATTTTGATATAGACTTTGAAAATGTTTCATTTGCATATAATGAAGATAAACAAATTTTAGAAGATTTATCCTTAAATATAAAGGAAAATAGAGCTACTGCATTTGTTGGACCAAGTGGTAGTGGTAAGAGTACGATTACAAAGTTAATTGCAGGTTTTTGGGATGTTGACAAGGGAGATATAAAAATCGGTGGAGTTAGTTTGAAAGATATTTCTTTGAAAAAACTTTCTGATTTGATTTCTTATGTTTCGCAAGATAATTTTCTTTTTGATATTAGCATAAAGGAAAATATAAGAATTGCAAAACCTGATGCAACTGATGAAGAAATTGTTGAAATGGCTAAAAAATCCGGTTGCCACGAATTTATTATAAATTTGGAGAATGGATACGATACTATTGTTGGAGAGGGCGGAAGTCATTTGTCCGGAGGAGAAAGACAAAGAATTTCTATTGCAAGGGCTATGCTTAAAAATGCACCAATAGTTATTTTGGACGAGGCAACTTCTTATATTGATGCTGAAAATGAAAGTATTATACAAGAGTCAATCAGTAATTTGGTTAAGGGTAAAACTTTGATTATGATTGCTCATAGACTTAGAACTGTAACAAATGTTGATGAAATTTTTGTTATAGAAAATGGGAAAATAAATTCAAAAGGAACACATAATGAACTTATTGAAAATTCAAAACTTTATAAGGAAATGTGGGATTCTGCAATAAAGGGGGAAGAGTAATGCTTACAGTATTTAGAAAAATATGGAATTTTTCCATAAAAGAACAAAAAAATATAAAATTTTCTATTTTCTTTGCGCTTTTAAATGCAATATTTAACTCTTTTCAATTTGGCGCAATTTATTATATTTTAAATAAAATTTTTACAAATACTTTAGAAACTAGAGATGCCTTAATTGTATTTTTGATTATGCTTGTATGTGTAGTTGGGAAGATTTTTACTCAAAAGACTTCACAGCTACAACAAACTCATGCAGGATATTTTATGTCTGCTCATAGGAGAATAGAAATTGGAGAAAAAATCAAAAAAGTTCCAATGGGATTTTTCTCAAGTTTTAATCTTGGAAAACTTACAACTCTTGCGACTACAAACTTAAGTCAAATAGAAATGTGGGTGCCAATGTTACTTGTAATGGTACTTGGAGGAATGCTTACAACTTTTGTTTTTGTTGTTGGATTGTTTTTCTTTAATTACAAAATTGCTTTGATTGCAACTTTAGGAATATTTGCATTTTTATTTGTAACTGCTATGATGGAAAGAAAATCCAGAAAAAATGCTATGAAGGCGCATAAGATACAAGCAATACTTACTTCACAAGTTCTATCTGCACTTTTAGGAATGCAAATTATTAAGTCATATAATCTTGTTAATGAAAATAATAAAGATTTGGAAAAATCTTTTGATGATGTTCGTGATTATACATTGGGCTTGGAAAAAACTTTAATTCCTTACAACATAATTCAAAAGATTGTAATCGCCATAACAACTGCTTGTATGCTTTATGTTTCTTTTAATATGTATGTTGCAGGTAGTATAATTTTGTCCGATTTAATTATGCTTACTATTGCAAGTTATGTAATTTTTAATGGGATTATCGGAGCAGGTAGTGTAATGGCAATTCTTAGAGTTACTGAAAATGCGATAGATTCACTAAATTATGTAAATGAAATTCCTGATATGAAAGAGGGAATCGTTGAAAAAGAAATTGATAACTTTGATATAGAATTTAGAAATGTTGAATTTAGTTACAATAAAAAGAAGATTTTGAATAATATTTCTTGTAAGATAAATCAAAATAATTTAACTGCAATAGTTGGGCCGTCAGGCTCCGGAAAGACAACTTTTTGTAATTTGATTGCAAGATTTTGGGACGTAAATTCAGGAAGTATTTTGATTGGTGGAAAGGATATAAGAGAATATTCACTTAAAAATTTAATGAAAAATATTTCTTTTGTTTTCCAAAATGTTTATCTTTTTGAAGATACAATAGAAAACAATATAAAATTTGGAAAGCCGAATGCAACTAGAGAAGAAGTTATTGAAGTTGCTAAAAAGTCTATGTGCCACGACTTTATTATGAGTTTACCTGATGGATACGATACAATTATTGTTGAGGGAGGTTCTAACCTTTCAGGAGGAGAAAAACAAAGAATTTCAATCGCAAGAGCTATGCTAAAAGATGCACCGATAATAATATTTGACGAGGCAACTGCGAATGTTGACCCTGAAAATGAAGATAAATTACAAAATGCGATCGAAGAGCTGACAAAAGATAAAACCGTTATAATGATTGCGCATAGATTAAAGACAATCAGAAATGCAAATCAAATTTTAGTTCTAAACCAAGGACATATCGAAGAATCCGGAACACATAGCGAATTGATAGAACACAACGGATTGTATAAAGATTTAATCGACTCAAAGAATAAATCAGTTAATTGGAAAATAGAAAATTAGTAAAAAGGGTAGCAATGGCTATAATAAATAAAAAAAGAAATAACTAGTTGATTAAAAAAATCTCAAAGCCTTAGCTTTGGGATTTTTTGTATATTTGTAAATTATGTGAGAGCAAAAATTATAAAAAATATATTGACTTTTTAAATGCATTTATTGTAAAATGAATGTACAACAATATATTTAAAGGGGGAAAATTTGTTGAATGCTTTGATTACAAGAAATGACGGTTTACTTTTCGTCATATTACTAATGGTTTCATTATCATTATGGGTACAAAAATATAAAGTTTTTAAATCTTTAGGACCTGTTCTTACAGTTGTAGTACTAGGGATTATTTTATCAAATACCCATATTGTTCCTATTTCTCATGATTTATATGGAGAAATTTCTACTTATTTAGTTCCAGTTGCAATTTCAGTTTGTATGCTTAGTATGAATTTTAAAGAGCTAAAAAAGCTTACCAAAGAGCCTCTATTGGCTTTGGTTTCTGCTATCTTTTCAGTCTGTATAGTTGCTATAATATTGGGAATTTATTTTGCACCAAAAATAATTGAAGGTTGGAAATGTGCAGGTATGTTTGTAGGAACTTATACAGGAGGAACTCCTAACTTAACAGCTATAGCTACAGGACTTGATTGTTCAAGAGAAACTCTTGCTGCGGCAAATGCAGCAGATTATGTTGTTTCAACACCACTTATGGTATTTTTATTTGCATCTCCTATGATTCTTAAAGCATCAAAAAGATGGAATAAATTTTGGCCATATCAACTTAGTGATGAAGAATTAGAAGATGGTGAACAAGAAACACTTATGTCCGATAAAAAATGGTCAATAAAAGATATAACTTGGTTACTTACTATAGGTTTTGCTGTAACATTTTTTACTACAATTATTTCTCAAAAAATATTTCCTGCAGATTTTTGGAAATCAGGAAGATTATTGATGCTTACAACTGTTTCTATAATCATTTCTCAATTGAAACCTGTAAAAAAATTAAGAGGAAATTTAGATTTAGGATTGTTTTTATCTTTAATTTTTCTTTCAACAATAGGATTTGCAGTTGATTTAAAACAATTTATCGGTTCAGCATTTATGATGACTTTGTATGTATTACTAATGTTAATATTTTGTATATTAGTACATTTAATAATATGTAGATTATTAAAAATTAAATATGAATATGTAATTTTATCAATGGTAGGATGCATTGTAGATGGACCAACATCTGCTCTTACAGCGGCAGGAGCTAATTGGAAATCTCTTATAAATGTAGGATTGATAATGGGTATAATAGCAGGGGCTTTAGGAAATTATGTAGGAATATTTGTATCCTATACAGTTAAATATTTATGTGGTCTATAGGTTAGATTATGTAATATTAAAAAATTTAGGAAGTGATAAAGTAAAATTCACTTCCTTTTTTAATAAAAATATTTATTTAAACAAATAAATACTTTAATGTACATTTGTAAATGATGTGAGACCAAAAATTATAAAAAAATATAACCTGTATGTTAGACTTAAAGGAGAATTAATTCTCCTTTAAGTCTCAGAGTGCAGACAAAGCTTTAGCTTTGGGATTTTTTCATTGACATAGGTATTTGTATAGGATATAATTAAATTTACCTTAGACTAATCTAAAAAGAAAATTTAATTTCATCATATTTTACTTTAAAAAAATCGTATAAAATGGAAAATATGATATAATTAAATTCACAATAAATTAATCCAAAAGAAAATTTAATTTCATCACAAATAGGGATGACGGAGTAAGTAGAGTGATGTTTTTTAATAGCTTGATGTTAAAAGTGAACAAAATATGAAAGTGAGAAACTATGAGAAATGTTGAAATAAATATAAATGATTCTGCTCAAAGAATTGATAGGTTTTTGAAAAAGTATTTGAATAATGCTAGTACGTCTATGATTCAAAAGTTTTTGAGGACTAAAAAGATAAAAGTTAATAAAAAAAGAGTTGATGCAAATTATATTTTAAATGAAAATGATATTGTGAATATTTTTATTTATGAGGAAGAACTTGAAAAGTTGATTATTTCAAAGACTAAGAAGTATTCATATTCTAAAAAACTTGATGTAGTTTATGAAGATGAAAATATAATTGTTATGAATAAGCCGAAAAATTTGTTATCTCATGCATCTTCAAAAGAGGATTATGGTAATAATTTGGTTGATTTTATGATTGGCTACTTGCTTGAAAAGGGTGATTACAATCCAAGAGTTGAAAAAACTTTTGTTCCTGCGATAATAAATAGGCTTGATAGAAATACTTCAGGTCTTGTTATTGGGGCTAAGAATTCAATGGCACTTAGAGAGTTAAATAGAATTAAAGAAACCTCTGTTGAAAAATATTATAAAACTGTTGTAAGTGGTTATGTTAAGAAAAATTTTATCATTAATGAAAAACTTGAAAAGAACGAAGAAAAAAACAAATCAAGTATTTCAAAAAATGGTAAGGAGTCCATAACAGAAGTTTATGTTGAAAGGAATAATGAAAATTTTAGTTTGCTTAAGATAAAACTTATAACGGGTAGAACTCATCAGATTAGAAGTCATTTAAGTTCTAAGGGATTTCCTATAATTGGTGATGTGAAGTATGGCGATATGGAAGTTAATAAATTTTTTAGAAATAATTTTGATTTAAAGAGTCAATTTTTACATGCAGAAACAATAATTTTTAAAAATATAGAAGGTGAGCTTAGTTACCTTAACGATAAAGAATTTTTTGCTCCAATGGAAGAAAATTATAAAAATATAATTCGAAAAACATTTTGATAAAAAGTTTCATAAATTTTGTTGAGGGTATATTCTTTGTATCAGAACATTAGAGGTGAATATTATGAAAATTATAATTGATGAAAAAGCTAAAAATTTTTTAGAAAAGAAAAACAATGGTGTTATGACTGTTGAGGTTAGAGGTTGCAGTTCTTGAAGTGGTGTTGTTTTAAAACCAATGGCTTCATTAGGTAAACCTTTAAATTTAGATAAATATACATTAGAAAATATTGATGGAATAGATGTGTATGTTATGAATGGAATTAAAGCAGTTAATGATACTGTTACTGTTTCAACTATGAGTTTTCTATTTATGGAAAATTTGGTAGTTAATGGAATAATTGTTTAAAAGGCTGTTTATACAGTCTTTTTTGTTAGGAGTGATTAATATAAAAGTTGTTATAAATGAAAAAGCAAAAAAACTTTTAAAGGAAAATCAAAAGGAGATAATGGTTGAGCTTAAAGGTTGGAGTAACTGAAATTGTTCAACTGAATTAAAACCGTCAGTTTTGATTGGTAAGCCTAAAAATACAAATGCTTTTGATTTTTTTGAAGTGGATGATTTTAATATTTACATTACTAGAAAACTTCCTGAAGATTCTTTTGTAGAAATTTCTTCAGCTACTTTTTATGATTTGGAGTATTTGATAGCAATAGTTAAATAAGATTTTATATTGTATTGAACTATTGTGTGTTGAACTATGTGATAATTTTTCTACTTGAAAAAATTTGCAAAATGTGATATTATATGTGAATAAGTAGCGATAAAATTATTTTTAGGAGGAAATTTTATGTGCGGTATTGTTGGATACATTGGTAGTTCAAATGCTATTGATGTAATTTTAAATGGATTAGAAACTTTAGAATATAGAGGATACGATTCATCTGGAATCGCATTTTTAGAAGATAATAAAATAGATGTTGTTAAAGCTGTTGGAAGAATCAGCAATTTAAGAGAAAAATTAGAAAATGAATATAAAAATAAAATTTCAAATATTGGTGTAGGGCATACAAGATGGGCAACTCATGGAGTTCCGTCAGATGAAAACTCACATCCACATTTAAGTATGAATTCAAAATTTGCAGTAGTTCATAATGGAATAATCGAAAATTATTTACATTTAAAAGAAGAACTTTTAGCTAAAAATTTTGTTTTTAAATCAGAAACTGATACGGAGGTTATTCCTCAATTATTGGAAGACTTAGATGATGGAGATTTTTTAAGTACAGTTTTTAAAATGAGAGCAAAGGTAAATGGAAGTTATGCTTTTGGGATTTTAAAACAAGATACTAAAGAGCTTATTGGAACTAGAAAAGAAAGTCCTTTAATCGTTGGCATTGGCGATGGAGAGTTTTTCATTGCGTCAGATGTTATTGCAGTTTTGAAATATACAAGAGATATTATTTATCTTGAAAATGGAGATTTAATTCATTTTAAAGATGGAAAATATACTATTTATGATGAAGATAACAATGTTGTTACTAGAGAAGTTAAACATGTTGATTGGTCTGTTGAGACAGCTACAAAAGGTGGCTATGACCATTTTATGTTAAAGGAAATTTATGAACAACCAAAAGTTATTGAAGAAACTTTCCTTAGAAGATTAGATGAAAATGATGAGTTAGTTTTAGACGGAATGGAAAGTTTATTAAATGAAAATTTAAGCAAATTTAATAAATGTTATATTGTGGCTTGTGGTACAGCATATCATTCAGGGCTTGTTAGTAAGGAAATTTTGGAAAAAGCCTTAAGATTTCCTGTAATTGTCGATATTGCATCTGAATTTAGATATTCAGACAGAATGGTAGATGATAAAACTTTGGTTATAATCATCAGTCAATCAGGAGAAACTGCTGATACACTTGCAGGACTTAGAGAGGCTAAAAAGAAAGGAGCAACTATTTTAAGTGTTACAAATGTTGTCGGCTCATCAATAGCCAGAGAGTCAGACAATGTGTTTTACACTTGGGCAGGACCTGAAATAGCAGTTGCAAGTACAAAGGGTTATACAACACAAGTTACTGCTCTTTATATGATTGCTTTAAAATTTGCTAGAATTTTAGGAACAATTTCTTTAGATGAATATAAAAATGTAATTTCAAATTTAAAGCAATTGCCAAGCAAAATAGAAACTTTATTGAAAGATACAGAAATTTATAAAAAAATTGCATTAGAATTAAAAGACAAGAATACTTGTTTCTACTTAGGAAGAGGTCTTGATTATTATACTGCTATGGAAAGTGCATTGAAATTAAAAGAAATTTCATATATCTATACTGAAAGCTTTGCAGCCGGCGAGTTAAAACATGGAACTATCGCTTTGATTGAAGAAGGAACTCCTGTTTTTGTGGTTGCAACTCAAGAGAGATTATATGAAAAAATTATTTCAAATGTAAAAGAAGTTAAAGCAAGAGGAGCGCATGTTGTTGAAATAACTCACTTGGATAACAATCTTGACGTTTCTGATGAAAAAATATTAATTCCTGGTACAATAGAAATTTTAATGCCTATAATTTCAGTTGTTGCAAGTCAACTTATTGCTTATTATGTATCCTTAGCAAAGGGAAATGATGTTGATAAGCCAAGAAATTTAGCGAAATCTGTTACGGTTGAATAGAATTAGAGGGGGACTTTGAAGTCCCTTTTTTGATAAAAGTTAGGAGAAAATTATGTATAAATTAATAGCACTTGATATGGACGGAACAACTTTTAATGAGGAGCATAAAATCTCAGATGTTGTTAAAGATGCCTTATTTTACGCTATGGAAAAAGGTGTAAAGATTGCATTTATTTCAGGTAGAGAGGAATTTACAATAAAACAAACCTTAGAGGAGTTAAAAATAGATACTTATTATGGAGCTTTAAATGGTAGTTTAATTTCTACAACTTACAGCAAAGTTCCAAAATTTGTAAAGAGTTTAAATAAAGAATATCTTTTTGATATTTTAGATACTATTGAAAAGAATGATTTGACACCAATAGTTTTTTTGGAAAATTTAATTTTTACAAATGATTCAAATGATGAATATGTTGAGATTATTTCTAAATTTATAAATCCTAAAATAATTAGGGTTAAGAGTGTTAAGGAATATATTTTAGAAAATAATTTAGAAGAAAAGGTCTTGAAAATTGGAATTTGTCAAGAATATGATGTTTTGAAAATTTTAGAAGAAAAGTTTTCTGATACGATAAAAAGTGAATATACTTTAGCTTTTTCATTGCCTTTCTTTTTTGAATTAATGGCAAAAGATACAGACAAAGGTTCTTGTTTAAGGGAAATTTGTAGGCTTAATGATATAGAATTGTCTGAAACTATCGCAATTGGAGATGGAGAAAATGACATTCCTATGTTAAACATTTCAGGACTTTCTATTGCAATGAGTAATGCTATGGAAAATGTAAAGAAAAATGTTGATTATATAACTGATACGAATAAAAATGATGGAGTTGCAAAGTCTATAAGAAAGTTTATTTAGAGGAAAGTTATGAAAAAAATTTTTGTTGATAAAGTTGAGAATGTCGAAGATTTTGTTAATACAGTAATATCTGTTGCGATAGAAAACAATGCATCAGATATACATTTTGAGCCAAGAGAAGATGCTTTTTATATAAGATATAGAATTGACGGAGAACTTATTGATATCTATAAAGTTAGCAGTTTTAATGCTCCTATTATAATTTCTCGTATAAAAATCATCTCAAAAATGGATATTACAATTAAGAGAATGCCACAAGACGGAAGATTAGATTTTAATTTTAATGAAAATTCAGTTGACATTAGAGTTGCATCTGTTCCTGTAATTTTGGGTGAAAAAATTGTAATGAGAATTTTAAATTCCGGAAATTTTAAAATTGACATTGACAATTTAGGACTTTATGAAGAAGAAAAATATCTAATAGAAAATATTATAAAAAGTCCAAACGGTGTTTTAATCATAAGTGGGCCAACGGGAAGCGGTAAATCTTCAACACTCTACTCATTTGTAAAAAAATTACAAAAAGAAAGTATCAACATAATTACTTTAGAAGACCCGGTTGAAGTTAGAATTAGTGGAATAAATCAAATAAATATAAATCAAGCATTGGGACTTGACTTTGCAACCGGACTTAGAGCTATGTTAAGACAAGATTTTGAAGTTGGTTTGGTTGGAGAAATGAGAGATAGAGAAACTGCAAATATTGCTCTTAGAGCAGGGATAACGGGGCATCTCATTTTTACAACTTTACATACAGCAGATACGGTTTCAGCGATAATTAGACTTTTGAATTTGGGAATAGAAAATTATGTAATTTCTTCCGGAGTAATTGCTATTTTATCGCAAAGACTTGTTAGGAAACTCTGTCCAAAATGTAAAGTTAAAAGAGCTTTAACTGAATTTGAAAAGGAGAATTTTAAGAAAAACGGTCTTGAAATTCCGAAATATATTTACGATAAATGTGGCTGTGAAGATTGTAATAGTGGATATATTGGAAGAACTTTGATTTTAGAGCATTTAATTTTAGATGATGAAATAAAAGAAATCATAAATGAAAATTGTAACAGTGTTAGACTTTATGAATACTTTAGAAAAAATGGAAATGAAAGTTTGTATAAAAACGGACTTAGAAAAATTGCTGACGGGATAACAAGTTTTGAAGAGGTTAATAAAATTTTGTTTTCATTAGGAGAGTTTGAAAATGAGTTTTAAAGAAAAGTTTTTTAATATTTTAAATATGGAAATTGGAAATAAACTTAATTTACTCGATTTAAGTATTTCTCTAAAAGAGGCGGGACTTCTTTTAAAATCAAATATTAATACTGCTGAAACGATAAATTTACTTTCAAAAACTTCTCCAAATAAGACTTTAAAGAAAATTTTTGCAGAAGTTTATGAAAACTTATTAAAAGGATTTGACTTATATCAATCTTTTTCGGAAACGAAAAAATTTGACAATTTATTTTTATCTTTAATAAAATCTGGGGAGAGTTCAGAAAAATTATCGGAAGTTTTCTTGTATTTATCATTGTATTACGAAAAGAAATACAAACTGAAACAAAAACTTATAAGTATAATGACTTACCCTATTATATTACTTTTTGTTACATTTGTGGTTTTAGTTTTTCTTTTAAACAATGTAATACCAATGTTTTTAGAGATTTTTGAAGATAGTAATGTAGAACTTCCTAAAGTTACAAAATTTTTAGTAAAAAGTACAAATTTTGTAAAGCAAAATTATTTATATATAATTTTAGGAATTTTAATTTTTGTTATTTTTATAAAATTTATTTCAAAGAAATATGCAGTTAGAAAATTCTTTGGAAAAATGCTTTTTAAAATTCCTTATATAAAGGTGCATTACCAAAATTACATCACTTCAATAGTTGCAAAAAATCTTACGATTTTGTTAAATGGAAATATAAGTATAGTTGAGGCTTTGGAAATTGTAAAAAATTCTACAAGAAACATTTTTATTAGTGAACATCTGGAAGTTGCTATTTTAAAAATAAAAAGCGGAAAGCTAATTTCAAATTCTTTGGAAGACGATTTGATTTTCAACCTTGCATTTATAAATATGCTTGCAATAGGAGAAAATAGTGAAAACTTAGTTGAAATACTTGAAAGTGCGACGGAGTATTACGACCAAAAAATAAATTATTCAGTTGATAAAATATTACAATACTTACAACCTATTATAATAATTTTAATTTCACTCTTTGTTGCATTTATCGTCTTTTCAATAGCAATACCGATTTTCGACTTGTCGAATGGAATAAGTATAGAATAGATAACAAAAAAGCTACGATTTTTTTCGTAGCTTTTGTTTTTTTCTTAATTTTCTTTGATTATTTTTCTTTTATTTCTGCTAAGATATTCTTAATGTCTGTTAAGATTTCTTCTTGAGTTGGAGCTTTTGGTGTTTCTTCAACTACTTCTTCTTTCTTTCTTGATAATTTATTCATAGCTTTTACCATCATAAAGATACAAAATGCAATTATTAGAAAATCAATAACATTTTGAATAAATGCTCCATATTTAAAAGCAACTTCTGCAATTTCTTTAGACTTATCTCCAGCTTTTAATACAATTTTTAGGTCTGAAAAATTAATACCACCTGTTAAAATTGAAAGTAAAGGCATTAAAATGTCATTTACTAAAGAAGTAACGATTTTTCCGAATGCTCCACCTATAATTACCCCAACTGCCAAGTCCATTACATTACCTTTTAAGGCAAATTCTTTAAATTCTTTTAACATAAACATCCTCCTAAATAAATGTTATATAATAAATACAGTTTTATGGTTATTGTATAAAAGTGTATTTATTTCATCATATTTACCATTTAAAGATTATCTAAATTGGAAATATGATATAATAAATATGAATTTACAATTCTTGTGTAAAAGAATATTTATTTCATCATATTTACCTTTTTAAATTTATTAAAATGGAAATATGATATAATATACATAACTTAAAAAAGTTAAGTCATAATTACTAAGATTAATTATACCCAATTACATAAAATTTAATCATTTAGGAGATTAATATGTTACAAAAAGTTTTAGTTAGTAATAAAGCTAGTGAAAGTTTTTTTGAACTTTTAAATTCAAAAAATATTGAATATATAAAAAGTGTAGATAATGAAAAATTTAATAAAAATTATAATGACCATATCGATATTAGCGTTTTAAAAATTGATGATGAAATTTATATTGAAGATTCTGTTTTTGAATATTATAGTGAATTTTTAAAAGAGTTTAGGTTAAAAAGAATTTGCGTTTCAGGTTTTAAAAATAGTGAAATTGTTTTAAATATCTCAAAGAATGATAAGTACTTTTTTCATAATGAAAAATTTACAACAAATGAAATTTTTGAAAAGCTGAGTTTGAATAGAAAATATATAAAAGTAAATCAGGGATATGCAAATTGTAGTATGATTTGTTTTAAAAATCATATCATAACAAGTGATGAGGGAATTTATAAGACTTTAAAAAATGAAAAAATAAATGTGGAATTTGTTACAACAGACGGAATTATATTAAATGGATATAAAAATGGATTTATCGGAGGAACTTGCGGTTTTGTTTCTGATGATACTTTATTGTTCTATGGTGATGTGACAAAATACAAAGATTATGATATAATTAAATACATAGCGGATGAAGAAAATGTGAAAATAATTTTTCCAAAAGATGAAGAATTTGTCGATTTGGGTGGGATTATTTCACTATGGAGGTAATTATGGGATTTATAAAGCCAAGCAATGTTGTTGGAACTATGGAACTTTTGCCTAGTGAACAAATTTTGTTTGATAATGTTAAAAATATAATTGAGGATACTTTTAAAAAGCGTGGTTTTTTACCGATAGATACGCCTGTTTTTGAAAAGAATGAGATTCTTTTGGCTAAGGGTGGTGGGGAAACTACAAAACAAATTTTTAAGATTGATTCTGAAAGTAAGGATATTTCTTTAAGATTTGATTTGACTGTTCCTTTGGCGAGATATGTTGCTCAGTATTTTAATGATTTGAATTTTCCTTTTAGAAGATACCATATAGCTAAGGTTTATCGTGGTGAGAGAAATCAAAAGGGAAGATATAAAGAGTTTTATCAATGTGATATTGATGTTATTGGAAATGGAAAACTTGATATAAAAAATGATGCAGAACTTCCTTATATAATTTATGAAATTTTTTCAAAGATTATAAACGAAAAGTTTGCGATTAATTTTAGTAATTTAAAAATTATAAATGGTTTTTTTGAAAGTTTAGGTATTGAGAATAAGACAGATATTTTAAGAATTATTGATAAGATTGAAAAAATCGGACTTGAAAAAGTTATTTCAGAGCTTAAAGCTATCGGTATTTCTGATGATGTTTTAGAAAAAATTGTAGAATTTATAAATATATCCGGAAGTAATGAAGAAATTATCGAAAAGTTAAATTCTTTAGAAATTTCAAATGAACTTTTTGTAAAAGGGGTTGAGGAGTTAAAAGAGGTTTATGCTTGTATGAAACTTTTTGGAATTCCTGATGAATTTATAAGAATAAACTTGACGATAACAAGAGGTCTGGATTACTATACAGGAACTGTTTATGAAACATTTTTAGAAAATTATAGACAACTTGGAAGTGTATGCTCCGGAGGTCGATATGACGATCTTTCAAGTAATTATACAAGTCAAGTTTTACCCGGTGTTGGTATTTCTATCGGACTTACAAGACTGTTCTACCAACTACTTGATAAGAATTTATTTAAGGAAATAAAAGTAAATAGTATTGATGCTTTAATCATTCCGATGGAAAATTGTTATGATTATGCCATAAAACTATTGAATTTATTTAAAAATAGTGGTAAAATAATACAAGTATATTTTGAAGATGCAAAGATGAAGAAAAAAATATCTTATGCAGACAAGTTAAATATTCCTTATATAATCATAGTTGGAGAGGACGAGAAAAATACAAATACTTACACAGTTAAGAATTTAAAAACTGGAGAGCAAAAGACTGTTGATTTTGAAGGATTGTTAAAGTTAATATAGACGTTGAAGTAACGAGTAGGAAAATAGGGCTTTAAGAGAGAGTGGAACGTGGCTGTAATTCCATTTAAGATACCGTTTTTTGAAAACTATTATGGAGTCTTTTATCTAATTAAGAAGTAATTAGGGTGGAACCACGAGCCGTCGTCCCTACGTTGTAGGGGTGAAGGCTCTTTTTTGTATAGAAAAATAGGAGGAAGATATGGAAATGATTAAAGTTACATTCCCTGACGGGTCTGTTCATGAATTTGAAAAAGGTGTAAAAATTTTAGACGTTGCAATTAGTATTTCTGAAGGTTTTGCAAGAAATGTTTTAGGAGCAGTTATAAATGATGAGATTACAAAAGGTTTAAGTGAAACACTAAAGGAAGATTGCACAGTTAAATTTGTAAAGTTTGAGGATAAAGAAGGAAAAGATATTTTCTGGCATACATCAAGTCATGTTATGGCTCTTGCCATTCAAAGACTTTTCCCTGATACAAAGTTTGGTATCGGACCATCAATAGAAAACGGATTTTACTATGACTTAGATTCTGATCATAAATTCACACCGGAAGATTTGATTAAAATTGAAGAAGAAATGAAAAAAATAGTAAAAGAAGGATTTTCAGTAGATAGAAAAGAAGTAGATAGAGATTTTGCTTTAAAATATTTTGCGAAAAAAGGACAAGATTATAAAATTGACTTAATCGAAGGTTTTGATGCAGATGCTGAGCTTTCTTTCTATGAATTAGGAGAATTTACTGACCTTTGTAGAGGACCTCATCTTGTTGATGTAAAGAAAATTAAAGCTGTTAAACTTTTAAGTATTGCAGGTGCATATTGGAGAGGTAGCGAAAAAAATAAAATGCTACAAAGAATTTACGGTATAACTTTTGAAAAGAAAAAAGATTTAGATGAATACTTAGAATATTTAGAAGATGCAAAACAAAGAGACCACAGAAAAATCGGTAAAGAATTGGGAATCTTTATGATTAGCCAAAATGTAGGTGCAGGACTTCCTTTCTGGTTACCAAAGGGAGCAACAATTAGACGTGTAGTTGAAAGATATATAGTAGATAAAGAAATTGAATGTGGATATGAACACGTTTATACACCAATCCTTGCAAATGTTGATTTATATAAAACTTCAGGACATTGGGACCATTACCAAGACAGTATGTTCCCTCCAATGGACTTAGGAAATGGAGAAATGTTAGTTTTAAGACCTATGAACTGTCCTCATCACATGGAAATTTACAATAATGAAGTTCATAGTTACAAGGAGTTTCCTATCAGAATTGCAGAACTTGGAATGATGCACCGTTACGAAATGAGTGGAACATTATCAGGGCTTCAAAGAGTTAGAGAAATGACTTTGAATGACGCTCACATTTTTGTTCGCCCTGACCAAATTCAAGAAGAATTTACAAGAGTTGTAAACTTAATGAAATCTGTTTACGAAGATTTTAATATAAAGAATTATAGATTTAGATTAAGTTACAGAGATCCTGAAAACAAAGAAAAATATTTTGATAATGATGAAATGTGGAACAATGCTGAAACAATGCTTAAAAAGGCAATGGACGACTTGGGATATGAATACTTTGAAGCAAAAGGAGAAGCTGCTTTCTATGGTCCAAAACTTGACGTTCAAGTAAAAACTGCAATAGGTTTAGAAGAAACTCTTTCTACAATTCAACTTGACTTCTTGTTACCTGAAAGGTTTGACTTAACTTATGTTGGAGAAGACGGAAAGAATAATCACAGACCTGTTGTAATCCACAGAGGAATTGTTTCAACAATGGAAAGATTTATAGCTTATCTAATTGAAGAATATAAAGGTTCATTCCCAACATGGTTATCACCTGAACAAGTTAAAATTTTACCGATTTCAGATAAATTTAACGACTATGCTTATGAACTAAAACAAGCATTTGCTAAAAAAGATATAAGAGTATCAGTTGATGATAGAGCTGAAAAAATTGGATTAAAAATTAGAGAGGCACAACTTGCTAAAATCCCTTACAGCTTGATAGTTGGAGAAAATGAAGTAAACGAAAAAACTGTTTCTGTTAGAAAAAGTGGAGAGGGAGATAAAGGCTCAATGAAAGCAGAAGAGTTCCTTGAAATGATTTTAGAAGAAGTAAATGCAAAAGTAATTAAATAGTTAAAGAAAAAGTTATTGTGATTTTCGCAATAACTTTTTTTGCGCATAAAAAAACTGTATAGAATAATCTACACAGTCAGAGTACAGACAAAACTAATGCTTTGTCTGCACTCTGAAGTAAGGCTTAATACCTTGCTTTTTATTTTTATTATATATATTATAACAAAAAAGCAATCGTATAATTAAATTTATCTTAATTTAAATTATCTTTTTAAAGATACAAATAATTTTGTTACTAATTTTTTATATAATATTAATGCTAAAAAACTAGATTGTTAAAAAATATTAAAAGATATTGAAATTTTTTTTGTTTTTTGGTACAATATTACTTACTGTACATATTATTTATGTATAATATATAAATAAAGGAGAAAAAAATGTTTAAGACTATTTTAGTTTCAGTTGTTGTTGCTATATGTTCATTATTAAATTTTAATTTAGGACAAACAGATTTAAGAGCTTCCATGGGAATCGTTGCATTAATTGTTGCACTTCATGATGACCCTGACCTTAATGAATTAAAAACTGGCTTAATAGCTGGTATTTTCGTTTTCTTAATGAGAATATTAGTAAGTGCATTTGCAGGAAAAGCTTTAACCTTTGATGTTATAAGTTCTTATTCTATAGAAATTTTATTTTATGCAAGTTATGCCTTATTCTACCTTATACTTGTTAGACATGATCACTCAGCTTACAAAACACCTTTTATAATGCTACTTATGCTTTGTGATTTTGGTGCAAATACTGTTGAATACGTTGTAAGATTTTTAATATTTGGAGGTGGAATAATGAAAAGTCAATTTAATGATATTTTCATTTCTGCATTCATTCGTTCTGCAATTATATGGATAATTGTTTCATATCTTGCAAAATACAAATTAAAAAATAAGGAGAATTAAATGGATTTTATAAAAATTGTTGATGTTTTAAGCGGTTTCTTATGGAACTATGTTTTACTTTTTTGCTTAGTGGGAATAGGAATTTATATGTCTATTAGACTTAAATTTCCACAATTTACAAGACTTTTTCCAGCTCTCGGAAAAATGTTTAGAGATATAAAAGAAAATAAACCCGTAGAAGAAGGAAGAATGACTCCATTTCAATCTTTATCTACTGCAATTGCCGCTCAAGTTGGAACCGGTAATATAGTAGGTGTTGCAACCGCTGTTGCATCAGGTGGACCTGGAGCTGCATTTTGGATGCTTTTATCTGCTTTTTTTGGAATGAGTACAATTTTTTGTGAAGCAGTTTTAGCACAAGTTTACAGAGAAAAAAGAAATGGAGAATTAGTAGGAGGCCCTGCTTACTACATAAAAAATGGATTAAAAAATAAATATCTTGCGGGATTTTTTGCAGTTACTTGTATAGTTGCTTTAGGAATAGTTGGTATAATGGTTCAATCAAACTCTGTTGTGGAATCATTAAAAACTTCTATAAAATTGCCAAGTACAATAACAATCATCGGGCTTATAGCTTTTGTAGGAATAGTTCTAACAGGTGGTATGGATAGAATTGCAAAATTTACAGAAAAAGTTGTTCCTGTTATGGCTTTTTCTTATGTATTTGGTTGTTTAGTAATAATAGTAATGTTTTCTAATAAATTATTACCTGCTGTAGGTTTGATTTTTGAAGGAGCTTTTACTCCTCAAGCTATTGGTGGAGGCGTATTAGGAATAACTTTAAGAGATACAATAAGATATGGTCTTGCTCGTGGTCTTTTTTCAAACGAAGCAGGTATGGGATCAACTCCTCATTCACATGCCGTAGCACACACAGACCATCCGGCAGAACAAGGTTTTACTGCTATGATAGGTGTTTTCATATCTACATTTTTAATTTGTCTATCTACAATAATTATAAACATTGTAAGTGGTTCATATAACATGAACATTCCATCAGCTGAAATGGCAAAATCAGCTACATTAATGACTCAAAATGCTTTTATCAAAGGATTTTATAGCTTTGGTGGTATATTTTTATCATTATCTCTTACATTTTTCTCACTTACAACAATAGTTGGTTGGTATTTCTTTGCAGAATCAAATATAAAATACATTGCAGGAAACAAAAAAACAATTATAATTGTATTTAGAATAATAGTGCTTACTATGCTTGCTGTAGCTCCAATTTTCCAAGGAGATTTTGTTTGGAAACTATCAGATCTTTTCATGGGGCTTATGGCGTTACCTAACTTAATCGCTCTTATATTATTATCAAATAAAAGCGTAAGTATCTTAAAAGACTATGATAAATGTGTTAAAGAAGGTAATGTACATTTTGAATATGAATTTGAAAATAAATAATTTTTAAATAAAAAAGTGTCAATATTTTTATTGACACTTCAGACTGATGACAAAGGTGTCAATGAGAAATCATTGACGCTTTTTTAGTGGAGAAAAGAGTTGAAAAGTAATATAAGGAGATGTTGAAAATGCTACATAAGAATGATGAAAATAGAGTAAATCAAGTGCAAATGAGAAAGAAAAAGCAAAAATGTAAATAAAAGCTCTCCTAACTTTTGCGTGTCTAAATATGAAAAAATTAGCAAATATGATGAGTAAATTAGGTAGAAAGAGACCTAATTTTTTAAATTTCAGAGAAATTTATATAAAATTTAAGATTTTAATAAATTCTTAAGTGATTTTTAACTAAAAACAAAAATACATAAAAAAAACACAGACAAAAATAATGCTTTGTCTGCGCTCTGACTGTATAGAATAATCTATACAGTTTTTAAGATAATAATGTTATTATTGCTAAAAGATTGTTTAAAAAATGTCCTAAAATACAAGGTAGTAAAGACCTTGTTTTTTTATATATCAAACAACCTACGAAACTTGGTGCGATATACAAAGGAACTAAAAATAATCCGTCATGGATTATAGCAAAGATAAATGCTGAAATAAATGCAGGTAATATTACTTCTAAAAATTTTCCTTTGTCTTGAAAAATTTCGTGGAAAAATGTAAACATTCCATATTTAAAAGCAAATTCTTCGCCTATCGGTGCTGATATTAATAAATTAATTAATAATATCTTATTTAATTTTAAAGACTTTAAAATACTCTCAGTATTATTACTCTTAAAAGTTAATCCTAATAGTGGGTAGGTATATGAAATTATGATATTCCATAAAATCATAAATACACCAAGACCAATTCCAATTAAAAATAATTTTTTAAAAGAAACAGTTGTTTTATTTTTAGAGATACTATCAGTTCTTTTTTTAACTATAAAAATAGCTATTATAAATGCAATAAGTGTTGCAATAGATCCTAAAATATCAACAAAAAATTTATCAAACAATTCTCTGTTTTCAATTAAATAAGCATTATTTTCAAAAAACTTAACTACAAAGTTTAAACTCATCACACTTTCCATAATTTTTTGATTATCTAAAATTTTAATACATATTAACATAATAAAAATTGGAGTTAGAAAGTAGTTTAAAACTATAAATAAAGATTTTTTATTAAATTTTTTTGTCTTTTTATCTGAATTGGATACTGAGTTAGCATTTTCGATAGATTCACTCATAATACTCACCTATTAGTCGTTATCTACACCTTTTTCTTTTGAGTATTCAACTAAATTATCGTAATTTTCCTTTGAAATTATGATTTTACCTGTTTGTCTTGAAATACAATTTCTATCAATCAATTCATTTAAATATCTATACATTGTTCTTTCGTTAATTCTTAAATAGTCAGAGATAACTTTTTTAGTTAAAGTAATTCTAACAGGGAATTCAACTTCAACACATTTAGATAAGAAGAATTCAATTAAGTTTTTCTTTCTTCCGTAGTTTTTAGTTAAATCGAATGTAGCGATAGAATGTTTAGCAAAGTCTAATAAGAAGTGATTGTAAATTTTTAAAAGTTCAATACTTTCAGCTTCTCTTTCAAATGCTTCAACTGGAATTCTAATAAGTCTTGTATCTTTGAAGAATGCAACACTCTTATAGAAATCATGTTTGTTATCCATAAATTCAAGTAAACCAAGTATAGAAGTATTTGTAATGTGATTAAATACTATTAGTTCCCCAACGGGTGTGAAGTGAACTACATTTGCACTACCTCTAACTAATAAATATAAATAATCCAGTTTGTCGTTTTCTTTAATTATTACAGTTTTCTTCTTTACTTTAAGCACAGTGAATTCTGAATATAATCTTTTATCAGTTTTTAAATCGAAAGTTTTGTCGATTAAAACTTTTCTTAATAAAGTAACTAATTTACTTTCCATTAATGTCCCTCCTTAAATAATCATACAATATATTATAATACAAATTAATTAAAAAATAAAGGGATAATCGTTAAAATTCACAAAAAAAATTTAAAAAATACGACTAATAAATGATAATTATTTTTGTTTAGATGATACTTTATCTGATTTATGGTTTTTGATTATTTTTTTAATAACTCAAAAAAGACAAATTACAGTATCATTTTTTGTTTTAATGATATATAATAAGGGTAAATAGTAGATGACTTTATGACATAAAATTTGGAGGTATTATGATTTCAGAAATTAAAACATTAGAAGAAGCTAGAGAGTTGTCAATGAATATTATTAAGGCAAAAGATTTAACTTTTGAACAAAAGACTTCTCAGCTTGCAAAACTTGCGGAAAACTTAAATAATTTTCCAAAAAATTCAGTAAATGAAAGAATATTTGAAATTTCAGAAAATGGAGGTTTTTGTGATTTGTGGGAAGGACATGCTCCTTATGCACCAAGATACATTTGTCCGAATTACCAAAAACTTTTAGATGAGGGCTGTAAATTTTTACGTCTTGAAAAATCTGAAACTCTACTTGATGCAATTAATAATTTATTAATTTTTTACCATCATATTCCTTCTATAACTAGATATCCTGTTTATATTGGGAAAATTGATAAACTTTTAGACCCGTTCATCACAGATAGAGATGAGGCTAAAAAGTTAATTAGATGGTTCTTAATTTCTTTAGATAGAACAATTAACGACAGTTTTTGTCATGCAAATATTGGGCCTGAAAAAACTGTTGCAGGAGAAATTATTTTGGAATTACTTCCAACTTTAAATAATGTTACTCCAAATATGACTATTTTATATGATGAAGACATAACTCCTGATGATTTTGGAGAAAAATGTGTTTATGCATCACTTTTAACTGCAAACCCTGCTTTTGCAAATGACAAATATTACAGAAAAGATTTTGGTGGCGACTATGCGATAGCAAGTTGTTACAACGGACTTCCTATTTCAGGAGGTGCATTTACTCTTAGCAGATTAAGACTTGGTTCACTTGCAAGAAGTTCAAGTTCAAAACAAGATTTTTTTGATAGGGTTTTACCTGAGGCGATAGACTTAATGTGTAACTTTATGGAAGGAAAGATTAGATTTTTAGTTGAAGAAACTCCTTTCTTTGAAGAAAACTTCTTGGTTAAAGAGGGATTCATTGAATTGGATAGATTTGTCGGACTTTTCGGTTTAGTTGGTTTACATGAATGCGTTCAAAAACTTTTAGAATTTGAAAATAAAGATTTGGAATATGGAAAAGATGAATATGCAAATAACTTAGGATTGGAAGTTATGGATTTCTTAGAAAAGAGAGTAAATTCATTTGAAAGTAAGTATTCAACTTTTTGGAATCACAAGTTTATGTTACATTCACAAGTTGGAGCACAAGACGATACAGAGGATAGTGCCGGTGTTAGAATTAGAATTGGAAAAGAAGTTCCGATGTATGATCATATTAAACATTCAGGACTTTTCCACAAATATTTCCCATCAGGGATTGGCGACCATTTCCCATTTGATGAAACTGCAGAAAAAAATCCATCAGCCGTTTTGGATATTTTTAAAGCAGGTTTTAAACTTAATATGAGATATATTTCTTGTTATGGAGAAAATGGAGATTTGATTCGTGTAACCGGATATTTGGTAAAAAAATCTGATATGCAAAAATTTATTGACGGTGAAAGAGTTAGCTACGATACTGTTCAATATGCAAGAGAGGCTTTTGAAAAATATCACTTATTAGAACGTAAGGTTAGAGATGTTGAATAAAGGAAAAATAAACAAAATAATAGATATGTCGGTGGTGGACGGACCTGGTAACAGGACGTCCATTTTCCTACAAGGTTGTAATTTTAATTGTTTTTATTGTCATAATCCTGAAACGATAAGACATTGCATAAACTGTATGGAATGTATTCCGTCTTGTCCGACTAAAAGTTTGACAAATGTAGATGGAAAAATTGTTTGGAACGATAAAACTTGTATAAATTGTGATGAATGTATTAGAGTCTGTAAGCATCTTTCAAGTCCTAAAATATATAATTGGACAGTTGAAGAAACTCTTGAAAGAATTAAAAAGAATATGCCTTTCATAAGAGGAATTACTGTTAGTGGTGGAGAATGTACTTTACAACATAATTTTTTAGTGCCACTTTTTACGGAAGTAAAAAAACTTGGACTAACTTGTTTTGTAGATACAAATGGAAGTCTGCCTTTTAAAAAATTACCAAAATTGGTTGAAGTTACAGATTCTTTTATGCTTGATATAAAAGCATTTGATAATGAAGAACATATTTTTATAACTAAGAGCAAAGTTGATACGGTTTTAGAAAATGCGGATTATCTTGCAAGTATTGACAAGCTATTTGAAATAAGAACGGTAACAGTTGCTGGAATGGATAACAGAACAACAGTTGATAAAATTACAAAGATGCTTTCCAAGTACATAAAAATGGGACATAAGATTAGATACAAGATTATAAAATATAGAAAATTTGGTGTTAGGGAAGAATACAGTATGTTTTCATCTCCAACCGATGAAGAAATGGAAGAATTGAAACAAATAGCATTGGATAATGGATTTTGTGATGTTGTTATTGTTTAAAGAAAAAAGAGGATTTTTAAAAAATCCTCTTTTTGTCTATTCAACTATTATTAAACCATAGTGTCCATCTTTTCTTTTATATAAAACATTTGTTTTTGAATCTTTTGCATTTTTGAAAATAAAGAAGTCATGGTTTAAAAGTTCTATTTGTAAAATAGCCTCTTCTTCAGACATTGTAGCAACGTCAAAGTTTTTAATTCTAACAATTTTTGATTCTTCTTCATCTTCAACCGGTTCAGAAATTTTTTCAAATCTGATAGTTTCTAATGCTTGATATTTCTTTTGTAACTTTGTTTTGTTTTTTCTGATTTGTCTTTCAAGATTGTCTAAAACAATATCTATTGAAGTGTACATATCAGTTGTACTTTCTTCGGCTCTAAGTATTGTACTATTTGGTAAATAAATTGTTGCTTCAAAAATTTTGTTATTTTTAACAGAACTGTAAGTAACTTTACCTTCAATGTCTTTAGAAAAGAATTTATCTAGCTTTTCAAATTTCTTAGCAGTAATATCTCTTAAAGCATCAGTGATTTCAATGTTTTTACCTATAAATTTTAACTTCATACAAATACCTCCTAACATTTTTTACAATTATATCGAAAAAATATAATTGTTATGTTAATTATATTATACCATATTTTTCTGTAAAATAACTAAACTAAGGATAAATATGGTGAAATAAAATTCTCGTAATAGAAAAGTTTATTAATGTTAATTTTATTATACCATATTTTTCGATAAAATAATTAAACTAAGGATAAATATGGTGAAATAAAATTCTCAACATAGAAAAGTTTATTAATGTTAATTTTATTATACCATATTTTTCGATAAAATACCAAACTAAAGTAAAATAATTTTTTATTTTGCGTTTGTTTGTGGTATAATTAAAATTAATCTTGTTGATATAATTTATTTTAAAGGAGTTAGTATGAAAAGAGATACTGTACTTATAACAGGTGCATCAAGGGGCATTGGTTCGGCGATTGCAAAGAGCTTGGCAAAGGAAAATTATAATATAGTTATAAATTTTAGAGAAAATGAAATAGAGGCTAAAAGAGTTTTTGACGAAATAAAAGAATATAATTCAAATGTTTTGATGATAAAGGCAGATATAAGAAAAACAGAAGACGTTGAAAATATGTTTTTAGAAATAGAAAAAATTTTTGGAAATGTAGATATTTTAATAAATAATGCAGGAATTTCAAGTGTGAAATTTTTTCAAGATATCACAGAAGAAGAATGGGAAGATATGTTTAATGTAAATGTTCATGGAGCTTATCGTTGCATAAAGAGAGCTATTCCTTCAATGATAAGTAATAGATACGGAAAAATTATTGGGATTAGCTCAATATGGGGAGTTACCGGTGGCTCACTTGAGGCGCATTACTCTGCAACTAAAGGAGCAATTATTTCTATGAATAAAGCTTTGGCAAAGGAACTTGGTTATTCAGGAATAACCGTAAACACTGTTGCACCGGGTGGAATTGATACAGATATGTTAAAAAATATTTCAAAGGAAAATCTTGAAGAGTATTGCTCGGAATTTCCACTTCAAAGACTTGGAAAGCCAGAAGAAATTGCAAGTGTTGTAAAGTTTTTGGTTTCAAAAGATTCTTCTTATATAACAGGACAAGTTATAAATGTTAACGGAGGAGCTTTTATTTAAAAATTATTGAAAAAAACATAAAAAAGCTATTTACAAAATATAAAAAAAGTTGTATAATTTATGCGTGGCTATAAATTATCGCGGCAAATAATTTATGGGGAGTATGAAAATATGGCAAAAATGATGGGACCTAGATTTAAACAATCAAGAAGACTAGGCTTAAATGTATGCGGACACCCAAAAGCTAATAAGAGAATGGGTAAAGGTCTTGCAAGAAACGACAAAAAATTAACAGAATACGGTTTACAATTACTAGAAAAACAAAGACTAAGAGCTTACTATGGAGTTATGGAAAAACAATTCAGAACTTATGTAGAAAAAGCGCTTAGACAAAAAGAACATATAACAGGGGACGCTCTTGTTATGATGTTAGAAACAAGATTAGATAACCTTGTTTACAGAATGGGTTTTGCGTCTTCAATTAGACAAGCAAGACAAATGGTAGTTCATGGACATATGCTTGTTAATGGTAAAAAAGTTGATATACCTTCATACGCAGTAAAAGTTGGAGATGAAATCACTTTAAGAGAAAAATCACAAAAAGTAGAAATGTTCAAAGAAAACTTTGAATCTACATTCTTAGGAGTTGTTCCTTATATCGAAAAGAAAGAAGGATTGAAAGCAACTTTAACTAGAATGCCTGAAAGAAATGAAGTTCCTATTGAAATTCAAGACTCATTAGTAGTAGAATTCTACTCAAGATTAATTTAACACAAAGAAAAGCACGAATCATCGTGCTTTTTTGTTTGTAAAAAAAGAACCTCACCTTTACACGATGGTGGGTTCCTGATAACCTTGTTGATTTACAAAAAAAGTGATGTAAACGCTAATACATCACTTTTTCTTTTGATTTTATTTCTTTTTAATAAATAATGCTATTACAAATGCTATAAAACTTGGAATTATCCAGTTAAAACCTATATCACTTAATGGTAAAATAGTTATAAATTTAAAAATTCCTAATTGTTCATAAAGTACATGTATAAAACTTATTATAACTGCTGTGAAAGTCGGTAGTTTGAATATTAAATCATTTTTGATTTTTTCTTTGAAAAATGTAAGTATAATTAAAACAATTGTCGGTGGATAAACAACAGCAAGTATTGGAGCACCTATTTTTACTATTCCACTAACTCCGATTATTGCTGTAACTGTTCCGAATAAACAAATTCCAAGTATGAATGTTGAATATTTAAATTTTCCCTTTGTAATATTTACTAAATATTCTCCAGACGCTGATGTAAGTCCTATTGATGTTGTTAAACAAGCAAGGAATGATGCTAAGCCTAAAGTAATTTTTCCTGCATTTCCCAAAAGGTTTTGTGTTACATTTACAATTATTTGTGATTGTTCGGCATCTATTCCATATTGTGTAGAAACTGTTGATCCAAGATATGTAAGTCCACAATAGATTAGTCCTAAAGTAGTACAAGCTATAAGTCCTGACTTGAACAACATTTTCACTTGTTGTTTCGGTTCGTTGTATCCTTTGTTTTTTAATGTCAACATTAAAACTGAACCAACTGCAAGAGATACGAAACAGTCCATTGTTTGATAACCGTCGATTAGTCCTTTTCCTAAAACATTATTTATTTTAGCCGTTTCAGCTGGAGCTCCAATTGGAGTAATTGTTCCTTTAACAATGATTATAACCAATGAAAGTATTAGAAAAGGGGTTAAAAATTTTCCGATAATATCTACAACCTTTAAAGGTCTAACAGTTAAAAAATAAGTTAAAGCATAAAAAATAAATGAAACTGTTGTGATTGAATAAATATTATGGAAACCTAAAATTGGCTTAATTCCCATTTCATAAGCTGTTGCTCCAGTTCTTGGAATTACAAGTAATGGACCTACGCACATTATAACCATAAAACTTAAAAATAGTGCCGGTTTTTCTCCGATAGGTCTAAAAAAATTCATTATATCACATTCGTAGTAAGTAACTGCCATCAATGCTACAAGAGCAAGACCAACGGCTGTAACTGTAAATCCTAAAAATGTTATGAACCAAGAACTACCTGAAATAACTCCCAAATATGGAGGGAAAATTAAGTTCCCTGCCCCAAAAAACATTGAAAAAAGAGCAAATCCAAACGTTAACATATCAACTATGCTATTTTTTTTGTTCATTACATTCTCTCCTTAAAAATAAAAAAATTAAAATATCAAAACTAAGAAAAATTGTATTTTGTCTAAACATATTTTACAAGATATTTGAAAAAAACTCAATACTAAAAGTGGTGTTTGTAAAAATTTTTTAAATATATTTTATTAATTTTTGAAAAACCAAGAAAAATGTTGTTGACATAAAAAAGTTGAGCATTTCATACTCAACTTTATATATAAAATTTAATCAATTGTTTTAAACTCATTTTTATTTAAATCCATTATTTTATTACATATTGATAATGGCGTTTTTTTGTGAGTAATAATCAAAATAATTTTCTCTTTACTAATCATTTTTATATTTTTTACTACTTCATTTTCTGTTTCGTTATCTAAAGCTGAAGTAAATTCATCAAGAATCAATAAGTCAGATTTCTTATATAGTGATCTTGCAAGTGCAATTCTTTGCTTTTCGCCACCGGAGATATTTTTACCATTACTTTCGATAGATAAACCTTTTGTATTTTTGTTGGTCATTATTTTGTCTACTCTAGCTAAATTTATTGAATTCTCTAGATTTTTATTGTTAATATTGTTAAAAGTGATATTTTCCTCTAAATTTCCTTTAAACAGAAACATACTTTGTTCTAAATAAGAAACATAGTCATAATAACTATCTCTTGAAATATCTCTGATTTCTTTCCCATTTATTAATAAATTTCCAGAATAATTACTCCAAAATTTAAGAATTACATCTATCATTGTGCTTTTTCCGGTTCCGGAAGAACCGATAATTCCGACAATATCTCCTTTTTTAAAATAACAATTTACATTTTTTAAAACCTCTTTTTCTCCATAAGAAAAAGCTAGGTTTTTCATTTCTATTTCATTTATACCTGAAATTTTTTCCCCTTTTGAAAAATCCTCAATATCTTCTTCTAAAAAACTTATAATTCTATCAGACATTCCTAAAGAAATTTGAATATTACTAAACCAATTTATCAAATTTTGCATAGGTTCATAAATAAAATTTAAATAAAAATAGAAAGAAAATAAATATCCCAAAGTTAAATTTCCGTTATTAACTTCGATAGCACCTAATATCAAGATAATAATAGGCAACATAATTATTGTAAAATTCATTATACCATATCCAACAGCTGTATACCATTTCATTTTTTTTAGATATTTTTCATAAATCTTGATATTTTCTTTAAATTTATTTAAGAAGAAATTTTCTTTTTTAAAAACTTTTATCTGGAAAATTCCTTCGGTATATTCTTTGATATTATCAGTTAAATTAGCAAACTCTTCTCTTTCTTTTATACTGCTATTTTGAATTGAATTTTGAATAAGACCAAAGAAAATTGTAAATGTTGGAATTACAAAAAGCACAACCAAAGTCAATTTCCAAGACATTCTAAACATAAAAAACAAAACCATCGAAATATTCAAAGTATTTAAGAATAACATTGGCAAACCGACGGAGATGTCTTTTGAAATGTTTTCAGTATCTTGTAAAATTAGTGAACTAAGATTTTTAAAATTTGTTTTACAATATTCAGTTTTTTTTGTAAAAAATTTTTCAAGCATCAGACTTCTAAAATAATCTGTAAATTCAACTTTAAAAACATGCCATTTATAATTTTGTAAAGAATTTAAAAATACATTTAATAAGCCTACAGATGCTACGATTAAAGAAAATTTTATAATATTTTCTAAAGATTGACCACTTTGAACTTTATTAACCAAGTTACCTAATAAAAACGGAATTATTATACCAATAATGGTTGCTGTTGCGCTTAAAACCGTTACAAATATTCTACGATATTTATAATCGCCTATATATGATATTAATTTTTTATATTTTTTAAAATTACTACTTTTTTTCATATCTCTATAAATCCCTTAGTTTCTAGATAATCTATGAATTTTAGTAAATCATTTATTTCTATATTATTTTTTTCTGAATACTGTTTCAAAGAAGGGTAATCATTTATAAATCTATTCATTATATTTAATAGAATATTATAACTATTTTTATTTAATTTAATTGTATTTAATGTTTTTGTTGAGATAGCTAAAATACTATCAATTTTATGTACAAAACGGATGTCTTGATTTATAGGTCTTATATTGTTATAATTTTTTTTTCTAATTTCATTTAAATATAGGCTACATTCTGTAATTATGGTATCTTTGTTTACATCCAATGGACAAGGGAAACAAGTTTTTGAAAAGTATTCACAGTTTTTACATGGTTTTAAATTTCTATATTCTTCACTTTCTATGATTGAAAATGGAACAGAAAAATCCTCATCACTCCATACATCTTTAAATTTATTTTCTCTTATAGAATATTTTTCTAGATTTAAGTCGTTGGTTTTAAATCTATTGCAAGGGAACATTCTTCCTTTATTATCCATAAATCCAAAAAGCAACCCCGCTCCACAGCCATGTACAGACTGAGGAAATACCATACCAAAAACACTCTCCATATAATTTTTTGCCATAGGTCTTGTAAATTTAGGGTCAATAATCAATTTGTTACCTAAAGACTTGTATCTTTTGGATATTTCTTTCATTGCAAACACTTGTTCAGGAAATGAAACTGAATAACCACTACCTTTAGCATTACCTTCTTCTATCATTGCCAAAATATTTAATTTGGTTGCCTTTAAATTAATACATAAATCAATCATATTGGAAACATATTTATAATTCTTTTTGCTAATTACAAAATTAATTTCTATGTTTATATTTGATTTTAATAAATCTTTATTTTTGTTTGTAGAATTTATAGATGATATTATTCTATTAAATACTTTTTTCCCTCTTATATCATCATTAATGGTTGCATTATGACCTTCAATACTAAATACTATTGATTTTAGATGCTTTAGTCTTAATAGTTCTTTAATTAGCTTTTCATGTAGTAAAATTCCATTAGTATTGAATCCAAAATCAATATTGTTATAATCTAAAATTTTACAAATCTTTAAAAAATCTTTTTTTACAGTAGGTTCTCCCCCTAACATATGTATATAGTCAATTTCATATTTAGATTTTATATCTTTGATTATGTTTTCAAATTCTTCGTAATTGAGCTCATTAGAAATATCACCAAGATAATCTCCATTAATACAATGTTTGCAGTTTAAATTGCACATATATGTACTATCCCATTTTATTGTTAAACCCATAATATATCTCCTTAAAAATCTTTGATATAAGAAGGTTCCAAAGTTGATGTTATCAACTTTGGAAACTTTTTCAACATAGCTATACAACTATATTGCAATTGTTGTTTACAAAACAACTAAAAAGTGAATTTGCGTAGACTGTGTAATTTCTTTCTACATCTTCATAAAAAAGAATTTCATTTTTCATAATTTACCTCCTTTACAAACTCGCTTTAAAATTAAAGCTAACTGATTCGGCATCATTATACCATATAACATTTGTTATGTCAAAAACTTTTTTTATTTAAGGTAAATTTAAGTGTTATGATACAATTGATGTGAGACCAAGGGTACAAAAAAAAAGAGAATATCCTGTATAATTAAAATAACAAAAAAAATAACTAGAAAGGAACTCTCTTTTATGAATAATAT
>NZ_JACVDA010000017.1 GCF_016552165.1 Parvimonas parva | reverse complement strand
CTATCCTAAAAAAATATTCAATTACAAAACGCCTAGAGAATTATTTTTATGTGGCTAATTTATTCTTGCAATTTAGTTTTTTCCGATATCTTTTCTATATTGTTTTGTTTCAAATATTATTTTTTCAATGTTTTTATAAACTTTTTCTCTTATTTCATCATAAGTATTTCCAAATCCTGTAACAGATAAAACTCGACCTCCATCAGTCAATATTTTGCTTCCGTTAACCTTAGTGTTATTATGGTAAACATAAATATCTTCATCAACTGAATCAATTCCTATTATTTCTTTTCCTTTTTCATAATTTTTAGGATAACCTCTAGAAGTTAAAATAACTGTTAAACATTTTTCACTTTTCCATTTTAAATCTTCTTTTTTAAGTGTTCCATCTAAAGATTTTTCTATCGCTAAAAGTAAATCACTTTTCATTCTAGGTAAAACAACTTCAGTTTCCGGATCTCCAAATCTTACATTAAATTCTAAAACTTTAGGCTCTTCATCAATCATAAATCCGATAAAAAGTATTCCTGAATAATCTAATTTTTCTTTTTTCAATCCTTCTGAAATTTTCTCTAAAGTTTTTTCTATTTTTAATTTTAATTCATCATTGAATAATTCACTTGGAGAATAGCAACCAACCCCTCCAGTATTTTCACCTTCATCATTATCAAAAATTCTCTTGTAATCTCTTGCACTTTCCATAGGAATTAAATTTCCTTTTGATACAAAACAAAGTAAAGATGCCTCTTTCCCTTTTAAAAATTCTTCTATGACAACAGTAGTTCCCTCTTGTCCAAAAATTTTATCTTCAAAAAGTTCTGTAAAATATTCCAAAACTTCCTCTTTAGAATTACAAATTCTAACACCCTTTCCTGCACAAAGTCCATCAGCTTTTATAACTATTGGATATGAAAAACTTTCGATAGCTTTAATTCCCTCTTCTTTTGATTTTATAGTTTCATATTTTGCAGTTGGAACATCATATTTTTTCATAAATTCTTTTGCAAAATTTTTACTTCCTTCAAGTCTTGCGCTTTTTTTATTAGCTCCAAAAACTTTTATATTACTTTCAGAAAATAAATCAACTATTCCCTCACAAAGAGGTGCTTCAGGTCCAACTACTACAAGGTCGATATTATTATTTTTTGAAAATTCAAAAATTTCTTCATTAGAATTTAATACTATATTTTTAGCATATCTAAGAGTTCCTGCATTTCCTTTTGAACAGAAAAGTTCAGTACATTTACTACTTTCAGATATTTTTTTACAAATGGCATCTTCTCTCCCACCATTACCAACAACTAAAACTTTCATATCTTCCTCCTAATGTCTAAAATGCCTTGTAGATGTAAATACCATTGCTATTCCATATTCATCACATAATTTTATTACATTTTCATCTTTTATAGAACCACCCGGTTGAATTACAGCCTTAATTCCATTTTCTTTTAGTAATTCAACAGTATCTTCAAAGAAGAAAGCATCTGATGCTAAAACTGCATCTTTAAGATTTTCTTTCGCTCTTTCCAATCCCTCTTGGACTGCCCAAGAACGTCTAACTTCTCCTTGGCCGATTCCAATAGTTGCATTATCTTTTACAATTACAATACCATTTGAACAAACTGTTTTACAAGCCTTAAAACCAAAAATTAAATTTTTTAATTCTTCTTCAGTAGGTTTTCTCTTTGTAACAAATTTTAATTCTTTAGTTAATAAAGTATCGTCATAATTTTGAACAACCAATCCATTTAAAACTTCTTTAGTCATAATGTTTGGAAGTTTAAATTCTGATATATTTTCAACTTCGATTAATCTAATATTTTTCTTTTTAGTCAAAATTTCAATAGCATCTTTTGAAAACTTATTTGCAATTACAATTTCAACAAAAAAGCTATTTATTTTTTCGGCAATATACTTAGTAACTTCTCTATTCAAAGCAATGATCCCACCAAAAATTGAAACAGAATCGCAAGCATAAGCCTTATCATAAGCATCATCAATATTTTCAGCTATTGCAAGTCCACAAGGATTGTTATGCTTAACAGCAACAACACAAGGTTCTTCAAACTCTTTTACAATTTTTATAGCAGAATACATATCTGTTAAATTATTGTAAGATAATTCTTTTCCATGTAATTGTTTAAACTCAGTTTTTTCTTCATCTTTAACATAAACTTTTTCATAAAAAGATGCTTTTTGGTGTGGATTTTCTCCATATCTTAAATCACTAACTTTTTTATAAGTTGTAGTTAATTTTTCAGGAAATTCAATATTTAATAAATCATTGAAATAACTTGAAATTAATGCATCATAATAAGCTGTATAATTAAAAGCCTTACAAGATAGATATAATCTAAAATCTTTATCCAATCTATCTTCTTTTAGTCTTTCAATAATTTCAGAATAATCACTAGGGTCAACAACGATAGAAACATCATTATAATTTTTAGCAGCAGCTCTAATCATTGAAGGTCCACCAATATCAATATTTTCAATTAAATTTTCATGTGTTTTATTTTCGCTATTTAAAACTTTTTCAAAAGGATATAAATTATTTACAACCATATCTATTGAAGAAATACCAATTTTTTCAATAGTTTCAACATGACTTTTTTCATCACGTCTATATAAAATTCCTCCATGAATAAATGGGTGTAAAGTTTTTACACGTCCATCTAAAATTTCCTTAAAATTAGTTACCTCATCAACTTCAATAACATTAAGTCCACTTTCTTTTAAAATTCTATAAGTTCCACCGGTTGAAATAATTTCCCAACCTAAATTTACAAGTTCACTTGCAAATTCAACTATATTATCTTTTTCAAAAACACTAATCAATGCTCTTTTTGTCATTTTATTCCCCCACTATGAATGCTCTATTTTCTTTAAAAACAATTTTATTTTCACAAAATGCTTTTATCGTCTTTACCAATATTCTATGCTCAACATCTAAAACTCTTTTAGCTACAATTTCAAAATCATCATCTATAAAAACAGGCACAATATCTTGTAAGATTATAGCTCCAGTATCTACATTTTCATCAACAAAATGAGTAGTAGCTCCGGTGAATTTTACTCCCGATTTAATAACGGCTTTATGAACATTTTCCCCGTGAAATCCCATTCCACAAAATGAAGGAATTAAAGAAGGATGAATATTAATTATTTTTTTAGAATATTTAGAAATCAACTTTGATGATAAAATATTTAAGTAACCTGCAAGAACTATTAAATCAATATTTCTTTTTTCAAGCTCCTCAATAAGCCTTTCATCATATTTTTCATTACTTGAAAATTCTTTTTTATTCAAATAAAATGTATCAATATTTTCATTTTTCGCCCTTACAAGACCATAAGCGTTTTTTCTATTAGAAAAAACCAACTCTATCTTTCCATTAATTTTATTTTCTTTAACAGCATCAATTATGGCTTGTAAATTTGTTCCTCCACCGGAAATAAAAACAGCTATATTTAACATAATTTACCTTTCTATAACAAAATTTACCACAGCTCTAAAAAGAGCTATGGTATAAAATTATTTATTTTTTCTTTTCAAAAATTCTTTTTGAATTTCAGTTAATGAATTATTAAAATCTTCTTCATAATCATATAATCCGGCAGAATAATCTCCATTGAAACAGTCCATACACAAACCACTATACGGTGCATCAAATTTAAGTCCTATTGAATCTATAAGACCCTGTTCACTTAAATATCCCAATGAATCCGCTCCGATTATCTCTCTTATTTCTTCTAAAGTTTTATTAGCAGCAATAAGCTCTCCTGAAGTAGAAATATCTATTCCATAAAAACTTGGAAAAACAAAAGGTGGTGATGCAATTCTAACATGAACTTCTAAAGCTCCTGCATCTTTTAAAAGTTGAACTATTCTTCTGGAAGTAGTACCTCTAACGATAGAATCATCAACCATTACAACTCTTTTTCCTTTAACAACACCTTTTACTGCTGATAATTTCATTCTAACACCTTGTTCTCTAAGCTCTTGAGTAGGTTGAATAAAAGTTCTTGCAACATATTGATTTTTAATCAATCCCATTTCATAAGGCAGACCACTTTCTTCAGCATATCCACTTGCAGCAGAAAGCGAAGAATTGGGAACCCCTATTACTATATCTGCCTCAGCAGGGCACTCTCTTGCAAGAGTTTTTCCCGTATTTTTTCTTGCAGTATGAACATTAACACTTGCAATATTTGAATCCGGTCTTGCAAAATAAACATATTCCATAGCAGCGATAGAAATTCTTTCAGGAGTTGTATAGTTTTCTATTCTAAGACCATCTTTATCTATAATAGCTAATTGACCTGCCTTTACATTACAAACAAATTCTGCACCAATAGTATCTATTGCACAAGTTTCACTTGCCATAACATAAGCACCATTTTTTGTTTTACCAATTACAAGTGGTCTTAATGAGTTAGGGTCAACAGCTCCATATAAAGTATCTTTAAGTAAAACTAAGTAAGTAAAACCACCTTTTACTGTATTCAAACTCTCTTTCAATTTTTCTTCAAAAGTTGCTTTTTCACTTCTTCTAATCAAATGAATCAAAACTTCAGTATCTGATGAAGAATGAAAAATTGCTCCCTTTTTCTCTAATTCAAATCTTAAAGTTTTTGCATTTACCAGATTTCCATTATGACAAATACCAACACTCATATCATAAAAATCAAATAGAAAAGGTTGAACATTTCTAACACTATTATCTCCAGCTGTTGCGTATCTAACATGACCAATAGCCGAACTTCCAACTAAATTATAAAGTAATTCTTTATCCTTAAAAACTTCAGAAACCAATCCTAAATTTCTATAACTGTATAAATTTTCTCCGTCAGAACTTACAATACCTGCCCCCTCTTGACCTCTATGTTGTAAACTATGAAGTCCAAAGTAAGTTAATTTTGATGCATCATTATGATTGAAAATTCCAAAAACTCCACATTCTTCATTAATTCCACGCAATTGTTATTCTCCTTAAAACTTCTTCATAAGCATCCATTACTGAACCTAAATCTCTACGGAAACGGTCTTTATCAAGTTTATCCATAGTTTCTATGTCCCACAATCTACAAGTATCCGGAGAAATTTCATCAGATAAAATTATCTTTCCATCACTTGTTTTACCAAATTCTATTTTAAAATCTACTAAAATCAAACCTGCCTTTAAGAAAAATTCTTTTAAAAGCTCATTAATTTTTGCTGTTTCTTTTTTTATAAAAGCAAGTTCTTCTTCAGTAACTATTTCTAAAGCAATAGTATGGTCATCATTTATCAACGGGTCATTAAGCTCATCATTTTTATAACTTAATTCAAAAACAGGTTTTTTTAATTTTCTTCCCTCTTCTAAACCATATTTTTTAGCCATTGAACCTGCAACAATATTTCTTGTAATTACTTCTAAAGGAATTATTTTGACATGTTTACAGATTTGGTCTGTATCATTTACTTTTTTTATAAAATGAGTTTCTACTCCGTTTTTTTCCAAATATTCAAAAATAAATGAAGTAATTGCATTATTTAAAACACCCTTTTTATTAAATTCTTCTTTCTTTTTCCCATTGAATGCAGTTGCACTATCTTTGTAATGAACATATATTTCTTCATTATTTTCACATTCAAATAATTGTTTTGCTTTTCCTTCATATAAAAGTTTCATACTATTTTTCTCCTTTAAAATAATTTACACCATTTTTAAATATATTTTGTATTCCTTTTACAGTTTTAGTTTTATACAAATCAGTTCCATAACGTTCGCTATGTCCCATCTTACCTAAAACCAATCCATCTTCACTTACTAATCCCTCAATAGCATACAATGAACCATTTGGATTGAACTTTCCGTTACTAGTTGCATTTCCTTCAAAATCACAATATTGAAAAGCACATAAATGTTTGAATTTTTCAATATTTTCTCCAACAAGTTTTCCTTCTCCATGGCTAAACATTACTTCATGTAATTCTCCAATTTCAAAATCCCATGTCCAAGGAGAATTTACATTTGCAACACGAGTTATTGCACTTGTTGAAATGTGGTGATAACTATCATTTCTATACAATGTTAAATCGTCTTTTGTTAAATCTTTTATTCTTCCATAAGGTAAAAGACCTGACTTAATTAAAGCTTGAAATCCGTTACAAATTCCTAAAATTAATTTTTTATCATCTAAATGTTTATGAATTGCATTTTTTACTTTTTCATTCTTCAAAACATTTACAATAAATTTTGCACTTCCGTCAGGTTCATCTCCACTTGAAAAACCTCCTGGTATCATAATGATATGTGCATCTTTTATTCCATTTACTAAATCTTCTATTGACTTTTCAATATCATCTTCTTTTTTATTTCTAAATACAATAGTTTTTGTTTTAGCTCCTGCATCAATAAATGCTTTTTCTACATCATATTCACAGTTTGTTCCAGGGAATACAGGAATAAGAACATTTACATCTTCAACATATTCCTTGTAATATCTCTTTTCTGCCTTTCCACTAGATAAATTTTCATACCTTCCCTTATCTTTATTTTGATATAAAGGATAAATTTTATCTAAAGTATTAGTATAAGCATTGTAAATTTCATCATATTCAAAAGTAATTCCATTTACAACAATCTTTTCACTTACTTCACCAATTTTTTCAAAAGGTAATTTGGAGTTTGACTCAATAACCATTGATGCTGGGTCAAAGTTTAAAATATTCTCTTTATTAACTGTAAAACCTAAACCATTACCAACAGCCATTTTTACTAGAGAACTTACAACACTTCCCTCTTCTTGAACATATACAGATAAAACTTTTTTATCTTTTATAAGTTCATTTACTAATTCATAATTCTTCAAAGTTTCTTTGATATTTGGATATCCTTTTGAATCTTTAACAACTGGAATATAGTATAAATAATTTCCAACTGATTTTAATTCAGGAGAAATTACATTTTTAATTTTTACCGGAGTACAAGCAAAAGAAATTAAAGTTTCAACTACATTTAAGTCGTTAAATGTTCCGGACATACTATCCTTCCCACCAATACTTGCACAACCAATTTCATTTTGCGCATAAATACTTCCAAGTAAACTTTGAGTAACTTTACCCCACTTTTTACTATCTTTTCCAAGTTTTTCAAAATATTCTTGGAATGAAAGATATAAATTACTTCTATCTCCACCAATAGCATAAACCTTAGCAACAGATTCTAAAACGGCATATATAGCTGATAAGAATGGTGAATAATGAGAAATTTTAGGAATAAATCCATAACTCAAAATCGTAGCAGTATCACTTGTTGAATGAATTGTTGGCAACGCTTGAACTCCTGCTTGAACAGGTGTTAATTGATTTTTACCTGAAAATGGCATTAACACAGTAGTAGCTCCAATTGAACCGTCAAATCTTTGAGCAATACCCTTTTGACAAGTTACATTTAATGAAGATAATTCATTCAATACATTTTCTTTAGAAAATTCTTTATTTTCAAAAGGATTTACTCCATTATTATCTACTAAAGTACTATTTGAATGCTGTCTAACTCCACTTGTTGCTAAAAAGTCTGCGCTTAAATCCATAACTTTTTCATCATAGTAATACATTTCAAGTCTTCTTCTATCAGTAATAGTTGCAACTTTCGAATATTCTATATTTTCTTTTTCACACTCTTTAACAAAAAATTCATAATCATTTGGAGAAATCACAATCGCCATACGTTCTTGAGATTCACTTGTTGCAATTTCAGTCGGATTCAAACCTTCATATTTTAGCAAAACTTTATCTAAATGAATTTCTATTCCTTCAGATAATTCTCCGATAGCAACACAAACACCGCCCGCACCAAAGTCATTACATTTTTTAATTAACTTTGTGACTTCAGGTTTTCTAAATAATCTTTGAATTTTTCTCTCTTCAATGGCATTTCCCTTTTGAACTTGACTTGATGCAGTTTCTAACGAATCATTTGTATGAACTAAACTTGAACCGCTTGCACCTTGAATACCATCTCTACCAGTTCTTCCACCGATTAACATTACAATATCATCTTTAACAGGTGTTTCTCTTTTAAAATCTCCATACTTAACAGCACCTACAACAGCACCTACTTCCATATGTTTAGCAACATAAGAATCATCATAAAGTTCTTTTACATAAGTTGTTGCAAGTCCGATTTGATTACCATAAGATGAATAACCACTTGTAGCCTTTGTTGAAATATCAACTTGTGGTAACTTATGCTCTAAAGTTTCTTCCCTACTTTGTAAAATATTTCCGCAACCGCTTACTCTCATCGCTTGATATACATAACTTCTTCCGGACAATGGATCACGAATAGCTCCACCAACACAAGTACTTGCACCGCCAAAAGGTTCAATTTCTGTTGGGTGATTATGTGTTTCGTTTTTGAATTGAATTAACCATTTTTCAGTTTTTCCATTATTTTCTATATCTGTAAAAAATGAGCAAGCATTTATTTCTTCACTAACTTCAATATTTTGGTCATTCAATATTCTTCTATGATATTTTCCGATTACACTTGCCATATCCATTAAAGTTATTGGCTTTGTAATATTCAATTCTTTTCTGATATTTAAATAAATATCGAAAGCATCTTGCATTTCTTTTTGGAAAAGTTCAGATTCAATCTTAACTTCATCTAATATAGTTTCAAAAGTTGTATGCCTACAATGGTCGCTCCAATAACAATCTAAAACATAAATTTCTGTTTCAGTAGGAGTTCTTCCCTCTTCTTTAAAATAATTTTGAATAAAAATCAAATCTTCAATATCCATAGCTAAAGACATTTCTTTTTTCAAAGAAATCAATTCTTCCTTTGAAAAGTTAGAAAATCCTGTTAAGTCTTTCATTTCTTTCATTTCAGAATTCATTGAAAAACTTAAAACACTCATATCCTTAACTCTTGATTCAATAGGATTTACTAAATATTTTTTTACATTTTCAAGTTCATTTTGACTTAAAACTTTATCAAAAATAACAAGTTTCCCACTTCTTACAGTTATCTTTGAAGAATTATCTAAAAGAGATACACATTGAACAGCACTATCTGCTCTTTGGTCATATTGAGCAGGTAATGTTTCATAAGCAAAATATTTTCCATCCTCTAATTTAATATCTTCAACAACTTCATCAATCATAACTTCTGAAAAAACAGAATTTTTAGCTAATTCATAAGTTTTTTCATTGATATCATAAATATCATATATTATATAAACTTCTAAATCATTTATTCCTAAATTATATTCTAAATTTAAACTATCTTTTAAATCTAAAGCCTCTTTATTGTATCTGGCTCTTTTTTTAACAAAAATCCTCTTATCCATAATTCCTCCAAAATTCACTAGCATAAAATTACTTTGGAACTTCCTTCAACAACTTTTCCAACTTCATAAATCTCTTCATTCATTTCTTTGAATAATTCTTTTATTCCGTTTACATCATCTTTTTCAACAAAAAGCAACATTCCTATTCCCATATTAAAAGTTCCATACATTTCTTCTTTTGAAATTTCTCCCCATTTTTGAAGAAGTGAAAAAATTTCTTTTGTTGGAATATTTTTTTCAAAAATTTTAGCATCAACATCATCGCCTAAAACTCTTGGTACATTTTCGTAAAGACCTCCACCTGTTATATGGCAAAGTCCATTTACATTAAATTTTTCTAATAAAGCCACTACTTGTTTTGCATAAATTCTTGTAGGAGTTAAAAGCTCTTCTCCTAAAGTTTTTCCAGTTTCAATAACATCATCTAACGAAAAGTTTTTGTGGTCAAAAATTATTTTTCTAACCAAAGAAAAACCATTACTATGAACTCCGGAAGATGGTAAAGCTAAAATAACATTACCTTTTTTAACATTTTTCTTTCCGTCAATTATTTTATCCTTTTCAACAACACCAACACAGAAACCTGCAATATCATAATCTTCTTCTTTATATATTCCAGGCATTTCGGCAGTTTCTCCACCAATTAAAGCACTACCTGCTTGAATACAACCCTCTGCAACACCTTCAACAATACTTGCCATTTTTTCAGCAACAAGTTTTCCTGTTGCAATATAATCTAAGAAAAATAGAGGTTTAGCTCCTTGACACAAAATATCATTAACACACATTGCAACACAATCTATCCCAACAGTATTATGAACGTCCATCATTTGTGCTAATTTTACCTTAGTTCCAACTCCGTCAGTTCCGGAAACTAAAACAGGATTTTTCAAATCTTTTCCCAACTCAAAAAGTCCGGAAAATCCTCCTAAATCTGAAAGCACTCCATCTGTATAAGTATTTTTAATAAATTTTTTGATTAAATTTACCTCATTATACCCTTCGTGTTTATTTACTCCTGCTGATTCATAAGTTAATGCCATTAAAATATCCTCCATTTATAAACTAAGTTCATTATCCATTTGTTTAACTTGTTCTTTCATTTTTACTTTATACTCTTTAAGTTTTATCTTTAATTCATCATACTTTAATGAAAGAATTTGTGCTGCTAAAATTCCGGCATTTTCTGCCCCGTCTATTGCAACTGTAGCAACAGGAACCCCCTTTGGCATTTGAACAGTTGAAAGTAAAGCGTCAAGTCCGTCAAGAGTTGATGCCTTTACAGGAACACCGATAACAGGTGTAGTTGAAATACCGGCTAATACCCCTGCTAAATGAGCAGCCTTACCTGCAAACGCAATTATTAATTCTATATTTTTTTCTTCCATACTATTTACAAAATCTACTGCAAAATCTAAAGAACGATGAGCAGAAATAACTTTTGCCTCATATTCTATTCCAAATTCTTTTAAAACATCACAAGTCTTTTTAGCAATATCTTTATCAGAAATGCTACCCATAATAACAGCTACTTTCATAATTACCTCCAAAAATCAAATAAAATAAAACTAATTACTGACTAAACTTTCAAAAAAACAACCAAAACATCATCTTTAGCGAAGTGCGTAGCACGAAGTCAATCTAGCCCTAACTTGTTTGCTTTAAAACATAGTAGGTCTGACGCAAAGATTGTCCAAATCTTTGATTTGGGAACAATCGACTGTGAACATCTTCACGCATCGTACTTTACTTAATTTTAGCAATTTTAATTAGTGTTTAGTATAAAACAAAAAGCCGGGATATTCTTCCCGGCTAAAATTATTTAAGCAAAAAAGAATATAAATCAGTTGGTGCAACAATTTCATCTCCGTTATAAACTCTCATATTGCCACCAGATATTTCATCAATCAATACAACTTCTCCACAAGTTTTACCAAACTCCAATTTAATATCGTACAGAGTAAGTCCCTTTTCTTTTAAAACATCTCTAATAATAGTACAAATTTCCTTAGTAAGTGCTACTAAATCTTCATATTCTTTTTCAGTCAATATATTTAACATTACAAGTGCGTCCTTAGTAATTAAAGGGTCGCATCTTTCATCATCTTTTAATGTAACTTCAACGTAAGTATCTAAATCATCATTCATATTTGCATATAAACCATATCTTCGGATAAAACTACCAACAGCCTTAAATCTGCATATAACTTCTAAGCCTTTACCAAAAACCTTACAAGGCTTAACAGTCATAGTATTCTCATTCAAATCACAATCTATATAGTGAGTTCTAATTCCTTTTTCTTTTAAAATCTCGAAGAAATACTTAGTAATTTTTAAACCCTCATGACCTACCCCTTCTATAGATAGACCAACAGTATTAGCACCAGGGTCAAAAACTCCGTTTTCTCCGGTAACATCGTCCTTAAACTTTAAAACATAATTTCCATCTTCGCTCTTATAAATATCTTTTGTCTTTCCAGTATAAATTTTTTCCATAAAATACCTCCTAAATTTAACATAAGAAATAAATAAGCCCAGCAAGTAGGCTTCAAGCGAAACCTACCTCCTGGGCTTTTCTCCCTTAGGTGTAATACTTTAAAAAGTACTCGTATCGCTCGGACCAGCAAATAAATTCGGAACCCTAGATACTCTTTCTCTTATAGATTTTATTTCATTTAAGTCATTACAATTTAACTTACACCTAAATAATAACAATAAAATCTATTTTTGTCAATACAATTTTTAAAAAAATTTTACTAAAAAATTATTAAAATATAAAGTATTTTTCCGTAAATTTTTATTAAATATATTTTAAGCATATACAATTAAGCAATGTTTACATAAATAATTCTTTATATTTTCTTTGATTTGTGCTATTATTATTCATATAAAAAAACTCAAAGAAGGAGTTATCATGTTTAAATTATTAAAAAATAGAAGTTTTCAAAATTTATTGATTTTTGATTTATTATATCAACTAGCTTTTATTGTTATTTTATTGCCTTTTTCAAAAGAATTTTTTAATTTTGTTCTTAGATTAACTAAATTCGGATTTTTTTCGATAGAAAGTCCTAGCCTTTTTGTAAAGTCGCCAACTAAGATTGGGATTATTTTGATAGTAACTTTTTCGTTTGCAATCATAAAGCTCTTTGAAGTGAGTAGTTTTGTATTTACTGCAAATCAAATAAGGCTTGGAAATAAAGTTTCTATTTTAGAAATTTTTAACAATTCATACAAGCAAATAAAATCCAAATTAAAAAAAGTTCAAAATTATTTAATTTTGATTATGGTAACTATAAATATTCCTATTTCAACATCAATTCACAAAGGAATTAAAATACCAACATTTATTACAGAGCATATTTTAAGTACTCATACAGGGATAATTTTATTTGCTCTCATAACTTTTATAGCTATTGTACTTTCAATATTTTTGCTTTTTATTTATCATATATTTTTCTTAGAAAATAAAAATTTTATCGAAAGTGCTAAAATAAGTTTTAAAAGACTTAGAAAAAATAAACTAAAAAGTATAAAAACTTTAATTATCGTGGCTATTAAGAATTTAATTGTTCAATTTTTTAAAATACTTAGCTTAATTTCTATAATATCCATATTCTATATGCAAACAAGTAATAAGACGCTAAGCAATATGGGAATAATCACATATATGTGCATTGCAACACTATTAAAAATATTTACAAATGTATTATCAAATTATATAACTTTTTCAGGAATTTCTAAATTTTATTTTAGAACATCGTTAGATGCGGAAATTTCAGAAAGTATTTATCCTACAAATAAAATGAGATTAAAAATGTCTTTAGTTATGCTGTTTTTAGTTTTTGCAGGAATTTTTAGTAAATATAGAAATTCAAGCGAAGAAATAAAATTTTATCACGCTTTTAGAAATTTAAAACCGGATATTATAGCTCATAGAGGTAGCACAAAAAACTCTTTAGAAAATACATTAGAGTCTTTAAATGAGGCTATAAAACTAGGAGCAGAATTTGCTGAAATTGACGTCGTACTCACTAAAGACAATGTTGTAGTTTTATCTCATGACCACAATTTAAAAAGATTAACAGGTAAAAAAGAAATAATTGAAAATTTAACTTTTGAGGAATTAAAAAAGTATAAATTGATAGATAAAAGAAATTCTAAAGAATATAATTTTGTAGATTTAAAAACAGTTCTTGAAAAAACTTCCGGAAAAATCAAATTAAATATAGAATTAAAGCCTTTTAGGAATAATGATAAAAAATTGGCACAAGAGGTTGTAAAGTTGATAAAAGACAAGCCTTATGATGTTATTGTTTCTTCCCTATCTCCTAAGGCTCTAAGAGAAGTTAAAGATTTAGAACCTTCAATTTCAACAGGACTAATATTAGCTTTTAGTTATGGAAAATTTTATAATTTAAAATTTATAGATTTTTTCTGTATAGAAAAAGAAATAGTAACAAATGAGCTTATTAGAAAAATACAAAAAAACGGAAAGAGAGTATATGTTTGGACAACAAATACAAATGATGATATTATAAATGCATACTCAAAGGGTGTAGATGGTATTATAACAGATGAAGTTACTCTTTCAAAAGAAATATTAGAATCAGAAAAAGGAAATATTAACTTTGATGATTTAATAATAAATAAAATAATTTCACTCATTCCGTAAAAATCTAATATAATTTTTTAAAAAAATAAAACGCCTATTAAGACGTTTTATTTTTTTATATTAATGATACTATTTTAGAGGGAATCTCTTAGTTAATTCATTAACTATTTCTAATGCCCTTGTTTTACCTTCTTCTCCGTTTTTAACAACTCCAGCGATTGCTTCTGCTATTAAATCCATTTCAGCCTCTTTTAAGCCTCTTGTAGTTATAGCAGGAGTTCCAAGTCTTATACCGCTTGTAACAAATGGTGATCTAGGATCATTTGGAATTGTATTCTTATTGCAAGTAATATGAACAGAGTCTAATGCTTTTTCTAATTCTTTACCACTCATATCATAATCTCTTAAATCAACTAACATTAAATGATTGTCGGTTCCGTTTGATACAAGTTTAATTCCTCTATCCATTAAACCTTTTGCTAATGCTTGAGCATTTTTCAAAACTTGTTTTTGATATTCTTTAAATTCAGGTTCTAATGCTTGTTTAAAAGCAATCGCTTTAGCAGCTATAATGTGTAGTAATGGTCCACCTTGTGAGCCAGGAAATACAGCTCTATTGAAATTGAATTTTTCGTTTGCAGCAGCACTTGAAAGAATAAGTCCACCTCTTGGTCCTCTTAATGTCTTATGTGTTGTAGAAGTAACTACGTCAGCATAAGGGATTGGTGATTCATGTAATCCTGCAGCAACAAGTCCTGCTATATGAGCCATATCTACCATTAATACTGCTCCTACTTCATCACAAATTTCTCTAAACTTTTTAAAATCTATTTTTCTTGCATAAGCAGATGCTCCAGCTAAAATTAATTTAGGTTTGCATTCTTTTGCAATTCTTAAAACTTCATCATAATCTATATATCCATTTTCATCAACTTCATAAGGAACCGGATTATATATCTTTCCTGAATAGTTAATAGGATTTCCATGTGTTAAATGTCCACCATGGTTTAAATTCATACCCATGTAAGTATCACCAGGATTTAAAATAGCAAAAAATGCTGCAAAGTTAGCTTGAGAACCTGAATGAGGTTGAACGTTTGCATATTCACAACCATAAAGTTCTTTAACTCTTTCAATAGCTAATCTTTCTGCATCATCTACTACTTCACAACCACCGTAATATCTTTTTCCAGGATATCCTTCAGCATATTTATTAGTTAATATACTTCCAGCTGCCTCTAAAATCGCATCATTTACCCAATTTTCAGATGCTATTAATTCAATATGACTATTTTGTCTTTCGTACTCTTTATCCAATATTTCAGCAATACTTGGATCAACTTTCTTTATATTCTCGTTTGAAAACATTTTACATACCCCCTAACAAAGATATATTAACATATTTTATTTCTTAAGTCAACACGTTTTCTGTAAATTTTTAAATAAAATTTATCTTTAATATACAAAGATTGAAACTTCAACATTTTATCAAAAACATTCTCAATAAATTCATTATATTTTATTAATATTTACTTTTTGTTAAAAAAATGTTATAATAAATAAAAATATATATATTATAAATTTAATATGTATTTTATGGAGGATATTATGGATTTTAAACAGTTAGAAACTTTTATTACAATAGTTAAAACAAAATCTTTTACTAAAACAGCCGATGTTTTATACATAACTCAACCGTCTGTAACAAATCATATACAAGCACTTGAATCAGAACTTAATACTTCCCTTTTTGTTAGAACTAGAAGAAGTGTTACTCTAACTCAAGCAGGAAGTATAGTATATAAACATGCTCTTAATATATTATCTTCTTATGACGAAATTATAAGAGATTTAGATATATATTCACAAAACCTAAAGGGAACTTTAAATATCTGTGTGTCTTCTGTTCCAAGAAAGATTATATTACCGGATTTAATTGAAAAATTTTCAAATTCATTTCCTGATATTTCGTTTAATATAAGTAATGATGATTCAAGAACTGTAATAGACAGCATTTTAGTTGGAGAAACAGACTTCGGTATAGTTGGATTGAAAATATCTAACCCTAAATTGATTTACACTCAAATTATGGATGACCACATAGTGTATGTTGTTAATAAAGACGCATATCCTGATTTAAAAAATTATTCAGTAATAAGTATTGACGATTTAAAGAATGATAAAATTATTTTAAGAGAAATAGGTTCAGGTACTAGACAAATAGTAGAAGATGAGTTGAAGAGAAATAATGCATTAAATGTAATTTCAAATAGTGTTGCCATAATTCACGATACAAACACAATTTTAGAACTTGTAACAAAAGGCGTTGGAAGTGGATTCGTTTCTCAAAGAATGTTAAATATTTCTCCTTTCAAAGATAAGGTTAAAATTTTAAATATAAAAAATATTTATTTAAATAGAAAATTCTATTTTGTTTACAATAAGAATTTACAATTTTCAAATGTAAATAAAATATTTAAAGACTTTATGGTGGAAGAAATAAATGAATTAAAAAAAGGATTAGACATAAATTCAATTTAAGAACAAAATATTATAACAAAAAAATCTCTATATTATTCATAGAGATTTTTTATATAGTTTTTTTCAATTCTAATTGTTTAATTTTTAAAAATTCATTATAAGTTAATTCACTACTAATCGCGCTTTCCCATTGAAAATTAACAACTTCTCTTCTACTATTTAAGCTAATTGTAGAAATTGGCAAAGTTTCGATTTTCTGATTTTTTATCCCATATACGGATATATCATCTGCAGTCAAAATTACTATCATACTTTCATCAGGAGAAATAAAATAATCTAAAACATTTTTAGCCTTTTCTTTTACTTTTATTTTTGAAATTTTACTCGATTTATTCGAAAAAATATTAACTTTAGGTATTAAATCTAAATTAATCTCACTAGAAATAAAATTATTATGTGAATAATTATTTAAAATACCTTTAAAAACCCAGCCAAAATTATTTCTCTTAACTCCAAAATTTCTCATATCAAAAGAAGTGATATTTTCACTTGAATACCCAAGTTTTCTTATCTTATTAAAATATGCCTGTTCTCCTCTATCTCCGGCAATATCTTTTATTGAAATTTTATTTTCATCAGACAAGCTATTGATATTATATATAGAATAATTTTTTTTGCTCGTATCTGTATTATAAGATTCAACACTTATATAATTTTCACTTAAAAAATTTATAGTAGCGTTTTTTATATCCAATATCTTTTTTTCAGAATTATTTTCATAATCATCAGAAATATAAATTTTATCGCCAATCGAATTAGCGATAAAAAATTTATTTTTATTATTTATAAATAGCCCTGACGCCTTGTTTATAGTTATCTTTTTTTCTCCATTTTTTCTAATTAACAAAGTTTCATAATCGACATTACCCGTTCCTACACTTTTAAGACCTATCAAAAAAGATATATCTTTTTTCTTAGAAACATCTTCCGTGCCGGAATCTCCAATCAATTTTTCTTCAACATCAAAAGAAACTCTTTCAAAAACATAATATTTCTTATTGTAAATTGTAGAAATTTTATTTTCATCTATAACAATAAATTCTTTATAAAAGTTTTTTTCATCTCTTATAGAAACAACGGTAACTTCGTCTGAATCAATTTTAATTTTATCAGTAATAACCCCGTTATACAATAAATAATTTTTAAAATTCAATCTTCTAAATTTAAACTTAGGATTATTTGTAGAAATTTTTTCAAAAGAAACAAAATTTTTGCTAACATACAATTTATCATCTTCACTTGTAGATTCACTTCCGTCGCTTATAGTGGTAACCGACTCCAACTTCCAAGTACCGGATATCAAAAGTGAATCAGACTTTGGCTCTAAAATCATAGAGTTTATATCTGTATATTTAAAAAAATTAGCTCTTAAAACGAAAAACAGTAAAACAATTAATCCCAATAAGCTTATTCCTATACTGCTAAGTATTAATTTTTTATGTTTCATTTTGAATATCTCCTTTTTCAAGTGGTAACTCAACCCTAACTACTGTTCCCTTTTCTAAAACACTTCTTATAATCAAATTACCATTATGAGCTTTAACGATTTCTTCACAAATAGATAAGCCAAGACCTGTATGCGAATTGCTGTTTGACCCTTTATAAAATTTTCCTGTTACTAAAGAAATTTCTTCTTCCGAGATACCACAACCATTGTCTATAACTTCAACAACAGCCTTTTCACCTTCAATCTTTATATCAGTTAAAACAACTCCACCCTCATCAGTAAATTTCAAAGCATTATCTAAAATATTTATAAGGACTTGCTTAATTCTATCCCTATCAGCCATAACCATTACACTATTAGACTCATCATAATTTAAAATCATATCTATATTTTTAGCACTAGATTTTGGCATTAATTGTTTATTTATAAATACACCAAGTTCATTAAGGTCCAACAATTCCTTATTCATTATGAGTCTTCCACTACTAAGTTCCGAGAAGTCCAAAAGCTCAGTAACCATATTACCAAGTCTATCACTTTCTTTTTCTATGATAATCAACCCATCCTCTAAAAGTTTATTCCCTTTAGCCTCAGATTGTAAAGTAAAAGCCCAACCTTTTATTACAGTTAGAGGAGTTCTAAGCTCATGGGAAATACTTGAAATAAAGTCCTTTTTAAGTTGTTCTTTTTTAATCAAGTTTTCACTCATTAAATTCATTGTACTTCCAAGTTGAGAAATCTCATAATCCCCAACTTCATCGGCTTTTTCGTGTAGCCTACCGTCAGCCAAATTCAAAGCTACATTAGTAAGTTTTTGAATAGGATAAACTATTTTACCACTCATAAAAACACTTATACTTATAGCGATAACTAAAACAAAAAATCCAAACAAGAAAAATACCAGATATCTTTGAGTAATCATATTATCTATATTTTCCATTGATATTATAAATCTTGCAATACCAATCTGTTCACTACCATTATTAAGTGGAATAGATACAGCTAATTCATTATTTTTAGAAATTAAATTTTTATAAATACTAGAACCATTACTTCCATTTTTAGCAGAATCAACATCGCCACTTGTTAAAACTTTTCCTATCTCATTGCCATTAACAGTATCCAATAGTACTTTCCCTGAGTTATTCAAAATCTGAACTTCTGCATTTACTTCACTATAAAACTCTTCAGAATCATCTAAAACCAACTCAGACAGACTGGAATTAGCCAAATGAATTTCATATAACTTCGCACTATATTTTGCCTGACTTTGAATGATTCCTGTAACTCCGGAATAATAATAATTTTTTATTGTAAAGACTAAAAAAATTTCAAAAAATATTACAATTAAAGCAATAATCCAGAAAAATTGAGTCATTATTCTAATTCTTAAAGATTTCTTCAAAAAAAGTTCCTTAAGATTACTAAATTTTTCAACTAATTTACCATATCTTAGTTTGAATTCCATCTATAACCCGTCCCCCAAACAGTTTCAATATACTTTGGTTTACTTGAATTATCTTCAATCTTAGCTCTAAGACGTCTTATATTAACATCTACTATTTTAATATCCCCTTCGAAATCTTCACCCCAAGTCATATTCAAAAGTTCATTTCTTGAAAATGCTCTTCCCGGATTAGAAACAAAAATAGTAACCATTGCAAGTTCTGTTGGTGTAAGTTCTATTTCTTTACCTTCTTTATAAAAAGTTTTAGAATACAAATCCAATTTAAAAGGATAAATATTAATTAAATCACTATTATTTTGGATTGAATCTATACGTCTTATCAAAGATTTAATTCTCAAAATAAGCTCAACCGGATTAAATGGTTTGCTTAAATAATCATCAGTACCATTTTCTAATCCATTAATTCTATCAACATCTTGAGTTTTTGCGGTAAGCATTATTATACCAATCTTAGGAAGTTTTTCTCTTAAAATTTTACAAACTTCAAAACCGTCTATTCCAGGTAACATTATATCTAAAATAACAACTTGTGGATTGTATTTTAAAGCAAGTTCTACACCCTTTTCTCCACTTTCAGCCTCTAAAACTTCAAAACCTTCTCTTTCAAGATTTATTTTTGTAAATAATCTAATATTATCTTCATCTTCAACTAATAAAATCTTATTCATAATCTTCTCCTCAAATAAAAATAAATATATTACTATAAGTATATATCAAATCTACACAAGTTTCAACAAAAAACGGATTTAAACATAAAAAAAGTTGAAGAACAAGTCTTCAACTTTTAATACTTTTCAATTAAACTATTTCTTCAACCAATTCATTTAAGTCAACGAATTTTTCACTTTCCAATCCTTTATCAAGTTTATTTACTTTCTTGATATTAACAGCAGTTACTTTATATTCTGCTGTTTTTGAGATTGGATCATAGTGTGAACTTGTTAGTTGGTTAACCGGTGTTTCAGAGAAGTGGAAAGTCATATACATAAGTCCTTCTTTTACTCTGTCTGTAATTTTAGCTCTACCAACAACGCTTCCTCTTCTTGAAGTTACTCTAACAAAATCTCCATTTTCTATATCATGTTTTTCAGCATCTTCTTTTGAAATTTCAATCAATTCATGAGGTTGAATAGAATCTAATGCATTTGAATATCTTGTCATTACATTGTAATGATATAATACTCTACCTGTTGTAAGAATGATAGGATATTCTTCATTTTCAAGTTCTTTTGGTCCTTCATATTCAACTGGTACCATAAGAGCTTTAGGACCTCTCACAAATTTACCTTTGTGTAAATATGGTGTTCCTGGATCATTTTCATCATAGCATGGCCATTGAATACCATTTTCTTTATCTATTCTATCATAAGTTATACCTCTGTATGTAGGCATTGCTTTTCTTATATCATTAAATACATCTTCAGATGTTTTAAAATCAAATCCCTTAGCTCCAAGTCTTCTTGCTATATCAGCTAATATTTCCCAGTCAACACGAGCTTGTCCCGGAGCGTCAACAGCTTTTCTAACTCTTTGTAATCTTCTTTCAGAAGCTGTAAATGTTCCATCTTTTTCTGCATAACATGTAGCTGGTAATACAACATCTGCAATTTTTGCAGTTTCAGTTAAGTTAATATCTTGAACTACTAAAAAGTCCAAATTACCCATAGCATGTTTAACATGGTTTGCATCAGGGTCTGAAAGTATTGGATCTTCTCCCATTACATACATCGCTTTAAGTTTTCCTTCAACAGCTTCATCTAACATTTCTGGAATTCTAAGACCTAATTTTCTATTTAATTTAGTTCCCCAAATTTCTTCAAATAATAAAGCATCTTTTTCTTCAACAACTTTTCTATATCCAGGATAATAATTTGGAAGAGCTGCCACATCACATGCTCCTTGTACATTGTTTTGTCCACGCATTGGGTTTATACCGCCACCTTTTTTACCGATATATCCACAAACAAGTCCAAGGTTTGAAAGATTCATTACATTAGAAGTACCTGTTGTATGTTCTGTTATTCCAAGTGTATAGTAAATTGCAGCAACATTTACTCCTGCGAACATCCTTGCAGCTTTATAAATTTGTTCAACTGGAAGAGTTGTAATTTTACTTACAAGTTCAGGAGTGTACTTTTCTACAATTTCTTTAACATTTTCAAAGCCTTCAACTCTTTCTTTTACATATTCTTTATCATAAAGTTCTTCTTTTATGATGATATGTAACATTCCATTTATTAAGGCAGCATCTGTACCTGATTTTAAAGAAAGGTGTAAGTCTGCTTCTCTTGCAATCTCAGTTTTTCTAGGATCAACAACTATAAGTTTAGTTCCTTTTCTGTGAGATTGTTGCATTTTATTTCCAATTATAGGGTGGGCTTCTGTTGAGTTTGACCCAATAACAAACATTAAATCTGTATCAAAAACTTCATTAACGGTGTTTGTCATTGCTCCTTCTCCAAGTGTTGTTGCAAGACCTGCAACTGTAGGAGCATGTCAGGTTCTCGCACAGTGGTCAACGTTGTTTGTTCCAACAGCCACACGCATCATTTTTTGGAATGTATAGTTATCTTCATTACAAGTTCTAGCAGAAGATAATCCAGCAATAGCATCTGGTCCGTAATTTTGTTTTATTTCGTTAAACTTATCAACAATTAAATTAAGTGCTTCATCCCAAGTTGCTTTTTCAAAAACACCATTTCTTTTAATCAATGGGTCAGTAAGTCTATCTTCACTGTTTATTAAGTCAACATGAAATCTTCCTTTAACACAAAGTTGTGTTCCATTTATAGGAGAATCTGGATTTGGAGTAACACCAATAACTTTTCCAGTTCTAGTATTAACATTTAAATCAAAGTTACAACCAGTACCACAGAAAGGACAAGTTGTTCTAACTTTTTTAATTTCCCATGGTCTAGTTCCCATTAATTGCTTATTAAGTAAAGCACCTGTTGGACAAACGCTGATACATTGTCCACAGAATCTACAGTTTTCTGTATTTAAATCTAAATTTTTATGTGTTCCTATATGAGCAACAAAACCTCTATCTACAAAGTCAATAGCACCTGTAACTTGAACATCTTGACAAACTCTAACACATTTACCACAAAGGATACATTTGTTTTGATTTCTAATCATAACAGGATTGTTAGCATCAATTTCATGATTTTGAACTTCACCAATCCAAGTACCTTTTTTCATTCCATATCTATAACAATATTCTTGTAATTTACAATTACCAACCATATCACAAGTTAAACAATCACTTGGGTGGTTAGAAAATAGTAAATCTAAAATATTTCTTCTTATTTTTGTTAATTTTTCACTTTCAGTATTAACAACCATACCTTCTTTAGCAAGTGTAGAACAAGCAGTTTCTAGCTTTCTGCTTCCTTCAATTTCAACAACACACATTCTACAACCAGCAAAGGCAGTAAGGCTTTTTTCATAACATAAGTTAGGAATATCAACTCCAACTTTTTTAGCAGCCTCAATGATAGTAGTTCCTTTTTCAACACTAACATTTTTGCCATTTATAGTTAAATTAATCATATTAGCCATAATATACCTCCTGAACCTATCTTCTGATTATAGCATTAACTGGACAGGCATCTTCACAAGAGCCACATTTAACACATTTAGAAGGTTCAATAACATGTAATTCCTTTTGAACACCAGTAATACAGTCAACTGGACAAGCTTTAGCACATTTAGTACAGCCAACACATTTGTCTGTAATAAAGAACTCAAGAAGTGATTGACAAACTCCAGCAGGACATTTCTTATCATAAATATGAGCCTCATACTCATTTCTAAAATAATGAAGCGTACTTACTACTGGGTTTGCAGCAGTTTGTCCAAGACCACAAAGAGATGCAACAGTAATAGTTTCTGAAAGGTCTTCAAGTCTTTCAATATCTCCGTCTTCACCTTTACCGGAAGTTATTTTTTCCAGTAATTCTAACATTCTCTTTGTACCTTCTCTACAAGGAACACATTTACCACAAGATTCTTCAACAGTAAAGTCCAAGAAAAATCTAGCGATGTCAACCATACAGTCAGTTTCGTCCATAACAACCATACCACCTGAACCCATAATAGAACCGATTTTCGCAAGAGAACCGAAATCTACCGGAGTATCAAAGTAATCAGTCGGAATACAACCACCTGATGGTCCACCAGTTTGTACAGCTTTTACTTTTTTATCATTACCGGTACCACCACCGATACCATATACAATTTCATTAATAGTAGTACCCATAGGAACTTCAACAAGACCTGCATTTGCAACCTTACCTACAAGAGCAAATACCTTAGTTCCTGAACTATCTTCTGTTCCGATTGATTTATACCAATTAGAACCCTTATCCAAAATTTGTGGAACATTTGCAAAAGTTTCAACATTATTTAAAACTGTAGGTTTTTGGAATAAACCTTTAACAGTTGTTCTGTAAACCTTAGTTCTAGGCATACCACGTTTACCTTCAATAGATTCAATAAGAGCAGTACCTTCACCACAAACAAACGCTCCAGCACCAAGTCTTAATTCAACATGGAAACTAAAATCTGTTCCCATAATATTATCGCCAAGAAGATTTGCATCTTCAGCTTTTTTAATAGCCTCTCTTAAGTTTACAACAGCCTTAGGATATTCAGCTCTAACGTAAATAAAACCTCTATCAGCCCCTATTGCATAACCACAGATTGCCATTCCTTCCAATACTGAATGTGGGTCGCCTTCAAGGATAGACCTATCCATGAACGCACCAGGGTCACCTTCATCGGCATTACATACAACATATTTTTGTCCTGCAGGTTGTTGCATAGCACCTTCCCACTTTCTACCAGTAGGGAAACCTGCACCACCACGTCCTCTAAGACCTGAATTTTTCATTTCATTAACTACATCTTCAGGAGTACAACTACTAATAACCTTAGCTAAAGCATAGTAACCACCTAAAGCAACATATTCTTCAACACTATGTTCATCAACAATACCAAAATTCTTTAAAGCAATTCTAGTTTGTTTTTCAAAAAACTCCCCTTTTAGACGAATACCGTTTTCGTCAACTATGTACTTTTCAGGTTCTTGTTTTAACCTTTCAATTAATAGAGGATAGTTTTTTTCTTTGATAGTATCTAGTACTTTCATATCTACTTGAGTCTTTATCATAAAATCACCCCTATTTATACTTTCTCATTATTCTTCTAATGTCTGCCTTTTTAATATAAGCATAAACATCTTCATTTATTGTAACTACAGGAGCTAAGTTACATTCCCCGATACAACGAGTTTGAGCCACAGAGAATTTTAAATCTTCACTTGTTCCGCCAACAGCTACCCCTATTCTATCGCAGAACTCATCTAAAATTTCTTGAGCACCTTTTACATAGCAAGCAGTTCCCATACAAACAGAAACTTGGTACTTACCTTTTGGAATGAATGAAAATTGTGAATAAAAAGTCGCCACTCCAAACACTTTAGCAGGAAATATCTTCATTCTCTTTGCTATCAAATCCATAATTTCTTCTGGAAGATAACCAAAAATACTTTGAGCTTCCTGTAAAACCGGCATCAACGCTCCAGGAATGTCTTTTTTCTTATCGATAAATTCACAAAGTTCATTTATTTTGTCTTGATTTTCTTCAACATTAAAAACAAAAGCCATAATTTGCCTCCTTTTAAAAAGTTTAGAAAAACCATATAAAGAATATAAAAAATAAATAGTATATGTTTTTTTAAACATTAAGTATTAAATTGTAAAGTCTAAAAATATAAATATGTACTCATTCTAGTATATAACTAATATACGGTTATTCTTTGTGAAATATAGTCAGTAATTAGACTATTTTACACTTAAAGTATAGCAAAATTTATAAGATTTTTCAAGCATTTAGCCTATGAAGTATTAAAAATTTTGACGTTTTTTCAAAAGAAATATTTTATCCGAACCGTTATTTTGTTAATTTTAATAACAATTAAATTTAATTTAGTTTTATAGACAATACAAAAACTTAAATTTTTATCAAAACAAAAAAATATTTTTTACTAATTTTTTATATTATTAATAAAAAATTTTTATATAAAAAATCTAAATTATTTTTAAAATATATTCATTTAAAATACCATACTATATCTATCTAATAGTAATAAGACACAAAATATGGGCAAAAAAAATACTGGGTTAACCAGTATTCAGAGTGCATACAAAGCATTAGTTTTGTCTGAACTCTAAAAATCCCTTTTTAGGGATTTTTTTTATGATATAAATTTAAATTAATTTAAGTTATCTTAGCAGAAATTTTTTTACTATATTTTAATTTATATGTAGATTAAATAGTATAATACTCTCTCAAGTCTTGTTTAAAGAAAGCTGTTAAACAAACTATTGCTTGTTTCTCGTCATCTCCTGTTATTTCTATTTCTATCTCTTCCCCATTTCCTACTTGCATGGATAAAATACTTAAAATACTTTTTCCGTTATATCTATTATTATCTTTTATTAAAATAATATCTGAATTGAATTTTACCGAATTTCGTAAAAACATAGAAGCCACTCTAGCATTAAGCCCAATCTCTGAATTAACTACAACCTTTTCCTTTAACATATTTTCCTCCTTTATTTTTTAATTCTTTAATTTAGATTATATCAAAAAAATATAGAAAAGTCCATATATAAAAAGAATATTTTTCAAAAAACTTTTTGATAAATTTAAAATATATTTTTTAATAATGTTTTCATACTAAAATCATCATCTAAAATTTTCACATAAAAAAAGACACCCTAAGGTGTCTTAATATAATTATTCTCCTAATCTTGTAGAAGCTAATTTAATTCCAGGTCCCATTGTTGTAGCAATAGAAACTGATCTTAAATATTTTCCTTTTGCTGCGGCTGGTTTAGCTTTAATAATAGCAGAAATTAATGTTCTTAAGTTTTCTTCAATCTTTTCTGCTCCGAAAGAAACTTTTCCTACAGGGCAGTGAACGATATTAGCTTTATCAACTCTGTATTCTACTTTACCAGCTTTAATTTCTTTAATAGCATTAGCTACATCAAATGTAACTGTTCCTGATTTAGGGTTTGGCATTAAACCTTTAGGTCCTAAAACTTTACCAATTCTACCAACAACACCCATCATATCAGGAGTTGCAACAATTACGTCAAATTCAAACCAGTTTTCATTTTGAATTTTTTGAATGTAATCATCTCCACCAACATAATCAGCACCGGCATCTTTAGCTTCTTGAGCTTTGTTTTCTTTACATAAAACTAAAACTCTTAAAGTTTTACCAGTTCCGTGAGGTAATACTACTGTACCTCTAACTTGTTGGTCAGCGTGTCTTGAGTCAACACCTAACTTAACATGTAATTCTACTGTTTCATCAAATTTTGCAGTTGAAGTTTTAATCGCTAAATCACATGCTTCTTTTAAATCGTATAAATTTGTTTTGTCTATTAATTTTAAACTTTCTAAATATTTTTTACCTTTTTTCATTTATATCCTCCTTGTGGTGTTCGCTTATTTTGCTCCCACTTAATATTACTCTTCTACAGTTATTCCCATACTTCTAGCAGTACCTTTAACCATACTGATAGCTGCTTCAATGCTTGCTGCATTTAAGTCCGGCATTTTAACTTCTGCTATTTCTCTAACTTGTTCTTTAGTTAAATTACCAACTTTATCTCTGTTTGGTACTTTTGAACCTGATTCAATACCTAATTTTTTCTTAATTAATACAGGTACTGGTGGAGTCTTAGTGATGAATGTAAATGATCTATCTTGGTAAACAGTCAACACAACCGGAATAATTAAACCAACTTGGTCAGCTGTTCTTGCGTTAAATTCTTTTGTAAATTGCATTATATTTACACCATGAGGTCCAAGTGCAGTACCTACTGGTGGAGCAGGTGTTGCCTTTCCTGCTGGAATTTGTAATTTTACTAATGCTTGTACTTTTTTAGCCATTTTATAGTTCCTCCTTAAAAACTAATGTGGTTTTCGGGTGCTAAACCCCTCCCACTCTCGTATATCTCTGTTTTGAATATTTCAAATTATCTTCAAATTTAATTTTTTACAACGTCGCTAAAGTCTAATTCAGCAAGTGTATCTCTTCCAAATAAAGAAACGAAAGCTTTTAATTTACCATTTTCTGGAGATACCTCTATTACCTTAGCAGTTAAATCTTTAAATGCTCCATCTATAATTGTAATAGAATCTCCTTCGTTTATATCCACATCATTATATGGTTTTGTTGAAACTCCTAAAGCCTCAACTTCTTGTTCTGATAATGGCACAGGTTTATTTCCTGAACCAACAAATCCAGTTACTCCTCTAGTATTTCTAACTAAATACCAAGAAATATCTGTAATTATCATTTTTACTAAAACATATCCCGGAAATAGTTGTCTTTCTTTAATCTTTCCAGTTTCTGTTTCTTCCTTAACCGTTGGAACAACAACTTCAAATATATCAATGTCATTACCACGATTAATAACTAATTTTTCGATATTAGCCTTCACTTTGTTTTCGTGTCCAGAATATGTATGTACCACATACCATCTGGCCTCTTTTTCTTTAATATCCTTTAATTCTTCTGTTGTCATATAAAGCGGACTAAAGTCCTTCCCTCCTTAATAATTAATGGATAATTAAACCTAACAATCTTTTTAATACATTATCTAATCCCCAAATCATAGTTGAGCTGATTATAGATATTGCAACTACTGCAAGGCTATAATAAAAAACACTTTTTTTAGAAGGCCAAACAATTTTTTTGAATTCATGACGAACTCCACGCATAAAGCTAGACTTTGCTTGCTTTTGTTCAGTAGTTTTTGCCATACTACTCTCCTCCATTTCCTAACTATTTTGTTTCTCTGTGAAGAGTGTGTTTTTTACAAAACTTACAATATTTGTTTAACTCAATTCTGTTAGTAGTAACTTTCTTGTTTTTCTTAGTATTGTAGTTTCTGTTTTTACATTCTGTACATGCTAATACAACTTTATCTCTCATGGAAACACCTCCTTGAAAACCAAATTTGAACATAACTATACATCATATTCCTCATAAGATAATAACATAAAGACATTACAATGTCAAGTATTTTAGATTATTTTTTATAACACCTCATAATACAAAACACGAATTAAAATTACTAAAGTTAAATAAAGTATCATGCTTGAAGGTGTTCAAGCAAACAAGTTAGGGCTAGATTGACTTCGCTACGCTCAGCATGACTCTTACGAGTACCTTAAAGGCATAAAAAACTGATTAATTTTGAATTAATCAGTTTTTTAAATCATATTAAATATTTTTCCCTTCTGTTATTTTTCCTGAGGACATTGTGTATGTTTTGTCTGAATATTCTAAGCAAGCAAGGTCGTGTGTAACAAGTATGATTGTAGTGTTATTGTCTTTGTTTATCTTTTTTAAAATTCCCAAAACTTCTTTTGTGTTTTCTATATCCAAATCGGAAGTCGGCTCATCTGCAAGAATTACTTTTGGGTGGTTCATCAAAGCTCTTGCGATTGTAACTCTTCTAAGCTCTCCTCCTGATAGTTCTCTTGGATAAGAATTTTCTAAATGTTCTATTCCCAATTCTTTTAAAAGATATCTTCCACGTCCAACAACATCGCCTTCTCTTTTACTTAAAAAGAAAGGTAAACAAACATTGTCCAAAACATTAAGTGTTGATAATGTTACCGTTGATTGTGGAACAAATCCTATTGAATCATTTCTTATAAATGACTTTTCATCATCTGAAAGAGCACTTATCTCCTTATCGTCAAGAAATACTTTCCCACTTGTTGGACTTAATATTCCTGAAATTATATTTAGAAGAGTTGATTTTCCACTTCCGGATTTACCAATAATTGTAATAAATTCACCATCATTTATTTCCAAATTAACATCATCTAAAGCATTAAATTCTTTTGCTCTAACATAAGTTTTATATAAATTTTCAATCTTTAGCATATTAATCATTCTCCCTCATTGTTAAGTAAGCATCTGTTTTACTAATTTTTCTAGTAGCATTTATTGAAGATAAGCAACCTACTACTGTTCCAACAAATAAACTAAATAATGAAACCAAAAGCAAATTCATTATTGAAGGAGTTAAAAATGGTAAATTCAAATTCTTTTGAATTATTGGTATTAATGAAAATACTGTAATCATTCCAACAACTATTCCAAGAACTGAACCGTAAAATCCTATATATAATGATTCATACATTATAATACTAGCTAGCTTTTTCTTTGATGCTCCTAAAACTCTTAAAATGCTAAGCTCTTTCTTTCTTTCATTAAGTATAACAGAGAATACAACAGCTAAAAGAATCATTGACATTATCCAAATTATTGATATTGAGATATAAATATAGCTTGAAATAACTTTTAAGTTTGAAGAAACTTCATTTACAAACTTTTTACTAAACATAGCAAAAATTCCATCTTTAGCATATTCTTTCATAATCTTGTTTGAAACTTCTGATGCACTATAATTTGGCTTTAATTTTAACAAAATAGTAGAAACTTTTTCTCCCTCAGATGCAGGATTTTTTTGTATTCTTTCACTTGCTTTTGCAAGTTTTCTAGCAGTTTTCATATTAACAAAAACTGTTGCATCAAAACCCATTCCTGTTTGTTCAAGTTTACCAACTATATCAAGTTCTTCTTCGAAAAATTTAACTTTAGAATTTTTTTCTCCAACTATATGATTTCCAACAATAACTTCATCGTCCTTTAACTCACGATTAAGAGTTTTTTGTAACCAAGGCTTAATCAAAAAGTCTGATTCATAATCTATCCCAATTATTTGAACCGGATATGAACAGCAAGACGCTGAAAGTGTAGCTACATAAAGTTGAGGAGTTACAGATTCTATACCTTCTATTTTTTTTATTTTTTCTAAAGAATCATTTGGAAGATAAAATTCACTTGGCTCACCTTTTAATAAAACACTTTCAATATTTGCTTTGTATCCTTCAGGAACGACAATAATATCTGCACCAAGTCTGTTTGAAAGGTTGTTTACTCCTCCTGAAATACTTGATGATAAAATAGTTCCACAAAATAAAAACAAAACAAAAATAGCAATTATACTAATCAAAGAAATACTTCTAAGTGGTTTTTTTCTAATATTTTCTTTTGCTAAAAATTTAACGTCAATTTTTTTACTCATTTCCACACTCTCTTTTATCTAAATTAATTTTCTCTTTTTATAAAAATGTAACAAACATAAATAAGTGAAATAACAGCTATTGCAATTCCTAAAGCAGAAACTATTGTAAATGTATGATTTGAAATACATTTCATAGTATCTTTCATACAATATCCCATAAATTTTGGACTTCCATCTTTTTTTGCCCCAATAACAATTTTAATAATTTTATGTGGTATTAAGTGAACAGAAAGTCCGGCAAGTATATTAACAATGTTCAAAACAATATTAACAACCTTATTATTTACAAAAATTGAAATTAATGAGGTAATAACTATACCAATTCCAACATAAGTAGCAAGTAATCCACTATAATAACAGCTCATTCTCATTCCATTCGCCATTGCCGGACAAACAGGAGCTATAACAAAAGGTGTTAATGCCAAAATTATACCTAGCACTAAAACTACTATATTTACACATTTTTCTTTTAAAATTTTCATAAAAAATCCCCCTATTAAAAAATTATTTATTCAAAGCGTCTTTAACTGCACTCTTAAATCTCTTGTAAGAAACAGTTGCTCCGCTAACTGAATCAACCTTATCAATATCTTGAACTTCTACTAATTTCTTAGCATATCCTTGACTGTTTTTTACTGCTTTTTGAGCTTGTTTGTAATTAAAGTCTGCATCATCTTTGCCATAACTTTCATCTTTTATCTTATTAGTTTTATTATCTCTTTCTTCTCTAATACAGTCAACAATTTTTTTATCTTTAACAGTAATAACTACTTTAACAGTAGAACTGTCATCTTTATAATTTCCTTCAAACGTTCCGTCTTTCAATTCTTTTTTACCACCACAAGCTGTAACAAACATTGTAAATAAAATTAGAATTGTACTTAATTTAAAATTTTTCTTTTTCATATCCACCACCAAATAAAACAAATTGTTCTTCAAATTTTAAAATTAAATTAACTAAAAACGTGATGAAATAAAATTTTATATAACATACTATCATCACGTTTTTTAGTATATCATCAAGCAACTAGATTGTCAATAATTTATCATCCACAATTTTCCCATAATCTAAAGTTATTTTTCTCATTGCTTCATCTCCAACCTCAGGGTCGTGAGTAACAACAATTATAGTTGCTCCTTCTTTATGAAGTTGCTTTAAAATATCTATGACCATAATTTCATTTGCCTCATCTAAGTTACCAGTCGGTTCATCTGCTAAAATAATTTCAGGATTATTTATCAAAGCTCTTGCGATACAAACCCTTTGTTGTTCTCCACCAGATAATTGACTAGGCAAATGCTTTGCTCTATCTGCAAGACCAACCTTTCTAAGAGCCTCTAAAGCCTCTTTTTCATCAATCATACTGTGATAATACTGAGCAACCATTACATTTTCAAGAGCAGTTAAATAACTAATCAAATGGAATTGTTGGAAAACAAGTCCAATCTTTTCTCTTCTAATCTTTGTAAGATTCTTTTGGCTTTCTTTAGAAATATCAACTCCGTCAATTAAAACTTGTCCATTAGACGGTCTATCCATACAACCGATTATATTCATCATAGTTGTCTTTCCTGAACCTGATGAACCCATTATAGCAATCCAATCGCCTTTTTTTACTTTTAAATTTATATTGCTAAGAGCATTAACTGATTCATAAATTTTAGAAACATCTTTTAGTTCTAATATTACTTTATCATTTTCCATAGTTTATTCTCCTTTTAATACTAAAGCCGGGTCTATTTCAACAGCTTTTTTAACCGGTAATATACAACCGGCAGTAGTTACTAATACTGAAACAACAATAATGACAGGAATTAATAAATATTGGAAAGTAATTGTTCTGCCAAAGACACTAAGACTAACTCTTTGTGCAAACAAAAATCCTAATCCAACGCCTATAATTCCACCTATCAATCCAAGTAATACACTTTCTCCAATAAAGTCCATAATTATTTCTTTATTATGAGCACCAAGCGCTTTTTTAAGTCCGATTTCTTTTCTTCTTTCAGCAATTATTGCCATCATAGTTGTAGAAACGGATATTGTTGTTAAAACTAAAATTACAACATTTACCAGTAATATAAGTGCTGTTAATTTATTCAAAACAGTATCTTGAGATTGAGTAACCCTTTTTACAGCTGTACCAAAAACATTTGGTAATTTTCCATTCAAATCTTTTGCCAAACTATCTAATTCATTATGATTTGCCTCAATACTACATTCAATAGAGTCAATCTTTGTACTATCTTCAACAATTTCATTAAGTTTAGCTAAATTAAGAAATATAAAAGATTCTTCTTTACCACCTGTAGTTACAATTCCCTTTACGGTCAAAGTTACATCGTAAAAATCATCACCTGTATCTTTATTTTTACTTTTTTCAGCAGAGTCATTCACATCAGATGCAATAGCACTTTTCCCATGCTTTACCCCTGCGACTTTAAATTTATCTCCAACTGAAAGTCCTAAAGTATTGGCAATTTCCTTTCCAACCATAACTTCATTTGTATCACTATTAGTTGACCATTCTCCCTCAATATACCAAAAAGGACTATTTTTCTTCGCACCATCCATTTCAGTACCTGCAAGAATATAAGGCTTTTGATTTATCTTTGTCGTTTCATATCTATAAGGAGCAATCCCTACAATTTTTTTATCTTTTATAAGCTCTTTAAATTTATTATAATCTTCTTCACTAATTTTCCCTTCATTAGGCAAACAAACAAAGTTAGCTCCATAAGACCTAAACTCTTTTCCTAATTGTCTAGGAATATCAAAATATATTGTAATAAGTCCGGACATAATTGTTGCTCCAATTATTACTGCTAAAAGAGCTACTACCATTCTTGATTTTCTTCTAACGAAAGAACTTAAAATCATCTTTAAATACATTTTTCTTTTAGTCATTACAATCCTACCTTCCATGAAGAACTTCTGTCGGTTTAAGTTTAAATAGATAATGAATAGCTGGAATACTTCCTATTAAAGAAACTCCTATTACTAAAGCAATATCTATCGGAATAACCATAACAGCAGGTTCAATATATGAGCCAAAAACAGTAATACCAATTATCTGAGTAAAACCAAGTCCTATGAAGTATCCTGCTATACCACCAATAATTCCGGTTATAACCGTTTCAGTCAGTATAAGCAACATAATTCTTAAATTAGAACCACCTATCGCCTTTATAAGTCCAATTTCTTGACTCTTTTCCATTACAGTAGCTGTAACAAGATTTGAAATTCCAAGAGCTGAACCTATTGAACCAAGTGCAGTAATTAAAATCATAAGTAATTTTGTTTTATCCAAAATTTTACCCTCTGACTCAGCAACTTGTCTTATAGGTTTAGCAACACTATCCTCTACAACTTCTTGAATTTGATAACAAATAGAACTTACATAAGCAGTACAATACCATGTTTCATATTCAGTAGGTGTTAAACTATTAGGGTCTCTTGTAGCTTTCTTAGCTAAATCATTATCCGGAGTTGTTAGAGCGGAAACTTCTATATTTGAAATTTTTCCTTCAATACAGAATAAATCCTGAGCTGTCTTTAAAGTAGAAAATATATTTAAATCTTCATTTCCACCGGACTCAAAAATCCCCTTTACTTTATATGAATTAGTTTTATTTCCACTACTAACTTCAATTTTATCTCCAATTTTTATTCCATTTTTACCAGCAAAAAGACTACCGACCATAACACTATCGTTATCGTCCTCATTTAACCATTCACCATTTATTTTCCACCAATTTTTAAGATTTTTCATACCTGTATCTATTTTTTCACCGGTTGATAAATCCATATGTTTAGAAAACCAAGTTCCGATAAATTTAGTCTTTTGATTATTTACTTTTGCAGTTTTTTCAAGATAAGGAGTAAAATCAACAATAGAAAATCCCCAAAATATTTGCTTAATCTTTGGTAAATCTTCTTCCTTTAAATACTTGTCACTTGTTGCAGTTTCAGAATTTTCCATTTCATACAAATCAGAAATAAGAGATGCCTCTTTAGAAACTACATTTATATTTGCACCGTAAGTTTTAAGCTCTTTATTTACTTTATCTCCAACGCCAAGCATTACATTAAGCATTCCTGTTGCAAGTGAAACACCAAGTGCAACTGTGAATGCAATCATAAACATTTTTTTTCTTTGTCTAATTACAGTTCCAAAAACCATTCTCCAAAACATATTATTCACCTATTGGAAATCTTTCTTTTTCTTTATCTAAAACACTTTTATCAATTATAATCTTTGAATTTTCAATTTTATATTCAAAAGGAATTGGGTTACAACCACCTTTAAAACCTATTGTTGCCTTATTCATAACAACATCACATCTTTTACAAACTATATCATCTTTTCTTTCAAAATATCCTGCAATCCCACAGATTTGACAAGCATCTAAACCTAACCCATAAGAAGTACTATTAGGTTTTTTTACAACTATAAATCTAATATCATGTCCATCTTTATTATAAGAAAATCTGTGTAAATGTCCGTCATCAACTTCAGTTAATGGAATTATAATATTGTTTCCTTCTTCTTTATAAGGTTGTGCCGCTGTCAATTCAACGGGTTTTGTAAGTTGGTAGTTTAAGTATGTTACAGAAAATAACATAACAAAAGATAAAACAGTTGTAAAATATGCCCATCTTCTATTAACAATTAATCTCCATTTTTCTTTTCTTAAACTTGCTTTACTTTCAAACTCACCTTTAACTTTAAAATTGCTATATACAAAATATAAAACACCTATAAATATAATAGCAAAGGCTATTGCTATGAAATAAGCATCACTTTTATCTTCAAAAATCATCAAATCAAAAGTCTTTATTCCAAAAACTTTACTATTTTCAGTTAAAATCGGTCCCATATTAAAGTCTTTTTTCAAATATTGTTTAAGTCTAACAATAGAAGTAATTCCTCTTAAAGCATATTCTAAAAATGTATTAATAAAAATTAGAGTAAAAATTATAAAATATTGTTTTTTACTACATCTTATTAAAAATTTATAGAATGCCAAAACAAGTAACACTCCAGTTAAAATACCTAAAATATAGCCACTAACCCTAAATAAAGTCATTGTACTTACAGAGTCCTCTCCAAATGCAATAAACTCCATAGCTTGAGTTAAAAGTCTTGGTATTATTAAGTAAAGCATACAAGAAATTGATGTAAACATAAAAGCTAAATCTAAAGATTTCATTACTTTAGATATTTTTTTGTTTTTTACAAAAAAACTTATTATTAAAGAAATACTCATTAAAATAAAAATAAATAAACATAATACCAAGACGTATCTATTTAATTTTGCAACTGTGTGCACCATTTCCTTTTTATTCTTTACTCTAAGAATATGTATGTATAAACCTAAAAAAATTCCTACAGCTAAGATTGAAAATGAAATTATTTTATTTGCCAAAGATATATTTTTCTTTAAAAAAGATAAAACTAATGCAAAGAAAAAAGAAAATGTGCATATAGCAAAAATTACATCAACATAAAATTTTCCCAAAATAAAACCTCTCTTCTAAAAAGAATCCACTATTTCACGATAAAAAGCAAAGAGTGGCTCTTATTATTTCATAATATGGCAAAACCTCTCTTAAGTTTTTAAGAGAGGATTTGCCTATTTGTCATAATTAAATTAAATTCAAAATTTAAATATTATTTATTTTGTAATTGTTCTCCTGTATAATTCCATTCGAATTCAACCGTTTGTTTTTCATAATATTTAGATGCAGCAGCTTTTCCTCCATCTTTAATTACAGGAACACCTGTTTCTTCATCAGTGTGTAATAAGTAATCAGCTGATGGTTGAATTTCAATAACCAATTTATATTTTCCTACTTTAACAGTATTTTTCTTGATATTTACTCCGTAGTGAGCACCGTCATCAGCATTCATTGGCATCATTGAACCAGCAGTTACTTCTTTTCCGTCTTCTGATAAAACTTTGTAATTTACTGTTAAGTAAGCTGGCCAAATATCTTTTCCATTACCAAAACCATATTTTTTACCAGCTTCCTTAGTTAAATGAATATCAGCTTCTAAATGCATATCTGATTCAGCAGCGCTTGGTTGTCTGCCTTCAGGAATCATATCAACACCTTGGAAATAAACTGCAGCAACTTGGAAAGGTCCTACAATTTTTTCTTCTCCAATATTGATTTCCTTAAATCCTGATTCACCCGGTTTTTCAGGTTCTTCTTCCTCTTCTTCACCAGCTTCTTTTAATTTTTCAGTTAATTCAGCAATTTTTTTGTCTTTTTCTTCAACTGACTTTTGTAATTCATTTACTTTTCCAGTATCATTTTTTTGACAACCTACTAAACCTACTGATGCTAATAATGCTAATGTTACAACCATTCTTGACTTTTTCATAAAATAAATCCTCCTAATTTTTTATTTTTTTGTAACAACAAGTTTTTTAAATCCCAATAAAAACTATTAGAATAATTAACTTTCCTTTTTAATTTTTCTTAATTTTGAATAATGTCCTACTAATATCCAAACAGTTATTATTAATAACATAATTTGTGGAATTAAAGTTTCAGCTCTATCGTAAATATTCAAAATTGGAATACTCCAACCTTGCATTACAGGTATAACTGTTGAACCTGAAATAACTCCAGCCTCAGTTAATTCTATAACTCCTTTTCCCATAAATGAGATACACATTAGATATAATAGTACACTTGTAAATAAGAAAAATGGTTTAAGTGGTAATTTAACAGATGTAAATCTAAAAACAAAAAATACAATCACTAAAACAGCTAACGCTGCTAAAAAACCACCTGCAGGATATAAAATTTTACTCCCACCTGAAAATGCAGCTTTATAGAACAATATAAGTTCTGCACCTTCTCTTAATACAGCTAAAAAAGCTGCAAAAACTAAAGTCCACTTACTTTTATTATCTATTGATTTTTGAACTTTAGACTGAATATAATTCTCCCATGCCTCTTCTTCAGATTTTGATAAAATCCAGTTACTAACATAAAATAAAACAATAACTGCTAAGAACATAGTCCAACCTTCAAGTAGCTCTTGTCCAACTCCTCCTAATAAATAATTTATCATTATAGCTAAACCAAAACTACATAAAACAGCAGCACCCATGCCTATGTAAACTGCTTTACAAAGATGTTTATTTCCTGTTTTTACAAGATAAGCAATAATTGCAACACAAACTAAAATTGCCTCCAATCCCTCTCTAAGCATCAAACCAAATGATGTTAAAAAGTTTTGAATATTCTTTGCTTTTTCATCACCTTGTTTAACTTCAGCATTACCGAATACAACTTTTCCTTCAGAATCTGGAGCACTTTTTGGAATTACCTTATCTAAAACAAGTGCATCTTTATAAACTTTCATATCAAGCTCATCTATTGAGGCTTTTGTCTTTTCAATAGAACCACTTGAATTTCCTAAAAAAGTATGTTTAATCTCTCTAAACATTGCCTCTATTTCATTTACTCTGCTATTAGAAATTGCAACCATAACATTTTTTTCAAAACCTTGAACTTCATAATAGTCAAAATAAGCAGAATTTACAGCTTCATAAGCCTTTTTCAAATCTTTTTTATCGGCATACTCTTTAGCCTCTGTAAATTTTATATGCATATCTTTAGCAACTTCTTGCCAGTTTGAATATTTTTTCTTTTCAACTTTTGCATCAACATTACCAATATTACATACAAATAATACACTACAAAGGACTAGAAAAAAAGAAAATAACTTTTTTATAACTTAGCACCTCCTTAAAAATAACATCTTATGATAAAGATAATACCTATCGTACATTAAGCAAAAAAGTTAAGCATTAACTATAAAAATTAATGCTCCCCCTTAGTATTAACTTATCAAATATATATTAACATATTTTTTTATTTTTTTCAACAAAATAATAAAAATTTTCATTGTTATTATAAATTTTTATCGCGAAATACCCATTAGATACCAAACATCGTAGAAATATTTCTAATCGGTTATTTTTTAGAGCCTTATAAAAATAATTTTATATATTTTAATAAAATCTATACTATTTATCTTATCAGCTATAAGCTCATATAAAATTTGGATTTATTGGAATAAAAATTAAAAAAAATCTGCGTATCAAAACACAGATTTTTTTGTAACATATATTTTAAAAACTTCCGTCAGAAGAATCTCCATCACTACTTGAACCACTTGAAGATTTAGATCTTGCAGTTTTTATGATTTCATTTCTAATAAATATATCATCTCTATTTGTAATTTCTGAATCCAAAATATAATTATTAGCTGATGTTTCATTATGAACATTATTTAATTGTGATTTATAATATGCTCCGATTCCATAAGCAATTAGAAATCCTGTAACTAAAGAGCCTGCTATCCAAAGCAAATTATTCTCTTTTATTTTATTTTTTTGAGAATATGGTTCGCCCTTTGATCCTTTTTCTAAAAATTTTTCAACATTTTTGTTATATTCTTTTATAGCTTCGAAATAATCACTTTTTGATAAATATGATTTTATTTTTTCTATAGTATATTCTTGACAATAGGAATCAAAATTTATTTTCCCTTTTCCAGAAGCTTCTATTGCCCATTTTCTATCTTTTTTTGAAATTACAAAAACTATATTATCTTTAGTTTCAAATTCTTTTATATAACCTTTAGCCGTAATTTTTGCATCTTTATCAATTAAAGCTACAAAAGTTCCTATTTTATATTTTGAAGAAATTTCTTTTAAATTTTTATTCAGTTCTGATATTTCATTATCTTTTAGTGTGCCAGTTTCATCTAAAATATAAGTTTCTTCTTCCTGAGTAGCCATTGAGGAAAAAGATACAAATACACAAGACGGTAAAATCATAGAAAAAATCAAGGTTAAAACAAGTAAAAATTTATTTTTCATAATTTCCTCCTATCTAAAAAAGTTTGCAATAAAGTATATTATCACACTAAATATTGGCCATAAGATTAATACCATTTTCCAAAATGCAGTCTTATCTAAAGGCAGACTTCCAACAAATTTACCTGTTTGCCCATTCATAGCAAATGTATAAGTTTCTCCATTCCAAGAAGTATTCAAAAACCAAACCGGATAAAGAGCGTATTTTACTTCTGCATCACTTAATTCAATATTTTTTTCTCTAACAGTTACATTTTTATAATCATTAGTACTTGTTAAAAAATATTCTTCAACGCTACTGTATATTCTACTATTTATATTTTCAGTACAATCCTCATAAGAAACATCATACTTTTCAGCTAGATATCCTGATAAATACGGCATTTTAAAATCAGTCAATTCATCATTGTAAAAAGGTTCAATAGACTCTGTAATTACATTTTCAATTTTACTTGAACCGTCTATTGGAATATTTTCAAAATTCATATATCCTTCACGCAATAATTTATAATAATCTACACTCTTATAATCATATTCAGAATCGGACCATCTTTCTACTATTTCTCCATCAAAGGAAATATCTGCATTAGCATCAGTCTTAAATAGCCAATATGGAACATATATACCTTTTATTTCATCAATATGATTTTCATCTTTAAATATTTTTGGTACAAATTTTTTACTATTTACAAAATTTTTCAAAGATTCTTTTGCAGATTTTTTATCCAGTTTAAAAGGAATGATACAATCAGGTTTTAATTCACCACTAATTTTATCTCCAATTACAACAGGATTATCACAGAAAGGACAATTTGTAGCAGCTAATGTGTCATCTCCAATTATTTCTCCACCACAAGCACTACAAACAAAAGTTTTAACACCATCGGCATTATCAAAACTTTCTGTTGAAGTTTTTTCCCAGGCCGTTCCTTTTGAGGCTTGTTTTTCTTCTTCAAGTTTTTCAAGAGTTTCTATATCACAAACAGTATCACAATAAGGACATTTCATCTGTTGACTTGCACTATCAAACTCAAATCTTCCTCCACAACTAGGACATTTATAATCAGTTAAATCAGACATAATATCACCTCTTATCTTAACTATTTCAAACTAAATTTTATCATTTTCGTCAAACACATCGCCACATTCTGGACAGAATTTTGGTGGATTTGATGAATCTTCAGGTTCCCAACCACATTTATTACACTTAAATTTAGAATTTTGTGGCTTAGGACTACCACATTCTGCACAGAATTTTCCAGAATTTGTTGCTCCACAACTACAAGTCCAATTTCCTTTTGGTTCAGGCTTTGGAGTTCCACATTCTAAACAGAACTTTCCACTATTTACAGTTCCACAATTACATTTCCATTCATTTGGATTTGGAGCTTGTTGCTGTTGTTGAGGCTGAGCATTTTGTTGCACTTGCGCCCCTGCATTTTGTTGCCCCATTTGGAACAAGTTTTGTGCATTCATTCCACCGGCTTGTCCTGCCATATTCATTCCCATAAAGCCCATCATAGCTCCATTAGGATTATTTGCAGCAGATTTCATAGCTTCTGATTGTGCTCCTACAAGAGTTGCAGCTGCCATAGTCGGATCTCTAAACATAGCATTTCTTTGTGCTTGTTTAATCATATCTGCATCTTCTTCAGGTAATGTTATAGGATTCATTGCAATAGACACAACTGAAATTCCTCTAAGTTCATTCCATTTTTTAGTTAAAACTTCATTCATAGCCTCTGAAAGTTCTTCTGCATGAGCAGGAATTGAACTTGGTCTAATTTCTAAATCGGAAATTTTTGCAAATGCAGGTTGTAAAGCGCTGACAAATTCAGTCTTTAATTGTCCATCTATTTCTTCTCTATCATATTGATTAGCAACATTTCCACAAACATTTGTATAAAAAACTATCGGGTCTGTAATTTTATAAGAATAAACTCCATTACATCTAATAGATACATCTAAGTCCAATCCAATTTTGTTATCTACGACTCTAAAAGGAATCGGATTTGCTGTTCCAAATTTATTGTCTATAATTTCTTTTATATTAAAATAATAAACCCTTTGGTCTTTTCTGGTATCTCCACCATGAGTAAATCTCTTTCCAATAGTTGCAAAACTTTGTTTTATACTATCTCCAAGTTTACCACTAAAAATGCTTGGCTCAGTTGAATTGTTATAAGTAAATTCTCCAGGTTCGGCGCATACTTCTACAACTTTTCCCTGCTCGACAATAATCATACATTGTCCGTCAGCTACTGCTATTCCTGAGCCGTTAGAAATAATATTGTCACTTCCTTTCGTATTTGATGACCTTCCACCAATGCTTTTTTGTCCTTTCATCATAAGTACATCTTTATTTAATGCCTCACAATAAAAAAATTCTTTCCACTGGTCTGCCAATACTCCACCGGTTGCACCGGCAATTGCTTTAATAAGTCCCATAACATACTCCTTTCGTTTATTTACATTATTTCATTTTTACAATTTTATATTAACAAAATTTTATTTTTCTTAATACACCCTTTTAGGTAGTTAAATCTTTACAAAAAAATAGAACTTTGCAGTTCTATTAAAATTCCGGTAATATTAACTTTTTATTTACAACATCTATAACTAATTGCATCGAATTGGTATATCCGGTCTTTGAAAGTAAATTTTTTATATGGAACTTTACTGTATTTATACTTATATCCAAATTTTCTGAAATTTCCAAATATGTACTACCATTTACCAATTCTCTCAAAACTTCAAGTTCTCTACTTGTAAATTCATAACTTTTTGCCAAGCCGATTTCAATGGTTGGAGTTCTATCCGGATAGATTTTTTCTCCATTCAAAGTTTTTTCCACAACTTCTATAAAAGAAATTTTATCAAAATCCTTATACCAAAAACTATCGCAACCAATATCCTTAGCTTTCTCGATAAAACTATGTTCAGGCATTGAAGTTACAATTATTATTTTTATATTTGGATAATATTTTTTTATATTTCTTGATGCCTCAAGACCACTTTCTCCATTAGCAGTGCATATATCCATTATAATTAAATCAATTTGTCCATTGGAGCAAAACATTTCAGCCATTTGTGCATTCTCAATGGAATTAACTATTTTTATATTTTCAAGCTTTTCCAAATTTAATTTTATCATTTCTCTAACCATTCTTTGGTCATCAACAATTAAAACTTTTATCATAATAATCCTCCGATAAATTCAAACTGATATGAAGTTCTATGCCATTATTTATTTTTATTTCAAAAGTTCCACCATTTTGTTCAATTCTTTTTCTAAGTGAAGAAAGTCCAACCCCTTCTTTGATTTCAGAAACTTCACTATATCCATTATCTCTGATAATTCCAGATAATTTATTTTCACTTTTTATAATATTCAAATTTACTTCATCAGCATTCGAATGTCTAACTGCATTGGTTATAGATTCTTTTAGTGCAAATATAAAGATATAAGGTAATTCATTTCCGTCTTTTATATCTCCTGACAAAACAACTTTACAACCAAAAGATTTTGCTCCTAAAACCAATTCATCATATAAATTACTTTTAGGCTCTTCAGCTAAATTGTTTTCTATCTTTCTTATAACTTCAATCCACTGATTTTTAGCAAAATTTATATATTCAAAATTATCTTGTGAATCTTTAGAATTTTTAAAATATAATTTTGTAGCTAAAACAGACTTTCCAAACTCGTGATGTAACTTTGATTTTGAAATTAAACCTAAATTGCAAGAATAAATTAGCCACATAAAAATAATTCTCTAGGTGTTTTGTAATTGAATATTTTTTTAGGATAG
>NZ_JACVDA010000016.1:4781-44857 GCF_016552165.1 Parvimonas parva | reverse complement strand
TTTTGTTCAATTACTATTATACCTCTTTGAGATGTTTTTTTCTATTCTTACTGGCTAACTTAATTTTACAATATGGGTTAATATACAAGTCGTAGTTTTAACGGGGATTATATGTTTTTATCTGTTTTTTTGATACAGTTTTTCTATATCTTCATTTGTAGGTTTATCAAACAAAAATGTCTTTATAACGGCAAGAGTTTCTCTTGTATATGATATAAGAATTGAATTTGTTGGAGTTTTTGCAGGAACTGTCTTTGCTAAAATTCCAAATCTATGAAAAATCAGTTTAGCTCTAAACAAATGATAACTTGAAGAAATTACCATAATTTCATTTGGCTTTTTATCCAACATTTCAAGCCCGAATTTTATATTTTCAAAAGTATTTTTGCTATTTGGTTCTACGATTAGTCTTTCTTTTTCGATTCCTTTTTGTAGCAAATATTTTTGCATATATTCAGCTTGAGAAAATTCATTTCCTTTTTCTGTGCCACCACATAAAACTGCTTTGGCTTTTTTGTGTTTGTTTAAGTATTCAACGGTTGTATCAAGTCTTGAAATTAAAGTTTTTGAAAGTTTTCCGTTGTTTGCTTTTGCTCCGAGAACAAAAACATAATTTTCAAAAGTATCCATATTATTTTTTTGTGAATGAAAAATTAAAGATTGAATTAAAACAATTATACATAGTCCTAAAAATATGATAAGTTTTAAAAATTTTTTCAAAACAACCTCCTTAAATATGAGTTTCTAGTTGCTTAACAAATGCCTCAAGGTAAGTTTCTTCTTCTTTTGAAAATCTGTTAAAAATAGGGGAGTCAATATCTAAAACTCCAAAAAGTTTTTCATCTTTAAAAATCGGAATTACAATTTCAGAATTACTTTTTCCGTCGCAAGCGATATGTCCTTCAAAATTATGAACATTTTCGATATTCAAAGTCTTTTTTAGACTTGCACTTGTTCCACAAACTCCATTTCCTACTTTGATTCTAACACAAGCAGGAAGTCCTTGAAAAGGTGCAAGCACTAAATTATCGGTTTCTTTTTCTAAAATGTAAAAACCTACCCAATTTATATCTTCTAAGAAAAAATTTAGAAGTGCAACTGCATTTGATAAATTTGCAATTGTATTTGTTTCTTGATTACATAATTCATATAAATCTCTTATTAAATAGGAATATTGTTCTCCTAAAGTTCCTTCGTATTTTATCGGATTAAACATAAAAATCTCCTTAACTATTTATTAACTATTATATTAACATAAAATCTTTTAAAATACCAGATTTATATAAATAATGTATTGACAAAATATCTATTTATTGTTATCATATTAGAGTAATATTGATAACTCAAAAGAGAAAGTGCACATAGGGTTCCGAAGATTTTTCTTGCTGGACCAAGCTGTGCAGGTGCTTTGCACTACACCTAAGGGAGAAAAGCCCAGAAGGTAGGTTTCGCTTGAAGCCTACTTTCTGGGCATTTGTTTTTTGAATTTTAATTTCTTTAAGAGTTATTTTTGTTTTTATGAAAAAAATTTATTTAGGAGGACTTATGAGTACATTTTTGGAAAAGTTTTTTAAACTTAAAGAACACAAAACAAGTGTTAGAACAGAAATTTTAGCCGGTATTACTACTTTTATGACTATGGCTTACATATTAGTTGTAAACCCTACAATTTTATCTGAGGCAGGAATGGATAAAGGAGCAGTTTTTACAACAACAGCTATCGCATCATTCATAGGAACTGTTATAATGGGTCTTTGTGCAAATTATCCTTTTGCATTGGCTCCTGGTATGGGCTTGAACGCTTACTTTGCATATACAATTGTAATTGGTAGAGGATATAGCTGGCAATTTGCTTTAACAGCTGTTTTATTAGAAGGTATTATATTTTTAGTTTTAACATTTACAAAGGTTAGAGAAATGATTGTAAATGCTATGCCTTATTCACTTAAACAAGCAGTTAGTGCAGGTATTGGTATTTTCATCGCATTTTTAGGTTTATATCAAGCAGGACTCGTTAAACAAGGAAAGGGAATACCACTAGATTTAGGAGTTATTACAAGTGCAACTTCATTAATCACAATTTTCGGTATTTTATTTACAATTTTATTACTCGTAAAAAAAGTTCCCGGAGCTATTTTATTTGGTATGCTTGCTACAACTGTTGTATCAATCATCTGTGGAGTTTCTGAACTTCCAAAAGCAGTTGTTGGAACACCATCAAGTATAGCACCAATTTTTATGAAATTTGATTTTAGTAAAATTTTTTCAACAGAAATGTTTGTAGCGCTTTTTGCATTTTTATTCGTTGACTTATTCGATACAGTTGGAACTCTTGTAGGAGTTGCATCAAAAGCTGATATGCTAGACAAAGACGGAAATCTTCCAAGAGCAAGACAAGCACTTTTCGCCGACTCAATCGGAACAACAGTTGGGGCAATACTTGGAACATCAACAGTAACTACATTTGTTGAAAGTGCATCAGGGGTTGCTGAAGGTGGTAGAACAGGACTTACAGCTATCGTTACAGCTTGTCTTTTCTTACTAGCTTTAATTTTCCAACCAATCTTCTCTATAATTCCAACTTATGCAACATCTTCTGCTTTAATCGTAGTAGGATTATTTATGATTACAGGAATTAAGAAAATTAACTTTGAAGATTATACAGAAGCATTACCCGCTTTCTTAACAATTATTATGATGCCATTATCATACTCAATCGCAAACGGAATTGTTTTTGGTATAGTTTCTTATGCCATATTAAAATTAGTTTCAGGAAGAGCAAAAGAGGCATCACCAGTTGTTTATATCTTAGCTTTATTATTCATACTAAAATTTGTTGCAGAATCAGTTATGTAGATAAAATGAGCCTTAAGGGCTCGTTTTTTTGTGTGAAATTATAAAGTCAAAGTTTTTGAAAAAATTTAACTTTATCCTATTTGTTTTTTTAAAATTAATATCCAATTATTTGCTTATTTACACGAAATATGTTACAATTAGCCTTGTGTTAATTTAACAAAATGAATATTTTTATGAGGTGAATGAATTGATAAATGTAATAGATTTAAGTTTAAGTTTTCAAGGTCAAAAACTTTTTGATGACGTAAATTTATCTTTTACTCCGGGTAACTGCTATGGAGTAATTGGAGCAAATGGAGCAGGAAAATCTACTTTTTTAAAAATTTTAGAAGGTAGGCTTGAGCCTGATACAGGTTCTGTTTCCATAAAACCGAATACTAGAATGAGTTTCTTAGAACAAGACCACTTTAAGTTTGAAGATGAAAAAGTTATTGACGTTGTAATTATGGGAAATGCACGTTTAATGGAAATCATAAAACAAAAAGAGGCTATCTATGCAAAAGAGGATTTTTCAGATGAGGACGGAATTTTAGCGTCTGAACTTGAGGCTGAGTTTGCAGATATGGACGGTTGGAGTGCAGAGGCTAATGCCTCATCATTACTTCAAGGACTTGGAATCGGAACAAATTTACATGAAAGCAAGATGAGTGAGCTTTCCGGTAAGGAAAAAGTTAAAGTTTTACTTGCAAAGGCACTTTTTGGGAATCCTGAAATTTTAATACTTGACGAACCTACTAATGACTTGGACATTAAGAGCATATTATGGCTTGAAAATTTCCTTATGGATTATGAGGGAACTGTAATTGTAGTTAGCCACGACAGATATTTCTTAAATAATATCTGTACTCATATGGTTGATATTGACTTTAGAAAAATTAAAATTTTCGTTGGAAATTACGATTTTTGGTATGAATCAAGTCAGCTTATGGCGCAAATGATAAAAGACCAAAACAAGAAAAAAGAAGATAAAATCAAGGAATTACAAAACTTTATTGCAAGATTCTCTGCTAATAAGAGTAAATCAAAACAAGCGACAAGCCGTAAAAAATTACTTGATAAAATTCAAATTGAGGATATACAACCATCAACAAGACGTTATCCATTCGTTGGTTTTGAAATGGAAAGAGAAGTTGGAAACCAAATTTTAGAGGTAAATGAAATTTCAAAAACTATTGAAGGAAGACTCGTCCTAGACAAAGTTTCATTTATGGTTAATAAAAATGATAAAATCGGTTTTATCGGCGATGAATTAGCTATATCAACACTTTTTAAAATTTTATCCGGAGAAATGGAGGCTGATAGTGGAAACTTTAAATGGGGTGTTACGATTTCAAGATCATATTTTCCAAAGGATAATACGGAATTTTTCAAAGATACTCCTTACAATCTAATTGATTGGTTAAGACAATATTCAACAGAACAATCTGAAATATATATCAGAGGATTTTTAGGAAGAATGTTATTCTCAGGAGATGATGCCTTAAAACCGGCACAAAAACTTTCCGGGGGAGAAAAGGTTAGAATGATGCTATCATATATGATGCTTAAAAATTCAAATGTTCTAATTCTTGACCAACCGACAAATCACTTAGACCTTGAAAGCATCATTAGTTTGAATAACGGACTTAAAGCATTTAAAGGAAATATCTTGTTTGCAAGTCATGATACTGAATTTATGAATACAATCGCAAACAGAATTATACACATCGAAGAAAATGTATTTGAAGATAGACTTATGACTTACCAAGAATACATCGAAAGATTTGTAGAAAATCAATAAAACAAAAAGGTACGCAAAATTTTTAGCGTACCTAGACGATAGGTAAAAAGCTCATCTAGTTTATTTAGATGAGCTTTTAAAATGCTTATTTTAAAAAAAATATAAGATATTTTTAATATATAACTATTGACAAATTTATGTAGAATTGGTACAATTTCGCTATACTTAATAAAATATAAGGAGGTTTTTATGAAAAGAAAAATTTTATCTTTGTTAATGGCATTGTCTATTTCAAGTACAACATTAATTGCTTCTGTTCCATCTAGTGCAAAGGTTGTTAAACAACAAGTTGCAACTGCCAAAGCAGAATTTATTCCGTATATTAACGGGCTTAAAGTTACAAATTTTGATAAAATCAAAAAAGAAGGACTTAAATTAAAACTTGAATATTATGATTATTCTGGGAATACAGGTTTTAAAAAAGTTTTTTCAGAATTTGTAGATAATAAACTAGTTGCAGAATTACCAAGAATGAAACAAGGAATTGAACTTCGTCCTGAAAATAATATTAATGCAAATGAATTTGGATTTAAAGTAAAGAGTGCGGACTATAATTTTAGAGAGGATAAAGTACCGGTATTTACGGGGATTGACTATTCTGGTGATGATGAAGGAGAACCATACTATATAGATACTACAAAAGATCCTCTAGTAGCAATAAACTATGAGTTAAAATATGATTTAAAAATAAATTTAGAAAATTTAACACATGATTTATCAAGTGTCAAGTTTAAATTATTTGACCACGATAAGCGAGAAGTTAAAGTCGAAAGTGTAGTTGAAAACAATTCTATAATTTTAAAAAATATAGAATATAATCCTATGGCTTATACTTTGAGATTGGTTGGTCCTACAGGATTAACTTTAGAAAAAAATAAAACAGATGATAATTTAATTCAAAGAAAAACTGAGCAAGATTTATTTGATTTAAACGTTAATTTTAATAATGCGATTTATGAAAATGGAAAAAATCCTGTTATAGTTACGACATTAAAAGAAAAACAAAAAGAAACGACAAAACCTATAGATATTAAAGATATTAATTTAAGAAAAAAAGTATATGAAAACAATAGAGATATAGTTAATCATTTTCCAAATGATGTAGATAAGGAAAAATCAAAGAAAAATTATGATATATTTCCATCTCAAATAGAGTATATTAAAGAAATTCAGTTAGATAATGGAATGGATTTAACAGGTATTGAAAATTTGTCAAATATTACTATGTTGAGTGCGAAAGGAGCTAGTAATAAAGCTCTTAATTTATCAGCTTTTCCAAAAATGCAATATCTTGATTTATATTCAATAGGCTTTGAAAAATTGGACTTATCTAATTTAAAAGAGCTTATTTCATTGAAGGCAAATAACAATAATCTTACAGAATTAATATTGCCAAAGACTGATACTTTTAACTGGCTTGATTTATCTAATGATGTACATGATAAAAACTTACCTGAAAATAATTTTAATAAGGGTATAGATTTTTCAAATGTCAAGATGTTAAAATATTTAAACCTTTCTCATCAAAAAGAAAAAATTGAAGAAATAGATGTATCATCACTTAAAAATTTGGAACATCTTTCAATTGATAATCATAAGTTAAAAACTATTAATTTAAAAAACAATCCTGAATTACAGTATTTTTCTGCAAATAACAATTTTGGAGAAGATGGACTTACAGAAATTGACTTAACAAAAAATCCAAAATTACAACAAATTCATTTGAAAGAAAATCATTTAAAGGAATTAAATTTAGGGAAAAAAACTATTTCAGGTCTTAATATTTATGGAAATGAAATAAAAACTCTAGATTTATCAAATGTTAGTTTTATTAAAGATGCTTATTATGATCATACTCAAAAAACTAAGATAAATGCAGAATATAAAGATGGAAAATTTATAATTGATATGAATAAGTTTTTTGGAACTGAAAATATTTCAAAAATTTTATTTTTAAAGGATGAAAATATTTCTTATAATGAAAGAACTGGAATTTTAACGTTGAATGAAAATTTCTTTAAAGTAGAAAATCCAAAAGTAGTATATAAATATAATACCGGACATGATAGAATTGAATATCAAGCAATGAGAGTTGAAGTTTCAGTTAAAAAGCCGGAAAGTTCTGATCCTAGCAAACCTGATATTCCTAGCGAACCTGAGACTCATATAAATAAAGAAAATAAGGATATACATGTTGAAGGAACTGAAGAAATCAAAGATTTTAATCTAAAATTTAAAAAATTGGATTCAAATGCAATAGAATCTTTAAAAAATAAAAATGCCGATTTATATGATATATATTTTGAAAATAAAGATGCGAAAATAGTAGATATTAAAACAGGAAAATATACTGTTAAAATAAAAAAATCTAAAACTGAAAAAGTTAAAAATGTATATTATGTAAAAGATAATGGGGAATTGGTAGAACATGATTTTGAAGATGAAATCGATAAAGTAAAATTCCATACAACACATTTTTCTAAATTTGCAATAGTGTATGAATCACAAAAAACTCCTGAAAATAAGGATAAGGATAAAGATAAAAACAAAGAAATCGATAAAAACAAGGAAATTGACAAAAACAAGGAAATTGATAAAAACAAAGAAATTGATAAAAACAAAGAAATTAATAAAGATAAGGATAAAGATAAGGAAAAAAATTCTGAAAATAAAAGAAAAACAAAACTTGTTAAAACAAATTTATCAAATACATCTTTATGTTTGACAGTATTAGCAGTAATTGGAGGCGTTATTTCTTCAAAGAAGAAAAAATAATATCTAATTATAGTATTAGAAACGGTTGAGGAAGTTTTTAAAAAGTAAATAAAACAAAAAGGTACGCAAAATTTTTAGCGTACCTTTGTTTTTTAAAATTTACCAATATCTTCTCTGTAAAAGAATGAATCTGTTTTTAGTTTTTCTATGTCTTTATATGCAAGCTCTCTTGCTGTTTCAAAGTCTTTTGCCATTGCTGTTACGATTAAATTTCTTCCACCTTTAGCAAAAATTTCTCCTTCTTTTTCTTCAACACCCATAAAACAAATGTCATTATCGACAGGAACAAGTTTCATTTTATCTTGACATTTTTCTTTTGAAGGATAACCGTTTGATGCAAGTACAATACCAACACAAACATCATCGCTCCAAACTATTTCAGGTTCTTTGCCATTCATTACGTCAAGAATATTTTGAACGAAATCGGATTTTAATCTAGGAAGTAAAACTTCTGCCTCAGGGTCGCCAAGTCTTGCATTAAAACTTAAAACTTTTATTCCGTCTTGTGTTATTACAATTTCTCCATATAAAAATCCTTCGAAACCGTAACCGTCCTCGTACATTGATTTAGCCATCGGTTTTAAAATTTTTTCAACAACTTGTTCTATTTCATTATCCGTAACTTTAGCAACCGGGCTACAAGCACCCATACCACCAGTATGCTCTCCGTCCTCGCTGTCTGAAGTTCTCTTATAGTCTTTAACTATTTGTAAAGGATAAATTTTTTCGTTTTTAACTAATGTAAAAATTGAAAATTCTTTACCCATAACAAATTCTTCAACTAAAATCTTTGAATTTTCATTTTCGTCAAATATTTCATTTACTATATCATTTGCCATTTTATTACTTCTTGCAATAAAAATGCCCAAATTTTTTGATAAAGAGTCGATTTTTATGGTTACAGGGAATTTTTCAAGAGTTGAAACAAATTTCAATGTTTGTTCTCTGTCTGTGAATACAACATATTTAGTTGTAGGAATTTTTAATTTTTCCATAAGTTGTTTAGTGAAATACCTGCTTGATTCGATTCTTGTAGCAGATTTAGTCGGAGCAAAAATGTTTAAACCTACTTTATCAAATTCATCTTTTATTCCAAGAGCCAATACATCGGAAGGGCCTACCAAAGTTAAATCTATATTTTCTTTTATTGCAAAATTCTTTACTTTTTCAATATCATACATATCAATATCTACCCTAGTCGCATCTTCCATTTTACAATTTCCCGGTAGAACATAAATTTTTTCAACCAAATTGCTTTTCTTACAAGCCTTTAACATTGCGTGTTCACGACCACCTTTACCTACAATAAGTACCTTCATAAAATCACCTCGTTTATATTTTTTTATTATTTTTTGTTTATTAATTTTAAATTTATTAATTTTTAATTTATTATATCGTGTTTCCTTTTTGATAACTAAATTAATGTAAACACGATGAAATATGAATAACTCTATTTTATAGAGTTATTCATATTATATCACTCTAATAAAGTTTTTTCAACTTTAAAAGTATAAAGCAAAGTTTTTGAGTTTTTTAATAAAAATTGATAAAAAAAGAACATTATTATTTACAATTTTTATATTTTGTTTTATAATATTATTGTTGTGTATTTTACAATTATTTATTAGGGGGAAAAGATATGTTATTCTTCGAAAACGATTATTCAACGGCAACGCATCCGGAAATTTTAAAGAGAATTGGGGAGCTTAATTTGGAAAAATTATCCGGCTATGGTTGTGATAAAGTTAGTGAGAGTGCTAGAGAAAAGATAAGAAAAGTTTGTGAAAGAGATGATTTAGAAATTTTCTTTTTAGTTGGTGGAACTCAAACTAATGCTGTTATGGTAAATTCTATTTTAAGAGCTTATGAAGGTGTTGTAGCTGTTACTACAGGACATATAAGTACTCACGAGGCAGGAGCGATAGAATATACCGGACATAAGGTTTTAACAATTCCTCAACATCAAGGAAAGATGAATCCAGATGAATTAAAAGATTATTTAGTAAGTTTTTATAATGATGATTTACAAACTCATTCTGTTTATCCAGGAGCTGTTTATGTTTCTCACCCAACAGAATATGGAACATTATATACAAAAGCTGAACTTGAAAAAATTTCTTCTATTTGTAAAGAATATGAAATCCCTTTTATCCTAGACGGAGCAAGACTTGGCTATGGAGTTTCAGCAAGAGAAACAGATGTTACAATGGCTGATATAGCAAGATTATGCGACGTGTTTTACATAGGTGGAACAAAACTTGGTGCATTGTTTGGAGAGGCTCTTGTTTATAAAAAAGAAAATTGTCAAAAACATTTTTCAACTTTTATAAAAACTCATGGAGCATTACTTGCAAAAGGTTATGTAACAGGAGCACAATTTGATGAATTCTTTACAAATGATTTGTACTTTAAAGCAGGTAAACATGCAATTGATATGGCTGAAAAGCTAAAAGCCGGTCTTAAAGCAAAGGGATACAAATTCTACTTTGAATCTCCGACAAATTTACAATTTCCTATTTTAGAAAATGAAAAAGTTGAAGAGCTTTTGAAAGAGGTTGTATTTAGCTTTAGAGAAAAATACGATGATAATCATACAATCATTAGACTTGTTACTGACTGGTCAACAAAAGAAGAAGATGTTGATAAATTGTTAGAATTATTTTAATTTTAATTTAAGTTTAAAAACTGTTACCCTTGGTAGCAGTTTTTTTGTGAAAAATTTTAAAAAATATATTGACTTTATATATTATACACTATATAATATAGATAAGTTAATAATAGATTTTTAGAAAGGAGAAATTATGTTTTCGATACAAGGACAAATTTTAGATTTTTGTGTTCTTGCGATAGTTAATCGAAGAGATACTTATGGTTATGAAATCACTCAAAAACTTATGGCGACTATTGAAATTTCAGAGTCAACTTTGTATCCTGTCTTGAGAAGGCTTTTAAAGGGTGGACTTTTGGAGAGTTATGATGTTTCTTTTGATGGTCGTAATAGAAGATACTATCGTATAACTAGAGCGGGACGAGATGTTTTGATTTTTAATAAAGAAAAATGGGATTTATATGTTGAACAGGTAAATCAGATTATTGGAGGTAGTGATGAATAGACGAACTTTTATGAAAAAACTTATGTCTTATTTAAAAAATATTTCTAAAGATGAAAGAGAAAATGTAGAAAATTTTTACAATGAAATGTTTGATGAGCAAGGTATAGGATTTGATGACGAGGTGCCAAGCAGTTTTGGAAATCCAAGAAAAATTGCAATGGAAATTTTAGCTGATGATATTGAAATGGAGGAAAAGAAGAGTAAGAACAACGGCAAAAAGAAAAGTAGTTTTTGGAAAAAGTTGTCTTTGGTTGGTCTTGGGATTTTCTCATTCCCTGTTTTAGTTCCAATTTTTGTTATTGCTATTGTTTGTTTTGCGTTATGGGTTACTTTTTCGATTATAGGTTTACTTATTTCGCTGTTCACTCTACCGTTTTCTATAGTTTTTAATATTACTTCCGTATTTAACTGGGGCTTTAGAGTTTTATGCTTTATAATTTTGCTTTACGCCTTTATATGGCTTATAAAGTTTTTATATAGAACTTTGGTAAGAGATATTTCAAATAATCCTGGAAAATATGCTAAAAAATATGTTAGAGTTAAATATCAACCGAGTGAAGATGATTATGAAATTTATGATGAGGATGAAATGGACTATTCAAATGAAAATATGGATACCTTTTTTGAGGGTATTGATTATATAGATATTGACTTAAATGCTTTAAATGTAAAATTTGAGAGAAGCGATGATGAGCTTGTCAGAGTAAAGGCAAGAAATGTAAAGAGAACAAAACTTTTCTGCGAAAAGAAAGGCGATAAGTTAAAGATTTACAATAAAGGCTTGGTTGGAAAAGTTAATAAAAACGGAATTCAAATAGATGATGAGTTCATTAAAGATTCTACTCTTACTATTTATATTCCTGAAGATGTTTCAATTTCAGGAGAAATCAATGCTACAAATCTTAGAATCAACGAATTGGAACTTGAAAAATTCAATTTACAAGTAAACGCAGGAAATGTTACTTTAAATGATATGGAAGTTGAATATTTTGATGTTGTTGTAAATGCCGGAAATATTAAAGGTGAAGTAGAATACCAAGAGATGTTTAAACTTGATGTTAATGCAGGAAATGCAACTTTAGAAGTTGAAAAATTATATGGAGAAATAGAATACGAATACAGTGTTGGAATGGGAAGTGTGAGAATTTTCGAAGAATCTTTTTCAGGCTTTGGAAAACACGGAAGAAAGAATAAAAATTCAGACGTTAATATGAAGATAAAATGTGAAGCGGGTAAAGTTACTATAAGATAAGTTTTAGATCTTTAATTGTAAACTTAATTATGTTATAATGGTGTTGTAAAATATTTTATATTAGGAGGAAGAATATGACTAACAAGAGTGCATGGTTACAAATTGAAGATGCAGAAAAAAATTTAGTTTTTGATTTCTGTGAAGACTATAAAAAGTTTTTGACAGTTGCAAAGACAGAAAGACTTGCTTGTACAGAAATTATTCGTCAAGCGAAAGAAAAAGGCTTTAGAGATTTAGAAGAACTTTACAAAACAGGTGAAAAATTCAAAGCCGGAGATAAATTTTATCTAAATCATAAAAATAAGTCAGTTGCTCTTTTTGTAATGGGAACTGAACCTTTAGAAAATGGACTAAATATCGTTGGGGCGCATATAGACAGTCCGCGTTTAGATGTTAAACAAAATCCTTTGTATGAAGCGAATAATTTAACAAAAATGAAAACTCATTATTATGGTGGAGTTAAATTATATCAATACGCAACAATTCCTCTAGCAATTCATGGGGTTGTTTACAATTCTGCCGGAGAAAAAATTGATATACATATCGGAGAAGATAAAGACGATCCAGTATTTTGTGTAACAGATTTATTGATTCACTTGTCAAAAAATCAATTAGCTAAAACAGCTCGTGAGGCTCTTGTTGGAGAACAAATGAATATCTTAATGGGCAATATGCCTTTAAAGGATACTGAAAAAGATGCTGTTAAAGAAAATGTTCTAAAATTGATAAAAGAAAAATATAATTTTGAAGAAGAAGATTTCAAAATTGCAGAATTGGAAATTGTACCGGCAGGAGAAGCAAGAGACTTAGGACTTGATAGATCAATGGTTTTAAGCTATGGACAAGACGATAGAGTTTGTGCTTTTACAACAATGCGTGCAATTTTTGAAATTGAAAATCCAAAGAGAACAGCTTGTGGATTATTCATGGATAAAGAAGAAATAGGTTCAATGGGTAATACAGGAATGGCATCATATTTCTGGGAAAATACAATGACTGAACTTGTAAATCTTGAAGGAGAATTTTGCCAATTAAAAGTTAATCGTTCATTAAAAAATTCAAAAGTTTTATCAGCTGACGTTGCAGCAGGTTTTGATCCTGACTTTGCGGATGTTAGTGAACAAATGAACTCTGCATTTATCGGTTCAGGTATTTCAATTTGCAAATATACTGGAAGCGGTGGAAAGTTCGGATCAAGTGATGCAAATGCTGAATTTTTAGCAGAAGTTAGAAAAGTATTCAAAGAAAATAAAGTTGTATGGCAAACTGCAGAACTTGGTAAAGTTGACCAAGGTGGTGGTGGAACAATCGCTCTACTACTTGCAAAATATGGCGCTGAAGTTTTAGATGCAGGCCCTGCTACATTAAGTATGCACTCACCTTACGAAGTTACAAGTAAAATAGACGTTTATATGAGTTACAAAGCATACAAAGCATTTATGCTTTAAAAAATTAAAGAGTGTTAGTTTTGACTAGCACTCTTTTTTATCTTTTTTGTAAAATTGTAATATTTTTTTAACTATTTGTATTCTTCAACAGTGTTTTTTTCTATTCTCACTGGCTAACTTAATTTTACAATATGGGAAATTAAGTTAATATAAAATTTTGTAAGCATTAATTTTAAAATTGACTTTTTGTGTGATTTTTTTAAAAATAAAAACGTTTTTTGCTGTTTTTGTGATTGCAATCACTGATAAATGTAAAAAAATATTGTAAAATATATATACAAAGAAAAATAAATTACATATTTAGATAAATCTAAAAAATGAATGATTAATAGGAGATGATTTTATGGACGCATGGAGAGGTTTTAAAACTGGTAATTGGACTGAAAATATTGATACAAGAGATTTCATTCAATTAAACTATACTCCTTATGAAGGAGATGAAAGTTTCTTAGCAGAGCCAACTGAAAGAACAAAAAATTTATGGAAAAAAGCTGAAGATTTAATTTTAGAAGAAGTTAGAACAAAAACTATTAAAGTTGATACTACAAGAGTTTCTGGAATTAATAACTTCCCGGCAGGATATTTAGATAAAGAAAATGAATTAATCGTAGGCTTCCAAACTGATGAACCAATGAAGAGAATCGTAAATCCTTATGGTGGATATAGAATGGTAACAAATTCTTTAGATGCTTACGGATTAAAAATGGATCCAACTATTGAAAAATATTTCAATGAATTTAGAAAAACTCACAATCAAGGAACATTCGATGCTTACACTTCTCAAATGAGAAAAGCTAGAACTGTTGGTCTTTTAACAGGTCTTCCTGATGCTTACGGACGTGGAAGAATTATCGGCGATTACAGAAGAGTTGCTCTTTATGGTATCGACAGATTAAGAGAAGATAAATTAAATGAATACAAAAAATTAGAAAGTGAATTAGCTTCTGAAGATATAATAAGACTTAGAGAAGAACTTTCTGAACAATACAGAGCTTTAGATGAAATGAAGAAAATGGCTATGGAATATGGATGTGATATTTCTGTTCCTGCTAAAAATGCTAAAGAAGCTATTCAATGGTTATACTTCGGTTACTTAGCAGCCGTTAAAGAAAACAACGGAGCTGCAATGAGTCTTGGTAGAAATGGCGGTTTCTTAGATATCTACATCAAGAGAGATATTGATGAAGGAACTTTAACAGAAAGCGAAGCTCAAGAATTAATCGATCAATTCGTTATGAAACTTAGAATGATGAGACATTTAAGAACTCCTGAATATGATGATTTATTCGCTGGAGATCCTACTTGGGTTACTGAATCTCTAGGTGGTATGGGTCTTGATGGAAGAACATTAGTTACAAAGACAGCTTTTAGAATTTTACACACTTTAACTAATTTAGATTCTTCACCAGAACCAAATATGACTGTTCTTTGGAGTTTAGATTTACCGGAAGGCTGGAAAAATTATTGTTCAAAGATGAGTATTCAAACAGGTTCATTACAATATGAAAATGATGATGCAATGAGACCGGTTCATGGAGATGACTATGCAATTGCTTGTTGTGTATCTTCAATGGTAATTGGTAAACAAATGCAATTCTTCGGAGCTAGAGCAAATCTTGCAAAATCACTTCTTTACGCTATTAACGGTGGCGTTGACGAAATGAAAAAAGCAAAAGACGGTTCTTTAATCAAAGTTTTAGATGGTATTGAACCAATTAAAGATGAAGTTTTAGATTTTGATAAAGTTTATGCTAACTACAAATTAGTTTTAGAAAAAGTTGCAAAACTTTATGTAAATACAATGAATACAATTCACTATATGCATGATAAATATGCTTACGAAGCAGGACAAATGGCTCTACACGATACTTTTGTTCACAGATACATGGCTTTTGGTGTAGCAGGTATCTCAATCGTAGCAGACTCACTAAGTGCAATTAAATATGCAAAAGTTAAACCAATAAGAGATGAAAATGGATTAGCTATTGACTTTGAAATAGAAGGAGATTTCCCAACATACGGAAACGATGATGACAGAGTTGACTCATTAGCAGTAGAAGTTATCGAAGGCTTTATGAATGAACTTAGAAAAACTCCAACTTACAGAAATTCTGAACATACACTTTCAATCTTAACTATAACTTCAAACGTAGTTTATGGTAAGAAAACTGGAACAACTCCAGACGGAAGAAAGAAAGGCGAACCATTTGGACCGGGAGCAAACCCAATGCATGGAAGAGATAAGACTGGTGCGATTGCATCACTTAACTCAGTTGCGAAAATTCCTTTTGCAGGATGTTGTCAAGACGGTATTTCAAATACATTCTCAATAGTTCCAACAGCATTAGGAAAGAGTGAAGATGAAAGAAAAGTTAATTTAACAAACTTAATGGACGGTTATTTTGAACAATTAGCATTCCATTTGAATGTTAATGTACTTGACAGAGCAACTTTATTAGATGCTTACGATCATCCGGAAAAATATCCAAACCTTACAATTCGTGTTTCTGGATATGCAGTTAGATTTAACAGACTTACAAAAGAACAACAAATGGAAGTAATTCATAGAACTTTCCACGAACATTGCTAATTAGTTGTTGACATATAAACAAAGCAGGATACCCTGCTTTGTTTTTTCTACATAAAAAGAACTATATAAATTAATGATTAAAGGTGATTTTATGGTAATAGGCAGACTACATTCAATCGAAACAATGGGTCTTGTTGACGGACCGGGCATAAGGACAATTTTCTTTTTACAAGGCTGTCCGTTAAGATGCCTTTACTGTCATAACCCGGATACACAAACATTACAAGGGGGTACAGAGATAACACCTGATTTTGTGCTGTCTAAAGCTAAGAGATATAAAACCTATTACAGAGGAAATGGTGGAATAACTTTTTCCGGAGGAGAACCTCTTTTACAAGGAGAATTTCTAGCTGAAACCCTAAAATTACTAAAAGAAAATGGATATAATACTTGCATAGATACAAGTGGTTACGGAAATGAAAAATATTTTAAAGACATTTTAGAAAATACGGATACAATTCTTTTGGACGTAAAAAGTTTTTCAAACCAAGGCTACATTGAAATGGTAAAACAAAAAATGGACGGATTTTTTACATTTCTAGAATACATTGAAAAATATTTTAAAGGAAAAATTTGGTTTAGACATGTAATGGTGCCTGGCTTTACAGACAATAGAGAATCAATGGATAAATTTATCGAAATCATAAAACCATATAGAGATAAAATTGAAAGAGTTGAAATCTTACCATATCACGTAATGGGCGTTGCAAAGTATAAAGAAATCGGAAAAGATTACAAACTAAAAGACGTTCCAGCAATGAATAAAGAAAAAGCTGTTATGCTCGAAAGTTATGTAAGAAGTAAATTAAATTTAAATTAATAATTATATTTAAAATCACTCGTTTGAGTGATTTTTTTTTATACTTGATTTTAAGTTGTTTTAAGGTTATACTTGTATCATATATTTGAGAAAGTACGGGGTGATTTTATGAGAATTTTGGTTTGTGAAGATGAGATAGATTTGGCTGATGGTCTTTGTGCGATTTTGAAAGGCAATAAGTATTCTGTTGATGTTGTTTATGACGGAGAGGAGGCTCTTACTTATCTTGGTGCAGAGAATTATGATGCTGTTATTTTAGATATTATGATGCCGAAGGTTGATGGAATAACTGTTTTGAAAACTATAAGAGAAGAGGGAAATAGTATTCCGGTTATTATGCTTACTGCAAAGTCTGAACTGGATGATAAGATTGTTGGACTTGATAGTGGAGCAGATGATTATCTTACTAAGCCTTTTGAAGTTAAAGAACTTCTTGCAAGACTTAGAGCTATAACTAGAAGAAAAGAAAATATTACGGATAATGTTTTGACTTTTGGAAATATTACTTTGAATAGAACTAACTTTGAGTTATCTTCTAAAAAAGGAAATTATAAACTTGCAAGCAAGGAGTTTCAAATGCTTGAAATGTTTATGTCTGCTCCTTCTACTATAATTTCTGCAGATACTTTTATGGATAAGATATGGGGTTATGATACGGATTCTGATATAAGTGTTGTTTGGGTTTATATTTCATATATTAGAAAAAAACTTGCGAAGTTGGAGGCTAATGTTGAGATAAAGGTTACTAGAAATGTTGGTTATTCTTTGGAGGAATTAAATGGAAAATAAACTTCGAAAAAAGTTTGTATATTTTTCTGTTGGCATTATAACTATTGTCCTTTTATCTATAACTGCGTTTGTGAATATTACAAATTTTTATAATATTAAGTACAGTTCGGACAATTTGCTTAATATTCTTGTTTTAAATGACGGAGAGATGCCAAAATTTACAATGTTTGAGGATTCTTTAGAGGAGGATAAGGCTTCGTATGCTAAGAGTTTTTCAAATAGATTTTTTACTGTTAAGACTGATGTTAAGAAAAATATTGTAACGGTTAATACTGATGATGTTTTTTTGACAAGTTCTTCTGAGGCTGTTGATTATGCTAAAGCCGTATTGTCAAAAGGGGATAAGACGGGTTATTATAAGGGATTTAAGTATGTTGTGTCGTCAGCTGAAAATGGCATTTTGATTGCATTTGTAGATGTTGTAAAGGATTATGACGTTTTTTATTCAACTTTGAAAAATAGTATAATTATTAGCTTTTTTGTATTAGGACTTGTTACATTCTTTTCAATTATTTTATCTAAAAAAGCTGTTTCTCCTATGGTAAAGGCTTATGAAAAACAAAATGCTTTTATTACAGATGCGAGCCATGAGTTAAAGACACCGCTTGCTATAATAAATACAAGTGCCGATGTGCTTGAAATGGAAAGTGGACAGAGCAAGTGGACTAACAATATTCATAAGCAAGTAAATAGATTAAACGGTCTTATTGGAAATTTAATCTCGCTTACAAAGTTAGAGGAATTGAATTCTTTGGAAGTGTTGGATTTTTCACTTTCTGATATTGTAGAAGAATCGACAAATGAAGTTAAAGACTTGGCTCTAAGCTTGGATAAAAATATTCTAGTTGATGTTGAAAAGGACATTTCGTTTAAAGGCGATGAAAAACTGATTAGACAACTTGTAAATATTCTTCTTGATAATGCAATTAAGTATGCAAGAGAAAAAACTGATATAAAAGTAAAACTTTCAAGACAAAATAGGAAAATTACATTGACTGTCGAAAATGAGGCAGATAATTTAGAAGTTAAAAATTATAATGTTTTATTTGAAAGATTTTACAGAGCGGATTCGTCAAGAAATAGTAAAACAGGTGGCTATGGAATAGGGCTTTCCATTGCTCAGTCGATTGTTCAAAAACATAAGGGCAAAATTTCTGCTGATAGTTTTGACGGAGAAAGAATTATTTTTACAGTTAAATTTTAAAAGTAGCGAAAGCTACTTTTTTTGTATAAAAATTCATTTAAGGTTTGTTAAAGGTTTGGGTTGTAAAATATTAGCATAAGGATAATGAATTGGGAGATTTTATAGTGTCAAGAATATTAAGGAGGGCAATATGAGGGCTAATAGATTGGTAGTTGAACTATTTAGTTTGGCTATATTGTCTGGCTGTTTGGTTGCTTGTAGCAAGCCTACAAAAAAGGTAAATATGCAGACATTACAAGCTATGAAGTTAAATAAAGAAAATAAGGCAAATCTTTTTGAAGACGATGATTATGATGCTATGATTGACGAAAAAAAAGGAATAAAAATAGATTTAAGTGATATTTCAAATGTTAAAGGGAAAAATGTTAGTGTTTCCGGAAATGTTTTAACAATTTCTTACGGCGGAACTTACATTTTGACCGGCAGACTTGAAGAGGGACAAATTATAGTAAATGCAAAAAATAGTGATAAAGTTAGAATTGTTTTAAATGGTGTAAATTTATCTTCTTCTACAAATACACCGATTTTTATAAAAAATTCTAAAAAAACTATCATAACTCTTGCATCGGAAAGCGAAAATGTATTGGCTTTAAAAGGCTCAATAGATGAAACAGAGGACAACAAGAATTCAGTTATTTTTTCAAAAAGCGATTTAAGTTTTAACGGTACTGGAGTTTTAAATCTTTCTTCTCTTTATGGTAGAGGGATTATATCTCAAGATAAAATTGTTTTTGTTGATGGAAAATATGCAATAGATACTGCTACGGATTCTGTAAATTCAAATAGTTCAGTAGCCATTGCAGGTGGAAAATATAAAATAAAAGCCGGAGAAAAAGGAAATGGATTAAAGGTAAGTCACAACACAGATAAGGATAAAGGTTGTGTTTATATTTCAAGTGGGAAATTTGATATTTCAGCTGGAGAGGACGGAATTAAATCAAATTCAAGCGTAACAATAGCAAGTGGCGAACTTGATATAAAAAGTGGCGAAGATGGCATCGAAAGCAAACGCATAGACATAAAAGGTGGAAACACACAGGTTGTTTCAAAAAGTGATGGGATAAAAGCGAAGAGCAAAAAAGGTGCCAACGCTGACTTATATATCAAAATCAGTGGTGGCAAGGTAAATATTTTAGCAGATAAAAACGGTTTAGATTCTGAGGGAGATATTTTTATCGCCGGAGGAGAAACTTTTGTTGAGGGCTCACAAAATAGCAAAAGCCTAGCAATGGGCTACGACGGTACAGCCAGTATAACAGGTGGAAAGTTTATCGCAACAGGAAATGACTTGATGGTTAAAAGTTTTGGGGAACTTTCAACACAAGGAAGTGTTTTGATGAGCTTTTCAAAAGAAACTAAAGAAGAACTGAAAGTTTTAGATAAGATGAAAAAGGTTCTAGCAAAATACAAGCCAAAGAGAGCTTATAAGAATGTAATAGTGAGTGTTAATGATATGAAATTAGGACAAACATATAAATTAATGGCAGGAAGTGAAGTTTTAAACATAACATTGGATAAAATTAATTACGGAAGTGCCAAACTTGTTGAAAAATAATTGAAATAAATAGAAAAAATAACTGAAGATTATATAAAGATAGCTGTGAGAAAATCACAGCTATTTCTTTTTTAAAAAGAGCAGTGGAGAAATCTTCAAATATGGTACTTTCTTTAACTTCAGCCACTTATCTGATATAAGAAACCATATTTTTTTCTTCTATTTTTACCATTCCAACCGATTTGTAAAACTCATTATCCCTTATATCCTCAATATCTGTAAAAAGGCAAAATGCTCTAGCATCTTTAAATTTTTCAGAAGTCAAATTAAATAGCTTTGTTCCAATTTTTTGCCTATAAAATTCTTTATCCACAATCAAATCTTGGACAATAACTATATGTTCTCCATCTCCTACACAACGGATAAATCCAACTAATTTACTATTATCAAAAGCACCTAAAAAGCACAGAGAATTTTCAAAAGCTCTTTTCAATTTTTCGTCATCATTTAGATATGCCGACCAATTTGCTGATTTATAAATTCTTTTTATATCTTCAAAATACTCATTAAAATTAAATTCTTTAAATTTCATAAAACCTCCTAAATTTCTAAAAATAATTTTATTCCCTCTTTTAATTTTTCTTCGCTAAGCGTTGCAAAGCCTAATAAAATTGATGGTATTTCTCTTTTTGTTCCATAAGAGCTAAGTCCATAGACTTTGATTTTTTTCATCTTTGCCCTTTCTACGATTAATTCCTCTGAATAGCTTTTAGGATATTCCAAAACTATATGAAGTCCTGCATCTGCTCCTTTTACTACAATATCCTCTCTTTCACTTAACATATCCATAAGTAATTGTCTTTTTTTAGAATAAATTTTTCTCATTCTGTTTAAATGTTTTTCAAACTCACCTGATTCAATAAAGCTGGTCAACATTTTTTGTACCATAATTGAAACAGGGCAGATAAAAAATTTAAAAATTTTATTATATTTTTCAACCAAATTGAAAGGTAAAACCATAAAACTAACTCTAAAACTTGGAGAAATGGACTTTGAAAAAGAGCCGATATAAATTACCTTGTCATTTATGTCAATTGATTTTAAAGCAGGTACGGGTCTTTTTGAATATTTGAATTCGCTGTCGTAGTCGTCTTCGATTACATACTTTATCTTTTTCATATTCAAAAGCTCAACACGTCTTTGCATATTCATTATAACGCCGGTAGGGAATTGATGAGCCGGAGTTATAACGCAAAAGTCGGATTTTGAACTTTTAAGTGCCTTCAAATTCATTCCGTTTTCATCGACAGGGATAAATTCATACTTTATATCATTTGTATCCATTATATTATGTAGCATTTTATATCCAGGGTCTTCTATGCCAAATTTTCCAGAAATTAATTTAAAAATTATTTGAAAAAGATATTCTGAACCACTTGAAATAATAATTTGCGATGGGTCGGCTTTAAAACCTCTCGACTTATTTAGATACTCTGCAATTTGTACTCTAAGAGGCATATAGCCTTGATAGTCAACTTTTTCTAAAATGTCTTTGTTGTCAAAAATAGTTGCAGAAATTTTTTTAAATGCTTTGTATGGAAATTCCGTGCTTACTCCATTGTACGAAAAGTCATATTCGATATTTTCTTCTTCCTTTTCGATATGTATAGGCTTGCTATCAAAGACATAGAGTTCTCCAACGTCTGCAACAAAAAAGCCCTGTCTTTCTTTAGAGTAGATAAAACCTTCTTCTAAAAGTTTTGAGTAAGCATTGTCAACCGTGTTGAGCGAGATTTTGTATTCCTTTGCAAGATTTCTTTTACTTGGAAGTTTTGTATTTGCTTTGTATGTTCCATTTATTATTTCGTTTTTGAAATATTCATATATTTGTAGGTAAATTACACCATTATTTAATACTAACATTCTGACCCCATAAAAAAATATAATTTTGACACTACAAATAGTATCAATAAATGTATTATACTATATTTGACCAAATTAATCAAAGGAGTGTTTTATATGGAAAGCAAACTAAATATAAAAAAAATAACATTAATAGGAGTGATGGCAGCAGTTGTTTTTGTAGCTTCACAAATTCAAATCCAAATACCGCTTGGAGCGAGTATGACAAGAGTACATATCGGAAACGGATTTTGTTTATTATGCGGATTATTATTGGGACCTATTGCAGGGGGACTTGCATCAGGTTTGGGATCAGCAATTTTTGACCTTATAAATCCTATTTATTTTCCTTCTGCTCCATTTACATTTACATTTAAGTTTTTAATGGCTTTTATCTGTGGAACAATTGCTTATTCTAATGGAGCAAACGCAGAAAACTTTAAGAAAAACTTAATCGGTTCAATTACAGGAGCAGTAACTTATGTAATTTTGTACCTATCAAAAAGCTACATTACAGACATATATGTTAAGGGATTGCCACAAGCCGGAGCAATAGCAAAAGGTATTCAAAGACTATGGGCTTCATCAACTAATGCAGTAGTTGGAGTTATAATCGCTGTGATCTTGGTTAAGGCTTTAAAACCAATCATAAAGAAAACTATCAGATAATGAAAATTTTAGTTTTTAACGATTATTGTTGTGTTGGAAATTGTGCCTTAAAGGTCAATATTTCCATATTAACACAAAATGGGAATGAAGTTTTTGGTATTCCAACAAAAATATTTTCTTCACATATGGCTTATAAAGACTTTTTAAGTTTTGAAATGCCGAATTTTTCAGAAATATTTGAAAAAATCAAAAAAATTCAAAATTTTGATGCAATTTATATAGGCTTTGTGGATAGCAGAGAACAGTTTGAAGTAATAAAAAACTTTTTGAAAGAATTTAAAGGAAAAGTTATTTTAGACCCAATACTTGGCGACAATGGAGCAAAATATTCAGGAGCAACAGAAGAACAAATCGAATTTTACAAGGAATTTGTTAAGTTTGCAGATATTGTAACTCCAAACTTAACGGAGAGCATTTTACTTACAGATTACAAAAAAGATTTTTCTGAAACCAAAAGAAAAGATGTAGAAAAAATTGCAGAAAAACTTTTTGAAATGGGTGCAAAACAAGTTCTAATCAAAAGTTTTGAAGAGGATAATAAACTAAATACTTTGTATTTCTCAAAAAATTCAAAAAAATGGTTTGAAACAGAAAAAATCGACATAAAAATCTGTGGAACAGGCGATACATTTTCTTCCCTTGTTACAAGTGAATTGCTAAAAGGAGAAAATTTAGAAAATTCCATTGATAAAATTCAAAAATTATTGCTTGAAAACATTCAAAAACAAGAAAAAATTGACGGACTAAACGAAATAAATTTACAAAATTTTAAAATAGGCGAATAGCCTATTTTTTGTTTCAAAAAAACTTATAGAGCTAAATAAAGAATCGGATTATCACGGACGTATGTACTAAATTTAAAGAAAATAGCAATTTATTTGTCATACTTATTATCGATTATGATTATTTATTTTTATTATGGGGTATATTTGTATCAAATTTTATCAAGGAGAGAGAACATGAAAAAGAAAATTACATTGATAGTTTCGGTGTTGGTATTAGTTCTTGGAATTTTTGTTTTTAAAAAATTGTCTATGAACAATAAAATGGATAAAAATGAAAATTTAAGTAGTAACACTATTACTGAAAAAAAATCTTCAAATGGAAATAAAGAAGATACAAAAAAAGAATCTAATTCAAAAGAGGAGTTGACTTTAGAAAATCTAAAAAGTAAAAAGAAACCAATCATTTTAGATTTTAGTAAAAATGGTTGACATGCTTGTGCAGTTTTGCACCCGGTTTTGGAAAAACTGAGAGAAGAATATAAAGATAAAGTCATCATAAAAACAGTAGATATTATAAAAGAACAGAAGTTTGCTTCAGAGTTCCCTATAAGAGTAACACCTACATTGTTCTACTACAATGCAGATGGGACACCTTTTAAGGCATCAGAAGATTTAGCTAAAAAAATAAGTTACGTTGCTTACCAAGATAAGAAAACTGATGAATTAAAATTTGGTGGTTCTGAGGGTGTTGTTGAGTATGAGGGCTTAAAAGAAATCATTGAGGAGATGTTAAAAAATGTTAAATAATTTAGAAAGCATTATTGGGGAAGGCTTAAAATCATTTAGTATTTTTGCGCCAATTCTTGCATTGCTTGGTGGTATATTAACTTCAATTTCACCTTGCTCATTGGCATCAATTCCTTTGGTTGTCGGTTTTATGACCGGGACAAAAGAGAATGATACAAAGAGAGCTTTCAAGATTTCTGTCGTATTTGCAATCGGAATGGCGATAACTTATACGACACTTGGAGTTTTGGCAGCACTTCTTAGCAAGATTTTTAACCAATCAGGACAACTTTGGAATATATTTTTAGGTATTGTAATGATTTTAATGGCATTACAAACTTGGGAAGTAGTAAATGTTGTTCCAAGCAAAGTTTTGACAAACAAGAGTGGAAGAACGGGTTATGTCGGAGCTTTAGTTGTAGGAATAATGGCAGGACTTTTTTCAAGTCCTTGTTCAACGCCAATCTTAGTTGCATTACTTGCCATAGTTGCAGGAAAAGGCAGTTTAGTTTGGGGCGTGTTACTATTTTTACTATACTCAATTGGAAATAGTATTCTGGTTGTAGTTGCAGGAACAAGTACAGGATTTGTTGGAAAAGTTATGTCAAACAAATCCTATGGAAAAATTTCGGATATTGTAAAAATTGTATTTGGAATAATAATTTTATTAATAGGATTGTATTTCTTATACTTAGGATTTTAAGATAAAAGTCGTTACGAAAGTAACGGCTTTTTTTTGTAACATTATTAAAATTCAATATTTAATAAAAAAATACTTAGTTAAATAAAAGATAAACAAGAAAATTTTAAAAAAACTGTTGACAAATTATTTTTAAGTGTATATAATGTATATATACAGTAGATGAAGGAGGGTTATATGTTAATTAATTTATACAAAGACGACAAAGACCCAATTTATTTGCAGATTGTAAAACAGATAAAAAAAGAGATTATGAATAAAAACTTACAGCAAGGCGATTTACTTCCTTCGATTCGTGCTTTGGCGACCGACTTAAAGGTTAGTGTTATTACGACCAAGAGGGCGTATATGGAGCTTGAAAAGGACGGTTTTATTCAAACTGTTACGGGAAAGGGAACTTATGTTACGAATAAGACTGTGAATGTCATTGAGGACGAGTATTACAGATTGCTGGAAGAATCAATTAAAAATGTTTATTCTTATGCAGATGCTTTGGGTCTTTCAAAAGAAGAAATTAGAGAAATTTTTGAAAATTGGAGGTAACTATGTTAAGTGTTAAAAATCTTGAAAAAAATTATAAAAAATTTAATTTGAATATGACTTTTGATTTGGAAGAGGGTTGTATTATGGGTTTGATTGGTAAAAATGGCTCAGGTAAGACAACTTTAATTTCTACAATTTTAAACATAGCAGTAAAAGACGGAGGAAGTTGTACGATTTTCGGTGTTGAAAATAATAAATTAACTCCTCTTCAAAGAGAGGATATCGGAATTGTATTTGATGAAATTCATTTTCCGAATAATTTTAAAATTTATGAAATTGAAAAGTTTTGTAGTTTAGTTTATAAACATTGGGATGCAAATCTTTTTAGAAAATTACTTGCCGATTATGAAATAGAAATTGTAAAGGAAGTAAGTGAGCTTTCAAAGGGAATGAAGATGAAATTACAATTATCCGTTGCCTTTTCACATAATCCAAAATTGTTAATTTTAGACGAGGCAACTTCCGGACTTGATCCAATCGTTCGTGATGAACTCTTGGATTCACTTTTTGAATTTGTTAGAGACGGCAAACATTCAGTTTTAATGTCCTCACATATTCTATCAGATATTGAAAAAATTTCAGATGTAATAACTTATATTGATAACGGAAAATTACTTTTTTCAGAGTATAAAGATGATTTACTTGAAAAATATTGCATAATAAAAGGTGATGAAAGTATTTTAAACGGAATTGCAAAATGTGATATTTTAGGAGTTAAACAAGGCCATTATGGCATAGAGGCTTGTGTAATTAGAAATGCCTTTAGAGGAGAAAATTTTGACAAACCTACAGTAGAGGATATAATGATATTTTTAAACAAAGGAGTGATTTAGATGAAAGCGCTGTTTTATAAAGATATCATAGCTTTAAAGGGAAATTTAAAAGCTCTTTTGATTGTATTGGTATTCGACTTTGTTGTAATAAAAGCAGGATTTCCTGATATGGCTTATTTAATATCAACTTTTTGGCTTATAGATTTTGTTTCTAGAACTTTTGATACAGAGAATAAAAATAATTTTTATAAATATGTAATTTCAAATGCAGTTGATGAAAAAATTATAGTGATATATAAGTACATTTTGGTATTTTTAGCGATTATTTTAATATTCCTGATTGATTTTTCATTTACTTTTCTTACAGGAGTTGACAAAACTATTTACAGATTTTTAATTTTTTCAAACTTAAATATTTTGCTTTATGAGATCTTAATTCCGATATTTTTTAGATTCGGGAAAATTGCAAGAGAAGTGATTAGAATTTTAGTTGGAATTGTATATGTTTTAGGAATATTTTATATGGTAAAAGATGGAAGACTTTTTAGTTTTGATATTTTTACTAATATGAATATATTTTTAATAGGATGGCTGATTGCTTTAGTTTTGTTTGTATTTTCTTTTGGATTGAGTTTGAAATTTATAAAAAAGAAAGTAGAGTAGGAGGTTGTTATGAACGGTTTATTATATTTAGAATACCTTGAAATAAAGAAAAAGTGGTACATTTATTTCATATCATTGATATTACTTTGTTTTGGCGTTTATTTTGAATTTTGGTTTGCCTATATGTTTATATTTGCTCTTTTAGGAACGAGAAATATGGTAACTTCCTTTGAAAGAGAAAATAAAATAAACAGACATATCTTGACAACCGGGGCCTCAAGAAAGGACTTAGTATATACAAAGTTTTTTGTTTCAACTTTAAAGATTTTGTTCTGTTTTGCCTTATTGCTGGTAATTACTCTAATTTTTAATTATAACTTTTTGCTGACACTGTTATTCTATTTCTTGAGTGCATTAATTATAAATCCGATAATACAGTCAATGTTCTTTAAGTTTAGAGAAGAATCCGACGTTCCTGCAATGTGGATTGTAATTGGGTTTTTAGTTTTATTTTGTATGCTACCTTTAAAATATATTTTTGGGGTTGACGGAATTTATAAAAGCATAAATGTTACGACAATTTCTTATACAATTATATTTTTTGCAAGTATATTTTGGAATGTTTATATCTGCAAATTAACAGCAAAGAAAATAGAAAACAGAGATTTTAAATAAGAGGGAAATTTGTTGTACGATAAAAAAGCCATTTTTAATTAAATGGCTTTTTGTGTAAATAATTTTTTTAATTTTGTTCCACTCATTATTGATATTTTTTCAAGAGTTTTTTGATGAGTATTTATGTGAATGTTGCACTTGATTTGACAAATTATCCCATAAAAAAAACTCCATAAGTAATTTTTACTTATGGAGTTTCATATCATATAGATTTGTCGTTTTTTATATTATTTATTGATATTAATTAATACCTTTTGTTTTTTCCATTCTTCTGTAAAGTAATAATGCAACCAAAGCGAATAATACTGGTCCTGCGATTGACATTATTGTTGTCAACCAATCTCCTGATGAAATAGCTGGTTCAATAACTGTAAATAAGTTTGCAAAACCAACTATAAAGCAAGTAACTGCTACAGCTACTTTAACTGTTGAATATGTTTTAAATTTTACAAAAGGTCTTTCAATATTTTCATTTCTTCTAAATGCTAAGAATGAATAAGCAATAAAGAAATAAGGTAAAGTCATAGATACATTAGTCATAGAAACTAAAATTTGGAAAAATTGTTGTGCACTCTTTCCACCAAATGATACTATAAATATGATTATAACTACACAAATTGCTTGATATATCATTGGTTTAGTATATACTCCATTCTTTTGTTCTGTCCATGATTTTGGCCATAATTCTTTAGGAGTTCCACCAATTAATTGTTTTAATGGTGAATAAATAAGAGTAAAGAATGCTCCAGTTAAAGCAAGGAACATTGAAATACCCATATAACGAGAAACCCAAAGTCCTACATTTCTTGCAGCAGATTCAGCAAGACCAAAAGCAAGTCCTAATTGATATCCCATGTGATTCATAGCAATATATGATACATTACCTAAAGTGATTTTTTGTGCTGAAAATTGTGTAAATGCAAATGACCATTTAGTAAATGTACCAAAAACTAAAATACCTAATGAATATCCTAAAGATACAACAATAGCTGAAATAACTATACCTTTTGGGAAATTCTTTTCAGGATTTTCAGTTTGGTCAACAAGTCCACCAACAACTTCCAAACCACCATAAGCAAATATAGCATATACTATGAATGATAATACTTGTAAACCACCAGCATAAGCAGGGTTTGGTGAATGAAGTAAAGCATCAGCAGTTATTGAATCACCAACGCCACCTTTATTAAGGATTAACATTAATATTCCACCGGCAAATAAAAACACATTAATCAATGCTACGGCACTACCACCAAAAGATGTGAATTTTTTAATTTTATCAACACCTTTGTTAGAAATGAATGTTAAAAATACAATCCATATAATAGCAAGAATACCTAATGTTTTTACAGAGTCAAGTCCAAATAATGACCAACTTTGAGTTTTATCAACCCCAAAAATTGCATTTGATAAAACTATCCAAATACCTGAACCAACATTTACCATCCATACAATGTAAGATGCATACCACATAAAAGTTACCATAAATGCATACTTACTTCCTGAACTTTTTTCCATCCATGAGTAAATTCCTCCCTCAGAATCTTTGAAAGCTGAGCCATACTCTGCAATCATAAATGCAAATGGCAAGAAGAATGCAACACAAGAAATAATAAACCATGGAATAGCTGCGTATCCCATAAGATAATATGATCTTGTGATGTTAGTAAACCCAAAAACGGAAGTGAACACCATTAAAACTAGTGCACTTAAACTCAATTTCTTTTTTGACATAACATACCTCCAATATTTAATTTATTCGATTAGAATGATAACACAAAATAACGTTTATGTCAATATATTATAAAAAAAATTTATATTTTTAATAGCAAGATTTTCAAAATTTAGTCATATATTCAGAATATTGAATTTTTATAAAAAATTTAAGTTTATAATAGTGCTATTTATCACATCTAAAAGGTATAATTGCTTTTAAGTTAAATTGTTATACTATGACAAATTTTTACGCAAAAACTTTCATAAGTAATTTTAATATAACATTTATTCATAGCTTAAGAGTTGATGTTATTTTGTATATTTTGATAATATCATCTTTGAAAATATGTATCTTTGAAAATTTTTTTCGTTTCATAAGTATTTCATTTTCATTTCATAAATATTTCATAAATCGGGTTTAAAATAGCTACTGTAAAGAAAATACTTTGAAATTAAAATAAATTTGAGAGAGGGGAGTTGAATAAGACAGTGGTAAAAAATGCGATAGCATATGTTTTAAGAAAAAAGAATAGAACGCTGATAGTTTTTATTATTTTGGCAGTAGTTCTTTCATGTTTATACGCTTGTCTGAATATTTTGAAATCAGGAGCCAGTTTGGAGAAGTCTTTGTATAAGTCATCAAATTCATCTTCAACCATAGCCAGAAAAGATAGTCAGGGATATTTTGACAAAAATGAGTTAAAAGGTATAAATGATATAAAGGAAATTGAAGAGATAATTACTCAATATGATGGCTTGGCAAGATTGTCAAATACCAATGCAGTTGACAGCGGGCAACAAATTACCAGAGATGATATTCCAAGTTACTTAAAAAATATTGTATCGATACAAGCTACAAGCAATGTAAAAAGAAATGTTTTGTTTAATAGTGGAGTTTTTACGATAAAAGAGGGCAGAAATATTGAAAAAAATGATAAAAATAAGATATTAGTTCATGAGGAGTTTGCTGAAAAGAATAAATTAAAATTAGGAGATAAAATCAGTTTAGAGTTTATAAATCCAAATCAAAATGATAAAAGTAATAAGCAAACTGAATTTGAAATTGTTGGAATTTTTTCAGGAAAGAAACAGGAGACACAAACAGGATTGTCTTCAGACTTGAGTGAAAATATGATGTTTACTGATTATGATTCAGCACAAAAGGCTTTGAATCTTGAAGGAAACAAAGAACTTGTAAATAAGATGACATTTTTTACAAACACTCCTGAAAAGATGGACGAGGCAATAAATAAAGTTAAAAATCTTAATGTAGATTGGGAAAAAACTTATACTGTTGATAAGGATTCAAACTCATTTAAAGAAGCTTTAGAGTCATTGAGCGGTGTTAAACACATAATAAAAATAATGACTTTTGCAATTATGATTGGTGGTTCTGTAGTTCTTTCATTAATATTGATATTATGGTTAAGAGAAAGAATTTATGAAATCGGAATTTTGTTATCCATTGGGGTAAGTAAATCTAAAATTATAGGGCAATTCATAATGGAATTAATATTTATATCTATTCCTGCAATTTTCGTATCATTGATATTTGGAAATTTGGTAGTAAATCAAATTATTGGAGGATTGATTAGTTCTGAGGATACTACATCAATTACATCTAATTTTGTAAGTAGTGGATATAATATGAACAGTTTAATAACTTTTGCACAAAGCTATGGAGTTTTATTACTAATTATTGTATTATCAGTAGTTTTTGCATCAGGATTGATTTTAATAAAGAAACCGAAAGAAATTTTATCACAAATTAGCTAGGAGGAAATAAATGAACACATTAGAAATTAAAAACGTAACATATAGTTATGCGAATTCAAAAGAAAAAGTTTTATCATTAATAAATCAAGGATTTGAACTTGGAAAATTTTATGCGATTATCGGTAAATCAGGAACAGGAAAGTCAACATTACTTTCATTGTTGGCAGGATTGGATAAGCCGAATAGCGGAGAAATTTTGTTCAATAACGAAAATATAGAAAAAGCAGGTTATAGTAATCACAGAAAGAATAATATATCTTTAGTATTCCAAAACTATAATCTTATAGATTATCTATCACCATTAGAAAATATCAGATTGGTAAATAGTAAAGCCTCTGAAGATATTTTACTTGAATTGGGACTTGATAGAACTCAAGTTAGAAGAAATGTAATGAAACTATCAGGTGGACAACAACAAAGAGTTGCTATTGCAAGAGCTTTAGTATCAGAAGCACCGGTTATTTTGGCAGACGAACCTACAGGTAACTTGGATGAAACTACTGCAGGAGAAATAATAGAAGTGTTGAAAAAACTTGCAAAAGAGAGAAATAAATGTGTAATAGTAGTAACTCATAGTAAAGAAGTTGCAAGCGCAGCTGATACAATACTTGAGCTTAATAATAAGAGATTAAAAGAAGTAACAAAAAGTAATTAGGAGGTAAGCAATGTTTAAAAATGCTTTTGCATATGTAACCAGAAAGAGTTTAAAATCATTAATTATATTATTAATTATCTTATCAATGTCAGCGCTTAGCTTGATAAGTTTATCTATAAAAGATGCTACAAATAAGGCGTCAGAAGAAACTTTTGGAAATATTACAAACAGTTTTACAATGGAAATAAATAGAAGAGTAAATCAAGGTACTGCCAGAGGTGGTGGTAATGTAAGAGGTCAAGATATCAAGAAAATTGTTGATTCAGGACATGTAGATAATTTTGTTAAGAGAATCAACAGTGTTGCCAATCTTGATGACAATTTAGATATAGTTCAAGCACCGGGAGCTGGTCAAAACGAATCTGCAGAAAGAGCTAAAAACTTCAAAAGAGCAGTTATGTTAACAGGTGTAAACAGTTCTCAAAAAGAAACAAAATTTGTTTCCGGAGCATATAAATTAGTTGAAGGTGAACATTTAAACAGCGAAGATAAAAACAAAATTTTAATGCATAAAGATTTAGCTGCAAAAAATAATTTAAAAGTTGGGGATAAGATTAAATTAAAATCCAATTTATATGATGCAGATAATGAAAAGGGAGCAAATGAAACTGTAGAGGTAGAAATTAAGGGTCTTTTTGACGGACATGGTAAAGGTGGAGTAACTTATTCACAAGAACTTTATGAAAATACTTTAATTACAGATGTTCATACAGCTGCCAAAGTTTATGGAAATACTGAAGATACAGCAACTTACCAAGATGCAACATTTTTTGTAAAAGGGAATAGAAATTTAGATCAAGTAATAAAAGATCTTAAAAAATTGGATATTAACTGGAGATCATATAATTTAATTAAGAGTTCTTCAAACTTCCCTGCATTACAAAAATCAATTTCAGGAATATATTCAATTGCAAATCAATTATTTGCAGGTTCTCTAATATTTGCAGGTTTAGTAGTTACACTATTATTATTCTTGTGGATGAATGCCAGAAAGAAAGAAATTGCAGTATTGTTATCAATAGGAATTTCTAAAACTAAGATATTCGGACAATTTGCTATTGAATTACTTTTCGTTGCCATACCGGCATTCATAGGTTCATATTTCCTAGCAGGATATACAGGAAAAATGCTTGGAAATAGTATATTAAAGAAAGTAACAGGAAGTATTGCAAAACAAATTGCTAGACAGTCAGCATCAACAAAATTAGGTGGTGGTGCAGAAGTTGATGGATTTAATAAGACATTAACAAGTTTAGATGTTAGCATTAACCCGAAAACACTTCTTTATGTAGTAATATTCATGTCAATTGTACTTGCAATTGCATTGGTAATATCTTCTTCAAATATTTTAAGAAAGAAACCAAAAGAATTATTAATTGATACAAAATAGTTTTTATCATAGGGGGTACTTCGTAATTCTAATACGAAAGCAAAAATTATCGGTGTATATACATCGATAATTTTTGTTTTTTATGGTAAAATAGTGTTAGTAAATTTTTTATATAAAAGGAGGGTTTATGAGAATATTAGTTGTCGAAGACGATGAAATTATCAGAGAGGGAATTTCTGAATATTTATCTGCATTCGGTTATGACATTATTGAAGCAAAAGACGGACAGGAAGCCTTAATAAAATTTAATAACAATGAGATTAATTTAGTAATGTTAGATATACAAATTCCTTTTCTAAACGGGTTGGAAGTCTTAAAAGAAATCAGAAAAAAAAGTAATTTACCTGTGATAATGCTTACAGCATTTAATGATGAGGAATATAAGATAAATGCTTTTTCAAGTTTGGCGGACGGTTATATGGAAAAGCCGTTTTCACTCCCCGTCTTAAAAGCCAGGATAGATTCTTTAATTAAGAGGCATTATGGAAGTCGTGAGAAATTTGAATATAATAATGCTGAAGTTAATTTCACAAGTTATACAGCCAAGTACAACGGTGAAGAAGTGGATATAAACGCAAAAGAACTTGAGATATTGAAATATTTATTGGAAAACGAAGGACATGCTTTGACCAGAGCACAGATAATAGATAATGTGTGGAAAGAAACGGATGAAATTCCTTTTGACAGGGTTATAGATGTCTATATAAAAGAGTTGAGAAAAAAACTTGGTTTGGATTGTATTGTAACAATCAGAAATGTTGGTTATAAATTGGAGAGAAAATGAAGAATTTAAAAATATTTCCAAAAATGTTTTTCAAGACATTTAGAATTCTTGGGACTGTAATTGTATTAATACATTTATTGGTGTTTTTTATTTTTCCGAGAACTTATTTAGAGACGAGAAAGCAGGAACTTTATGCAAAAGCTGATGAAATCTCAAATAATATTAAGGGAAAAGATTTAAAATTTGTAGAACGGTCTTTGGAGTTTTTTTCTAAAAGTAGCGATATAAAGGTTGTAATAAAAAGAGAAAACGGAGAGGATGAAGTACAAATAGGTGATAACATCAATGTAAATTTAAAGAGTAAAGATAATTCTTTAATCATTGAAGAAAGAGAAGTAGAACTAAAGAACGGTAAAAAAATCTTCGTACAATTTATCTCTACTGCAGATATGAAAAAGGATGCCAAAGAACTCAGCTTTAAATTCTTGCCATATTCATTGGCTATATCTTTTGTTTTTTCAATCATAGTTTCGCTTATTTATGCAAAGGAGATAACTAATAATATAAAAGAAATAAAAAATGTTACTAAAAAAATGATGAATTTGGATAGAACTGCCTATTTAAAAATTGATTCTACAAATGAAGTTGGAGAATTAAAGGAACATATTAATGATTTGTATAGTACTCTACTAAAGTTGATAGACGATTTAGAGCTTAAAAATGAAGAAATAGTAAAATTAGAAAAATTAAAATATGATTTCTTTAGAGGAACATCTCATGAATTAAAAACTCCTCTTGCAAGTTTAAAAATAATATTGGAAAATATGAAATACAATATCGGAAAATATAAAAATAGAGATTTATATATCGAAAATTGTATTGAAATAGTCGATCATTTGACAAGAAGTATTTCACAGATGCTGTCAGTTTCTTCCTTTGAACATTTGAAAAATGATGAAGAAATAATAGTTGTTAATGATATATTAGATGATGTCTTGAAGCAATATATGTTACTTGCAAATCATAGAAATATAAAAGTCAACAATAATCTGAAAAATGAAAAAATCTATATAGGAATGACCGCGCTTAAAATTGTACTGTCCAATTTAATAAACAATGCAGTTAAATATTCCGACGAAAATGGTGTAATTAACATCGGAACAAAAGATGATTGGCTTTATATCGAAAATTCCTATAAAGATAATGAAGATTTGGATGTAAATAAAATATTTGAAATTAGTTTCAGCTTAAATAAAGAAAACAGTAATGGTCTGGGCTTATATATTGTTAAAAATATTTTATTGAACTATGGAATAAAATACAAAGTAGAAAAAAGCAAAACGGGAATTGTATTTTTGATTGAGTTGTCAAGTAATATGGATAAATAAATATTTTGTATATGAAAAATCCTCCTGATGAATAAAATTTCACAGGGGGATTTATTTATATCAAAAAGTTTCTTTTTGCTTTTTAGAAAATTAATTTGATTTATGAAATTATTGATAAAAACGAAAAAGATTATTGACATTAAAGTATTGACAAATTGTATATATATATATATAATTAAGGTGAGTTTTCATACATATCAGAATATATATAATTATTTTTAAATTAAATTGATATGGTTGTGTAAATTTTGATAAGAATAGCAAAATAAAATTGTATATGAAATTAGGAGGGAAAATGAAAAACTTATTGAAAGTTATTTTACGAAAAAGGCAAAATGGTAATAAAAAACCGAAGTGGGGTATGAGAAAATTATCCAAAGGGTTGGTTTCCTGCTTGCTTGGATTTAGTATGTTGATAAGTTTAACTACAAATGTATATGCAAAAGTTGCTTGGGGTACAGATGGCGAAGGAGTAAATCCTCTTAAAAGAGCTAAGTTTTATAATGTAAAAGAAGGCACAGTTCTACCAGCTGACAAATATCCAACAGCAACAGCTACAACACCAGCAAAACCAAAAATCAATGATGTAACTGAAAATGATAAAACAATTTCTGGTAAAGGTATACCTAGAGCAAAAGTAAATATTACTAAAGAAAATGCTGATAAAAGTGGTCAAGGAACAGAAATTGCAAAGGATGTTGAAGTAAGAAATGATGGAACTTGGACAGCAAAAGTACCAGATGGTGTAACTCTAACAAAAGGCGACATAATTTATGCTACACAAAACGTAGATGGTAAAAATTTTTCAGATCAAGCTGAAGCAACAGTAAAAGCAGCTGATACCCAAGTAGAAGCTCCAACTCTAAAAGCAAACGATGATGGATCAGTAACAGTAACACCACCAACTGATAAAGACATTGATGGTGTTCTAATCGAATATACTGATGAAAAGAATCATCAAGGCACTCTGGCAGTAACAAATGATGAGGGACAATGGAAATTGCCAGATGGAACTGACCCATCTATAAAAATAGACAAAACTACAGGTGTTGTAACTATTCCTGCAAATCAAGTTAAAGATGAAAGTGAAGTAAAAGCATGGGCTGAAAAAAACAGCATACATTCTGATGAAGTAAAAGTAAATGCAAAAAATAATCCAGTAACTAAAAAAGAAATTACAAAATGGGTACAAGAAATAGCTAATGGAACATTCATTGATTTAAAAAAACCAGAAAAAGGAAACAAATCTGACAAGGGTGGAGTATCAGATTTTCCAGGATATGAATTTGTTCGTACAGAAAAGACTGAAAATGATACAACAATAACTTATACAAATGTATATAAAATATTGTTAGGATCAAAAGCAGTCGGACTTGATGGACAAGAACTTAAAAAAGCTGCTATTGGATATAATAAAGAAAAAGTAGAAGAATTTACAGGATATACTTTCTTATTCGATGAAGCTGGAAGTACACCATCAAATGTACAAGGTAAAAAAGCATACCTAGTAAGTAGAATCTACGCTAAAAATCCAGCAGTAGTAGAAGTAAAAAATACTAATTCCTTAACATCAGATGAACAAAAAGCTGTTAAAGTCGCAGTTAAAACTGCAAATCCAAATTTATTAGATAAACAAATCTCTGTAGATAAAAAGGGAGAAGTTACAATAAAAAGAGGAGATCGAACTGCTAAATTAGCTTCCAAATTAACTGTAGTAAAAAAAGGTCAAAAAGACGCTGAAAAGAACGATCCAAAAGGTCAAGACATTTCTGCAAAAGTCGGCGATACATTAAAACCAGAAGACGGTATTAAGAACAAAGGTGATTTAATAAATGTAAAGTCCTATACCTTTAAAGATCCAGTAGATACAAAAACACCAGGCAAAAAAGATGCAGTAGTTGTAGTAAAATACAATGATGGCAGTGAAGATAAAGTTGACGTAAAAGTTAATGTAAAAGCTTGGAAAGACTTTTTCACTGCTAAAGGCGGAGAGCTAGTTGTATCAAAAGGTACTGCTGTAAAAGCTCATGATGTTTATGAGAAGGTTAAGCTGATTTACAAGGATAATCAAACATTTGGTGTAAATGATAAAAATAATATCTTACTTCCAATCGGCAATAAATCTAATGCATGGCTTTATGTAGATTCAAATAAACTTCCTACTAAAGATAGTAAAGCTGGACAATATACCCGAAATGTATTTATCAATTATCCAGATGGATCTAAACAAATAGTACAAGTTATTGTAAAAGTGGTAGAAGGTCAAACAGACGCTGATAAGTATACACCAACAGCAGATGCAGTAGAAAAAGAAAAAGGAACAGCAGTAACAGAAAAAGACGTTATAGATGCAGTAAAAGTTCCAGGTTTCAAAGAAAATCCAAAATTCCCTGGTCAAACACCAAAGGTAACAGTAGATGATCCAACAAGCCTACCAGATGGTAATACAGTAGGAAAAACAGATGTAGCTGTAACAGTAACATATCCAGATGGAAGTACAGATAAGCTAACAGTTCCAGTAACAGTAAAAGATACAACACCAACAGAAAAAGAATTCGATAAAGAAAAGATAGCGAAGATAGAAATAACAACACCGCCGACAAAGACAACATATACAGAAGGCGAAAAATTTGATCCTGCAGGAATGGAAGTAACATTGACAGATGAAAACGGAAAGACAGTCGATGTACCGGCAGGGAAATTTGCTGAATACGGAATAACAGTACCGACAGAAAATTTAACAAAAGATCAAACAAAAGTCGAAGTAAAAGCAAAAGACAAAAAAGCGGAACAAGCTATCACAGTTAAAGAAAAAGAAGTTGTACCAAAGATAAATAGAACAGGAATGCCTGTTATAAATAATGCAAAAGCAGGAGATGAAAAAATAACAGGGACTGCAGAACCGGGAGCAACTTTGACAGTAACAACTCCGGAAGGAGTAAAAACTGTTGTAGCAGGGGCTGACGGAAAATGGGAAATTACTTTGGGAACCCCATTAGCTGAAGGCAATGTTATTAAAGCCGTTGCAAAAGTAAATGGCAAAGGGGCTAGTAATGAAGCTTCCATAACTGTTGGAAAGGCAAAACCAATATCAGACCAAGTAACACCGGCTGTACCTAAGGAAAAGACACCTGTTGAAAATCCAACAAATTTAACAAAAGAAGAAAAAGAAACTGTAAAGAAAAAAGTGGAAGAAGCAAATAAAGGAAACTTCCCAAGTGGAACAAAAGTTGAAATAGGCTCTGACGGAACAGCAACAATCACATATCCTGATAATTCACAAGATAAGATAAAGGGAAGTGATTTGGTTGTTAAGAAAAAAGTAGTTTCAAAAAAACCGACAAATAAAAAACTTCCAAAAACTTCAATTACAGGAACAGGCTTAAGTGGAGTAATGATTGGTTTAGCGGGAATTGGACTATCAGTATTGAAGAAAAATAAAAGGGAAGATTAAGATTTCTCTAAAAATTGAATATTTCAAGATAGAACACTATTTTTAAATATTAATTATAAGAAATCCAATACATCTTTAATTACTATTATATAATAATTAATATTTGTTAATAATCGACATTAAGTTTATTAAGACAAGATTGTGAGATTGTTTACTGTAAAATTATCAAAAAGTAAATAATCTACATTTTAACACGGAAGGAGTAAAAAAATGAAAAAAAGGTACAAACAAATTTGCAAAAGTGCAGTTTCGTTTTTGATTATGTTTTTGATGGTAATATCAAGTGTGATTCAACCATCGTCAAAAACTAAAGCTGCGGGTTTTCCCAATGATGTTACAGGAGTATCGAAAAATGGTAAATATTACTCAGTAGGGAGAGAAAATCGCTTAGGGATGGTTACATCGGATGAATCGCATGCTCGAGCAGAGCTATTCGCTTTTTGTATGGCGAATGGTAAGAAATTTCCTGGATATGATGCAGGTAAGGATGAGTACTTTGGTGAATATACGCAAATGTTAAATCTTAACAAAGACAGTTTTAATAAACTTGTTAGAGATAATCATGTATATAGTGAAATTCCTACAGATCCTGATAAACTTTGGAATATAGTATCTAAACTTGTTTACATTTATTTAGAAGATCCTACAGATGTTATTAGAAGATCAGGTTGGCCTAATCTACAAGCAGCGATGTATGAATTTTATAACGTTGTTCAACAAGAAATATGGCGCTATACAGATGGACAAAAAATTGATAAAGAGACTAATCGATATTTGTTTGATATGTACTCACAGGCTCAAAAAAATGCAGTATACTTATTACGTGTTGCTGTGGATAGTGTCAAAATACCTGATGATTTTGAACTTCGTGGATATAAACCGGATTGGGTTTACGGAGCAGCTGGATATCAAGCTATTGTAACCGGACGATTGAAAAAAAATCAACCTATTGGAGAGATAAAGACAACAGTAACAGCCGGAGAAAAGACTTCAACTGAAGATGAAATTGCAACATTAAAAGCAAAGGATATTGAAGGTGGAGTTGAAGTTTCGGATAAGGTAACATATAAGGGACTTTACCCAAATGAAGAATATGATATTGAAGGTAAAATTTATGAAGTAAAAGATGGAAAACTCGTTAATCCTGATAATCCTGTTTCTGAAGCAAATAGTGGTGATGATATAAGGGCAAATGCAACAGGGGAAGGTGAATGGACATTAAATTTTGGAAAAATTAAGTTAGAAGCCGGGAAATCCTATGTAGTTTTTGAAAAAGTAGTTTCAACGAAAGATGTAATAGATACAGACAGAGATGGAAATCCGGATAAGAAACAAGAATTAAAACATGAAAATCCAAAAGATAAATCACAAACATTTACAGTTTTACCTAAGGAAGAAGTTGAAAAAGAAGTTGAATTCAGCAAAGTAAATGTAGGCGGAAAAGAAATAGCAGGAGCTGAAATCCAAATTAAAGA
>NZ_JACVDA010000016.1:0-4685 GCF_016552165.1 Parvimonas parva | reverse complement strand
GCGGACGGAAACGAAGTAAAGGCAGATGGAAATAAATTAACAGTAACAGACAAAACTGAACCGGTTGTACCGCCAACACCAGTTGAAAAAGAAGTTGAATTCAGCAAAGTAAATGTAGGCGGAAAAGAAATAGCAGGAGCTGAAATCCAAATTAAAGATGAACAAGGAAAAGTAGTAAAAGATTGGACATCAAAAGAAGGACAAAGCGAAAAAATTAAATTAAAAGCCGGAACATATATATTCCACGAAGAAGCGGCTCCTAACGGATACCTAAAAGTTACAGATATAACTTTTGAAGTGGATGAACAAGGAAAAGTTAAAGTTAAGAATGCGGACGGAAACGAAGTAAAGGCAGATGGAAATAAATTAACAGTAACAGACAAAACTGAACCGGTTGTACCGCCAACACCGGAAACACCTTGGACACCAATGATACCACCGACAAGAAATTTAAAGGTAACAAAGGAATGGTTGGGAACAAACGGAAATAAAATCACGGCACCTGTAGATAAAATAGAAGTTGAATTATATAAAGACGGAAAGGCAACAGGACAAAAACTTAAATTGAATAAATCCAACAGCTGGACAGGAGAATTTAAAGATTTAAAAGCGTATGAATCAATTTTAAATTCAAAACCTTACGAATATACAATAAAGGAAGTTGGAGAAAGCAATAATTCAATTAAATTTGACGGCAAGTGGTTTAAGGTAATTTATTCCGGAAATATGAAAGACGGAATAAAGGTAACTAATACTTTAATTCCTACAACACCACCTCCAATGCCTCCGGAAAAACCAAAATTGCCTAAAACAGGAATAGGAATAAATACTTTAATTTATGCAGGAATTTCATCTATATTAGGAGGAACAATACTACTATTCTTGAGAAAAAGGAAAGTAAAAAATGAAATTGATGTTTAATTTTTTATAGGCTTAAGATTAAATATTCAAAATTATAAATATTTATTTGACAGCTTAAATTTAGTTTAGTAATTAAGACTGATTTTTTTAGTTTTAGTTACTAAACTTTTTTTGTTTAATTGTACTTGTAAACAAGTATAATTATGAGATTTCCACAGTAGATTATATTCAAATCAAGATTTGGACAATCTTTGAGTCAGACTTACTTTTATTTGTAAGCATTTTGACTTAAATTATTTTGTTTATTATAATTTTTAAAAATAAATCGTAAGCTGATTTACCGGTAACGGTAAGCTATCTAACAAAGGTACTTCCTTATCCGTCATCTTGAGCGTAGCCGAAAGATCTCAACTATTGCTTGTTTACAAGCAATAGTATTTCTGAAAGAAATCCTAAAAAATTTTTGATGTATTTTCGATACATTTACTTTTGCTAAATCAAAAGTATGAAATTTCCTAAAGCTTTTTTATTAAGGAATTGTGTTTTGATCTGATTGAGTAAATTTCTTTTTATATACAATTATATATAGTCAAAACTACTAATATTTATAATATTGACTTTTTACTTTAATTGTATTATATATAGTATAAGGATAAATAGAAGGGAGATGTAATTATGGATTTACTAATGAAAAAATTGACTAATAGTATTATTCAAATTATAATATTTTCATTAATACCATTTTTATGGTGGTTAATCACTTCAAGAAAAAAGATGAATTTTTTTGAATGGATTGGATTGAAAAAAGTAAATAACATAAAAGAAAATAAACTGTTTGCTTGGATTTTTTCGGTGTTAGTTTTATTTTTGATAATCTCTGTTTTTATCTTATATTCATTTAAAAATGTGAATGTAGCGTCTTCGGAATTTATAGGATTAGGAATAAAGTCTTTGCCTTCAATATTGATTTATGCGATTTTTAATACTTCTCTTTCCGAGGAAATACTGTTTATGTACATTTGTAAATGATGTGAGACCAAAAATTATAAAAAAACATAACCTGTATGTTAGAATTAAAGGAGAATTAATTCTCCTTTAATTCTAATAATTCTTTACGTTTTTCAATTGGTGAAAGCCAATTTAAAGTTTGCATAGGTAATCTATTAGATTTATAGAGATATTTTTTCATTTGTACAATCAAATCTTCATAAGAATAAAAAGATAAATTACTGTAAAATCTTTCGTTGTCATTTCTATGACTTCTTTCAACCTTGCCGTTGTGTCTAGGTGTTCTAGGTCTGATTAATTGATGTTTAATACCCAATTCATTACATAGTTTGTCAAAAGGATGAACTCTTTTAGTATCTTTAAAATGTGTAAATTCAAAGCCATTATCTGTTTGAATAATTTCAGGAGTATAACCAAAGTGTTTAATAGCCATTTTAACAAAAGTAACAGTACTATAAGAAGATTGTTCCTTAAAAGGATAAATAAACCTTTCACGAGTTGCCTCATCAATAATTGTATATTGGTAGAATTTGTCAGGATATTTACCAACATAACAAGAATTAGGAACATATTTAACATCAAGTTGCATTTTAACACCAATTTTAGTAGGAGTATGATAAGGTTTAGGAACATAGGGTTTGGAAGGTTGTTTAACATCTTTAAAAAAACCAAGTTTTCTAAGGAATCTAAAAAGGGAGCAAGGGTGTCTAGTATAACCTTTATTTAGTTTAAGTTTAGCGTAAAGTTCAATCAAAGAAATATTAGGATTTCTTCTAATGAGATTTTTAATCCAATAAATTTCAGTATCAGTATGAGAATTAGGGTGTTTAGATAAAGGTCTATGAGATTTATCCCTAAGGGAGTCAATAGAGCCATCAAATCTTTTATTCCAACGCATAAGGGATGCTTTAGATATTTTATATCTTCTACAAACAAAGCTAACAGAATTACCATTTCTGTAAGTTTTAACAGCATGGTATCTTGTTTGAAGTAAATGAGGGATATAACGTTGGTTGTGTTTTATATTTTCTTGATTTTGTGATATAATATTATTCATAAAAGAGAGTTCCTTTCTAGTTATTTTTTTTGTTATTTTAATTATACAGGATATTCTCTTTTTTTTTGTACCCTTGGCCTCACATCAATTGTATCATAACAAAAAAATAAATTTTGCTTCTCTTTTATCATTGCAAAAAGACTAAAAATATGATATTATTTTAGAATAATTTTAGACTTTTTACGGAGGATATAATGGTTAAAAGCAATGAAATAGATATGATAAATGGAAAGACCTTGAAAAAAATGATATTTTTTTCAATTCCAATTATTTTTACAAGTGTTTTTCAATTACTTTTTAATACAGTAGATATAATAGTAATTGGGCGTTTTTCAGGTAGCACAGCTCTTGCAGGAGTTGGTGCCACTTCTTCTTTAATAAATTTATTAATCAGTTTGCTGATTGGAATTTCTATGGGAATTAGCGTTACAATGGGAAAATATTGTGGAGCAAGAGATTACAAAAACGCATCAGATACTGTTCACAATGCAATTGGACTTGCAATGATTGCCGGAACAATTTTGCTTTTCGTAGGAATTATCGCCTCAAGACCTATGCTTGAACTTATGGGAACACCAAAGGAAATAATCGACCTATCTGTACTTTATATGAAAATATTTTTCTTAGGAAGTCCAGCTGCAGCTTTATACAATTTTGGAGCAGCACTTTTACGTTCAATCGGAGATACTAAAAGACCACTATACTTTTTAATCACCTCAGGAATAGTAAATATTGTCCTAAATTTATTTTTTGTTATAGTTTTAAAAATGAGTGTTGACGGAGTTGCGATAGCAACAATAATCGCACAATATATTTCAGCAATTATGATGATATTATTTTTGAAAAAAAGTACAGGATATATGCACTTAGATATTAAAAAAATAAAATTACAAAAAGAAAAAGTTAAAACTATTTTAAGAATCGGACTACCAGCAGGTGTTCAAGGCATCGTATTTAGTATTTCAAATGTATTAATTCAATCTTCAATAAATACATTTGGACAACTTGTTATAGCAGGAAATACAGCTGCAATAAATATCGAAGGATTTGTATATATGTCAATGAATTCAATTTACCAATCAACTCTAAGTTTTACAAGTCAAAATATGGGAGCAAAAAAATATCATAGAATAGATAAAATTTTATTACAAGGACTTGCCATTGTTTCAGTCGTAGGACTTGTGCTTGGAATCGGTGCATATATATGTGGAGATTTTTTACTTGGAATTTTTACAAACGACCCCAAAGTAATAACTTTTGGACTTAACAGAATGAAGATCGTTTCTGCAACATACTTACTATGTGGACTTATGGACGTTACAGTAGGCTCATTAAGAGGAATGGGCTACTCAATTCTTCCAATGATTGTTTCACTAACCGGAGCTTGTCTTTTTAGAGTTATTTGGATATTTACAATATTTCAAATTTACAGAACACAAGAATCCCTTTACATTTCATATCCAATCTCTTGGATATTGACAACAATCGCACATATATGTTGTTACTTAGTAATAAGAAAAAAATTACTAAAACAAAATGATTAAAAATAAAATAATCTTAATGTTTTTAAAAGTAGTGTATCTAAAGAAATTTTTGATGCACTATTTTTTTACATAACAAAAGGTTGAGGATTTTACTCCTCAACCTTAGTTAATGATTCAATTAAAACATTCCATAGCTTATTCTATCTTGAAATATTCAATTTTTAGAGAAATCTTAATCTTCCCTTTTATTTTTCTTCAATACTGATAGTCCAATT
>NZ_JACVDA010000015.1 GCF_016552165.1 Parvimonas parva | reverse complement strand
GCAACATCAAAGCTAACTGATACTAATAAATCGAAAGCTTGACCAGAAATATATACTCTTTAATTAGAGGATTTCAATGAAATATATTACAAAATAAATAAGTATGGCTGTGATAGCTAGGAGGATATACCCGTTCCCATCTCGAACACGGAAGTCAAGCTCTTAAACGTCGAAGGTACTAATACATTTCGTATTGGAAGATTAGAAAACAGCCAAACAAATCAAAATCACTCGAAAGAGTGATTTTTTGTTTTGGTAAGAATATAGAGAAAGCTCAGAGCTTAACAGCAAAATTAAACAAAAAAAGTATGGCTGTGGAAAGCTTAAGAGGATATACCCGTTCCCACCTCGAACACGGAAGTTAATGACCTAACAGCAATCTATGATTGCGTCGTAGGTCAGATGCAAAGAAACTCCATTTGTGAAACAAATGGCAAGTTTCGACTGCGAAAGCTCCTAAACGTCGAAGGTACTAATACATTTCGTATTGGGAGATTAGAAAACAGCCAAACAAATCAAAATCACTCGAAAGAGTGATTTTTTTGTATAAAAATATTGTGAATAATTAATGTTTAAGATATAATTATAAGTAAATAAGAAAAAGGGGTAAATTATGTTTGATATTTATGGATTTTATAATGCTGTTTTAAGTCAAAATGCTTTTGAGATTAAGAAATTTTTTAACGAAAATGCTTATATTTGTTGGCATAATACAAATGAAAAATTTACTGTTGATGAATTTATAAGGGCTAATTGTGAATATCCTGATAAATGGAGTGGAGAAATTGAAAGAATCGAGCAAATAGGTAATTTATTTATTGTGGTTGCTAGAGTTTTTAATGTTTCAAAAACTTCATCTTTTCATGTAAATTCATTTATTGAAATAGAAAACGAAAAAATTTCAAAATTAGATGAATATTGGGGAGATGACGGTAATATTCCTGAGTGGAGAGTAGAAAAAAATATAGGAGTTAGGATAAAATGATGAATACATTTTGTGATTTAAAAATAATCAATTACATAAAACTTTCCATTTTGGGAATTATTTTTGTTTTAGGTCTGTTTTTTAAGGTTTTTGTTGGCGATTATATTTTACTTTTGGTTTTAGTTTTAATAGAATTTGTTTTTAGGCTCGGTTTTAAGTATATAAATTCAGTAAGCTATACAATTTCAAATAAATTTTATAAAAATATTTTAAATATTTTAAAAGTTTTAAATTTTGAGTTTGAATTTTTGTTTTTATATTTATTCTTAGATTATATTTTTAAATTTAATATAAAATATTTTGTTGGAATAATTTTCTTTTTATTATTTTTTAGTATAATTTTCTTTTCATTTTTTATTTCTTTTAATATGAAGTATGAAATTTTAAAATTCAGAATGGCTGATGAAACAGATAGAGATTCTATTTTGGATATCTATCTTGAGGGCTCAAAGGCTTTAAAAGATGATGGTGTTGACCAATGGCAAGGAAAGTATGTTCCAAGTTTTGAAGATATTGATGAACATTTGGGCGTTGATTTGTATGTTTTAGAATATCATAAAACGATAGTTTCTACTGCTTGTTTGGTTGAGGGTGTTGACGAGGACTACGAAAATATAAGTGGAAAGTGGAATACTTCTATTCCTTATCTTAGCATACATAAGGTTGCAACTTCAAATCGTTATAAAAAACAAAGTTTTGGTAAAAAAATGATGTGTTATATAGACAATTTTGCTAAAAGAAAGAAAAGAGATTTAAGGATTGATACTCATAAGGATAATAAAAAGATGAGAAATTTTATTTTATCCTGTGGTTATAAATATACCGGCGAAGTCGTTCTGCAAGGAGAACTTGAAAGACTTGGTTATGATAAAAAGATTATGTAGATTAGAAAATTTAAAACTATTGATATTTTTTATGTCAATAGTTTTTTTAGTGTAAATTGTGAATATATTTTTAAAGGGTAATAACAATTTTTTTAAAAAATAGATATTTATTCGTTAAAAATCACTTTATCAATAGACAAAATAAAATTAATTTGCATAAGTAGTTGACAATTGTTATTTAAAGATATATAATTATGATATACATATTCAATAAAGGAGGTATTTTTATGAAAGCTGTTGTAGTAAATAAAGAAGGAACTTGGATGGAAGTTGTAGAAAAAGACATAAGAAAGCCAGGTTATGGAGAAGTTTTGATTGATGTTGAATACTGTGGTGTGTGCCATACGGATTTGCATGTTGCTAAAGGAGATTTCGGGAAAGTACCGGGACGTGTTTTAGGTCATGAAGGTGTTGGTATTGTTAAAACATTAGGTGAAGGAGTAACTTCTTTAAAAGTTGGAGATAGGGTAAGTGTTGCTTGGTTCTTTGAAGGTTGTGGATGTTGTGATTATTGTAATACAGGAAAAGAAACTCTTTGTAGAACTGTAAAAAATGCTGGATATTCAGTTGATGGAGCTATGGCTACTGAATGTATTGCAACTGCCGATTATGCAGTTAAAGTTCCTGATGGGCTTGATCCCGCTCAAGCAAGTAGTATTACTTGTGCCGGAGTTACTGTTTATGCAGCGATAAAAGCTGCCTGTTTGAAACCGGGTCAATGGATTGCTCTTTATGGAGCAGGGGGACTTGGAAACTTAGCAGTTCAATATGCTAAAAAAGTTTTCAATGCTCATGTTGTTGCCATTGATATTAATGATGACAAATTAGCTCTTGCAAAAGAATGTGGTGCTGATATTGTTCTTAACGGAAAAAATGTAGATCCTGCAAAATATATTCAAGAAAATATTGGAGGTTGTCATAGTGCAGTCGTTACTGCTGTTTCAAAAGTTGCTTTTAATCAAGCCATAGATTCAGTAAGAGCTGCAGGAAAAGTTGTTGCTGTAGGATTACCTTCAGAAACAATGGATGTTCCGATTGTTAAAACTGTATTGGACGGAATTGAAATAATCGGTTCACTTGTAGGAACCAGAAAAGATTTAGCGGAAGCTTTTCAATTTGGAGCTGAAGGTTTAGTTACTCCTGTAGTAACTAAAAGACCGATAACAGATGCGATTGATATTTTTACTGAATTGGAAGAAGGAAAAATTCAAGGACGTATGGTTATTGATATGAAAATGTAATTTGAATATTTAAAAGGCAAGTAAAAACTTGCCTTCAGAATGATGACAAAGGTGTCAATGAGAAATCATTGGCACTTTTTTAGTGGAGAAAAGAGTTAAAAAGTGGTATAATAATATAAAACACATGCAAATAGACATAAGAATATAGAAGTAAAGATAGAAAGAAATATCATAGTCAATTAAATGAAGAAATAAAAAAATATGAGAATTAAAAGGGAAAAGGAATTAAGTCCCACCAATGGAAAAGAAATAATAAAAAAAGTAGAAAGTACAACTGAGAAAGAGAAAGCAAAAATGCAAATAAAAGCTCTCCTAACTTTTGCGTGCCAAAATATGAAAAAATTAGCAAATATGATGAGTAAATTAGGTAGAAAGAGACCTAATTTTTTAATTTTCAGAGAAATTTATATAAAATTTAAGATTTTAATAAATTCTAAAGTAATTTTTAACTAAAAATAAAAATACATAAAAAAAGCACAGACAAAACTAATGTTTTGTCTGCACTTTAAAAGGCAAGTAAAAACTTGCCTTTTTTTTAATGTGTTGCTCCGCCTTCTACCTTTATATCTTCTTTGTTTTCTATAATCGCCTCTATTGCATATTCTAATCCTTTTGCAATCATTTCTAAAGGCATTGATGGCATATTTCTCTTATCTACAACTTGTTCAGGTAAAAATGGAATATGAACAAATCCTGTCTTCATATTAGGATATTTTGTTTTTGCAAGATGAGCCATTCCATAGCAAACGTGGTTACAAACAAATGTTCCGGCTGTGTTTGAAACAGAAGCAGGGATTTTGTTTTCAATTATTTTTTGAACCATTGCTTTGATAGGAATAGTAACAAGATATGCATCAGGTCCATCTTCAGCAATTTTTTCATCAATAGGTTGATTTCCTTCATTATCTTTTATTCTGAAGTCGTCCATATTAATTCCAACTCTTTCAACTGTAATATCAGGTCTTCCACCAGCTTGTCCTATACTTAAAACTACATCTGGTTTTTCTACTTCTATTACTTCTTCAAGTTTTTTTAGACTTTTTCTAGCAACTGTTGGAATTTCAACTTTAATTATTTTTGCTCCCTTAATTTCATCTGGTAATAATTTTACAGATTCAATTGCAGGATTAATTTTTTCTCCTCCAAATGGATCAAATCCACTAACTAAAATTTTCATTTATAACCTCCTAAAATGCCATTACTAACATAAGCACGATATGAACTAAAATCATCGCAAGAGCCATAGGTGCCTGTGTTTTAATAATCGTATATTTATCTTTTGTTTCAAGAATTGCTCCCGGAACTATGTTGAAGTTTGCAGCCATTGGAGTTAATAGTGTTCCACAGTAACCGCAAGTCATACCAAGTGCTCCTACTACTGCTGGGTTTCCGCCTTGAGCGATTACGAAAGGAATACCAACACCGATTGTAATTACAGTAAAAGCAGCAAATGCATTACCCATAATCATAGTGAAGATTACCATACCTAAGCAATATGCTACAACACCGGCAACTCTTCCGCCACCACCAACGATACTTCCTGCAAATTCTCCAATTATATTTCCAACACCTGCTGCTGTAAATACAATACCAAGAGCACCTAAAAGTTGTGGTAATAAGCTTGATGCACCTACTTGCATTAAAAGTCTTGTAGTGTCTTCTTTCATTTCTTCAACTTTAGGTTTTACAATTAGTATCGCAATTATAAAGGCGATAATTGCTGAGAAACCTAAAACTTGAGCAGTTGAAAAACCGAAAATTATATCTTTACCTTTATCATTAGTTCCAATTATGAATTTAAAAGATTTGAATTGTGACATTAAAAATCCAAGAAATGCCATAATTAATGCAGGAATAAATATTTTCCAACCGATTTTATTAGCATTTTTTCTTCTTTCTTCATCTGATGGAGGTGTAAATTCACCGATTTTAACTTGTTTTGTAAGAGTAAGAGCTCCACAAACAAGAAGCATTGCTCCAACAATAACACCACCTTGCTCTGGAAGGTACTTAACCAAGAATCCTCCGAATGCAAAGATAATTCCAACTAAAAACCAGAATAAAAATGTACCAATTCTTGCTTCTTTATTTTTTAAGCCTCTAAAAGCTGTTAAAATTGAAATCAATCCGCAAAGAATGTAAATAAATTCGTCAATAAAAAATGTGTTACTACTTATCCATTTTAACATCTTTTCCACCAACCTTTCTAAGTTTCATTTCAAATAAGAAGCATTGAATAACTGATAAAATTATCATTGCAATACCTATAAATAAAGAATAGTAAGCTATTTGAGCACCTGTTACAGCATGTCCTTTATCGTTAAGTGTAGAAACGATAAGTAAAACACCTGAAGAAACGGGGAATATATTTTGTCCGAAAAAGTTACCGTAATTTTCAACGGCACCCGCTAAACCCTTTAAGTCTTCAAGTTTAGTTTCTGTAAGGTCAACAGTCTTAGTAGCCGCACCTTCTGCCATTGGTAAAATCAAAGGACGAACAAATTGAATATGTCCACCAAGACGTAATGAGAATATTGCTGCAATCCAACGAATGAATAAATACAACCAAATAACCAAACCGGCACTTGCACCTCTAATTTTCTTAATTCCGTCAGCCGCTTTTTCTTTAAGACCATTTCTTTCCATAATGCCTATTACTATAAGTGTAGTAAAAAACAAACTCATATATCTGTTGGATACAAAACCTTTACCTATAATATCCAATATTTCTACGATGCCTTTTCCACCGGCAAGACCTGTTGCGAAGCCTGCAATTAAAACTACAGAAATTACATCAAGTTTTAATACAAAACCAACAACAATAATTACAATACCGATTAAAACTAAATAATTTTGCATATCTTCCTCCTACAATATATTTTAATTACTTATTTTTCAAAAAAAGTTTTTAATACAATAATTAAATAACTTTTTTTGCGATATAAACATATAAGTAATTAAAAATAGTATAGCATAATTTTTAGGATTTTTAAAGAGTATTAAGTCATTATATGAATTCCATTAAAAAATATAATTAATTAATTTTTTCTATATAAATATAATAATTAGCAAAAAATATTTTTTTAAAATCGAGTTATTTCAACGTTTCTAAGAGTCGAAATTTTTGATTATAAAAATTGATTAGTAAATATAATCGATATAGATATTTTTATAGAAATATGTATAAAATTTGACAATACTAACAGTTTAATATATAATTATAATATATATTGATATATTTATGAAATGTTTTGTGATTTTGATAGGGGTGTAATTTTGATTTATTTTGATAATTCGGCTACTACTAAGAACAAGCCTAAGGAAGTTATCGATGCAGTTGTAAATGCGATTAAATATTTTGGAAATTCTTCTCGTGGTGTTCATGAGGAGAGTTTGAGTGCGGACAGAATTATTTTTGAAACTAGAAAGAAAATTGCAAAGATGTTTAATGTGGGTAATTCTCGTCAAGTTGTTTTTACAAAAAATGCAACTGAGAGTTTAAACATTGCTATAAATGGTTTGTTTTCGGGAAACGACCATATTATCACTTCTGTTTCTGAACATAATTCAGTTTTACGTCCTATAAATTATTTGAAACAAAGAGGTGTTACTGTTAGTTATATTGATGTTTTTGAAAATGGAGTGCTTAAGCTTGATGATATTCCAAGTCTTGTTAAGCCAAATACAAAGGCAATCATCTTAACTCACGCATCAAATGTTACAGGAAATATTACCGACTTAAAAAAGGTTGGAGATTTTTGTAAGAGTAATGCAATGCTTTTTGTAGTTGACGCCTCTCAAACTGCTGGTGCTTTTAATATCGATATGCAAGAGATGAATATTGATGTGCTTTGTTTTACGGGACATAAGTCAATGCTTGCACCACAAGGAACGGGAGCTCTTTGTGTTAGAGAGGGTGTTTACATAAGACCTTTTATCGTCGGAGGTAGTGGTACTCACAGTTATGACGAATTTCAACCTGACAAGATGCCGACAAGACTTGAGGCTGGAACTCTTAATGCACATGGGATTGCAGGACTTCACGCATCTATCGACTATATTTTAAGAAATGGAATGGAAAATTTGACAAAAATTTCTACTGGTTTTGCAAAAGAATTTTATGACGGCGTTATAAAATTTCCTGAGGTTAAGGTTTATGGAGATTTTGAAACGGATTTTAGAGCTCCGATAGTTTCTTTAAATATTTCAGATATGGATTCTTCAGAGGTTAGTAATATTTTATATGAAGATTTTAAAATTTCAACAAGACCGGGTGCACATTGTGCTCCGCTTATACATAAGGCGCTTGGTACTGTTGAGCAGGGTATGGTTAGATTTAGCTTTTCTCATACAAATTCTATCGATGAGGTAAGGCTTGCTATAAACGCAATTAAAAAAATTATAGATGATAGGAGGTAGTCAAATGCGTTTTTTTAACACTAAAAAGGGATTGTTGACTTTAGGAATTATTGCAGGTCTTGGCGCTGCTTTACTTGCATATTTAGGCAATCCGAAAAATATGGCTTTTTGTATAGCTTGTTTTATTAGAGATACTGCAGGTGCTATGAAGTTCCAAAATGCAGAAGTAGTTCAATATTTTAGACCTGAAATTGTAGGTATTATTTTAGGTTCATTTTTAATTTCATTATTCACTAAAGAATATAGATCAACTGCCGGTTCTTCACCGGTTATCAGATTTTTCCTTGGTGTAATAATGATGTGTTGTGCTTTAGTATTCTTAGGTTGTCCTTTAAGAATGATTTTAAGAATGTCTGCCGGAGATATTAGTTCATACGTTGGACTTGTAGGCTTTATAGCAGGGATTGCAACAGGTGCATTCTTCTTAAGAAAGGGATTTAGTTTAGGAAGAGCTTATACAATCAAAAAAGAAAATGGATATGCTTTACCAATAGTTGTACTTGTACTTTTTGCTCTATCTATCGCCGTTCCTGCACTTTTCGTTTTCAGTAAAAAAGGACCCGGTAGTATGAGAGCTATTTGGTATGTAGCTTTAGCTGTTGGACTTGTATTCGGTATCATCGCTCAAAAGAGCAGAATGTGTTTTGCTGGTTCAATCAGAGATATTATCTTACTAAAAGACTTTAGATTATTCTCAGTAATTGGCGGAATCTTCATCGTTATGTTAGGATATAACTTAGCTACTAACAACTTTAAATTCGTTGCTTTTGGACCAATCGCTCACGCTCAAACTATTTGGAATATTTTATCAATGTATGCAGTTGGATTCTGTGCAGTATTACTTGGTGGTTGCCCATTAAGACAATTAGTTCTTGCAGGAACCGGTTCATCAGATTCAGTTGTAACTGTTCTAGGTATGTTCGTTGGTGCAGCATTTGCTCATAACTTCAAAATTGCAGCAGGCGCAGCAGCTGTTGAAAATACAGCTAAAGGAATTAAAGCAGCAGCAGGTGGCCCTGGAATAAATGGACAAATATTTGTTATTATTTCAATAATCGCTTTATTCATAGTAGCTTTTTATGGATTAAAAAAGGAAAAAAATTAATTTAAGGAGATAGATATGAAAGAATTAGACGTTAGAGGATTATCTTGTCCGGAACCGGTTTTAATTTTACAAGATGCCCTTAAAGAAAATAAGAACGAAACATATAAAGTATTAGCTAGTGAGGCTCATGTTGTAAGAAATATCGAACATTTCGCTTGTAGTCAAGGAAAGAAAACTTCCGTTAAAGAAGTTGGCTTAGACTTTGAAATTATTGTAGAATAATGAAAGAAACTAAGCTGTATATAACATTTTATACTTCTGCAGAGGCAATGGCAACTGAAAGTGTATGTAAAGAAAATAATCTTTTAGGAAAACTTGTCCCTGTACCAAGAGTTTTATCAGCAGGTTGTGGGATTGCATGGGAGTGCAATCCCATTTTAAAACCCCAGCTTTTAGAACTTTTAGAAAAGGAAGATATAGAATGGGAAGAATGTAAAGAAATATAAATGGAGATTTTTATGAAGAGAAATTTAAAATTAGCTCTTTTAATGGCTTTTTGCTTAACTGCAACTGCTTGTGGTAAAACAGCAGAAAAACCTGCAGAAAAAAAGGTTGAAAAGCAAACCCTAAATTGCAAAAATAAATCGCCACATAAAAATAATTCTCTAGGCGTTTTGTAATTGAATATTTTTTTAGGATAGTCATTAATCCAATTTTCAATAAATGCTACTCTTTGATGAGTAGTATTTTTTGTTCCTTTAGGCAAAAATCTTCTTATTAGTCTATTATGATTTTCATTAGTTCCTCTTTCATAACTTGAATACGGATGAGCATAGTAGATTTTTTCATAGTCAAATACCTCATAAAGTCTTGCAAATTCTAATCCATTATCTGCTGTTATACTTTTTATTTTATATTTTTTAAGGATTTCTTCTAATGCTTTATTTACTGATTTTGATGTCTTATCAGGTATTAATCTTATTATTTCAAATCTACTTTTTCTATCAGTTAGTGTTAGTAAACAATTACCTTTTTCTTTTCTTAAAATAACTGTATCTATTTCAAAATGTCCTATTTCTAATCTATTATTTATACTTTCTGGTCTTTCTTCTATAGATTTTCCTAATACAATACCTCTTTTTCCTTTATACATATTCTTCGATTAACATCTTAGAAATTTTGTTTAATTTTGTTTCTGGTCTCTTTCTTGGCATAAAAATTCCTCCTGATTAGTTTTTCTTTACCCTAATCAGGAGGTTTCTATACACAAAATTTTACACAGTCTCATTCTTGCAATTTAGGAACTTTCTATCAAATAAAAAACATAACTATATTTTTAATTTTTTATCCATTTTCCGTTTTCATCAACTTTATATCCATCTGGTGTTGTTGTATTTACAAGCATTGCTCCATTTGAGCCTACATAATAATTTCCTATCCATTGGCTTTCTAACATATATCCGTCATTTCCAAAATAATACCAACTTCCATTTATCTTTTTCCATTCACTTTGTGGATAACTTCCATCGGCATTTTCATACCACCAACCTGTATCGTTCTTTTTCCACATTGCTTGTCTTTCTTCTATCCACTTTCCGTTTTCATCAACTTTATATCCATCTGGTGTTGTTGTATTTACAAGCATTGCTCCATTTGAGCCTACATAATAATTTCCTATCCATTGGCTTTCTAACATATATCCGTCATTTCCAAAATAATACCAACTTCCATTTATCTTTTTCCATTCACTTTGTGGATAACTTCCATCTGAGTTTTCATACCACCAACCTGTATCGTTCTTTTTCCATTTTCCAATATTGTCTGGTTTAGGTGTTGGTGTTGGTGTTGGTTTTTCCTTTACTGTTAATGTATTTGTTTGTGCAGTTAATGTGTTTGTTTGTCCAGATAACAAATCTTTTGTTAATTTTATGGCTTTTCCATTATCTGCTAATGTTAAAGCTGTTCCAGCTATAGGATTTGTTGTGATTTTATATGTTTCAAAGTCTTTAAATGCTACATCTTTTGTTATTTTGTTTTCGTCTGTTAATGTTACTACAAGTCTTGATAGGTCTAGTTTTGCTCCTTCTGTGTAGTTTAGTTCTGGCTGTTTTATTACTTCCATCTTTTCTACATTATATGGGTTAAATCTTAGCTTTTTGTTTTTACTTATATCTAACTCTGTTAGATTGTTTCCAGAACACTGCAATGTAGTAAGCTCTGTGTTTTTACTTAAATCTAAACTTGTTAGCTTGTTGTTAGAACAACCCAAGTGAGTAAGATTTATGTTTTTACTTACATCTAACTCTTTTAGATTGTTTTCAGAACAATACAATGTAATAAGCTTTGTGTTTTTAGTTACATCTAAACTTGTTAGTCTGTTTCCATAACAATGCAATGTAGTAAGATTTATGTTTTTACTTACATCTAACTCTGTTAGATAGTTTCCATAAAAAATCAATTTAGTAAGATTTTTAAAATATTCAATTCCTTTTAAAGAATAAACTAAAGAAGTGTTGGCTATCTTAATCTCTTCAACCTTATCTAACTCGTACTTACTTAACTTGCCATCTTTATTTGTATCAAACTCACGACTTACATAATTTCTAAAATTTTCATTCGGAAAGTGTGTTTCATCAATGGCGACATCACCTTCTGCTGCATAGGTTTCTATGGTGTTAAGTGGCAGACAACCCATAAACATCACTAGAGCAAGAAAAAATCCCATTATCCTTTTCATTTTCATTTTCATTTTACCTCCATTTTTTATTTTTACATTTTGTCATATATTTAAATTATATGTATATATATATATTGTCAATAGTTTTTTACATTTTTTTATTTTTTATCTATGACTTATTAGTATGGGAGACAAAATTATAATCTTCATTAGCCACGATATGAGGGTGATAAAGTATATTTCAGATGAGGTGTTGATTTTGGATAAGGAAGGTAAGAAGATAGTAAAAGAAGAAAAATTTAATTAAAAACTTTAAATTTATGTAATTTAAGACTTTACTTTTTATCGTTTATCTTATATAATTATCAAGATAAATTTAAGGAGGTATGTTATGACAAATTTAGTTAAGTTTTTTAAAGAAAAAATATATAACTTTTCTAATCCCGTTTTAACGACTTCTTTTTTGAACTTTAAAAATGAACTTTTTGTCTTTAAAAATATTTTTTTCAATTATTAATGAAATAACTTTTGTTATTTCATTTTTTTTATGTTTTTAAAGAGCAAGGTCAAAGGAGGAATTATGAATAATAAAGGTATTATCGGTGTAAGGGACAAGGTTCCTACGGCTATGTTGTTGCCACTTAGTTTGCAACACACTTTCGCAATGTTTGGAGCGTCAGTTTTAGTTCCAATTCTTTTTAATGTAAATCCCGGTATTGTTCTTTTGATGAACGGTATAGGAACACTATTATTTATTTTTATTACAAAAGGAAAGGCGCCAGCTTATCTTGGCTCAAGTTTTGCTTTTCTTGGAGTTGGAACTGTAATTATAAATACAATGGGTTACAGATATGCTTTAGGGGCATTTGCTACGACAGGACTTTTAGGTTGTGTCTTAGCTTATTTGATTTATAAATTTAGAACGGATTGGATAAATATTGTTCTTCCACCAGCTGCCATGGGTGCCGTTGTTTCACTTATAGGACTTGAACTTGCAGGAGCAACAATTAACGGTGGAAAGATAGGAGCAAATATATTAACTCAAAATTCAACAAGTGCTGATGTTTGTGTATTTTTGATTACTATTATAACTGCGATTTTAGGCTCTGTTGTATTTAGAAAATTTTTAGGAACCATTCCAATCCTTATTGCAATTATCGTTGGATATATTTCGGCTTTAGCTTATGGAATGATAGATTTTAGTTCTGTTACAACTACAACATTATTTACAGTTCCACAATTTCAATTTCCAATTTTTGATTTGAAGGCATCTTTGATAATGTTACCTGCACTACTTGTAATAACTTCAGAACATATTAGCCACCAAGTTGTAACAAGTAATATAATAGGACAAAATCTTTTAGAGGACCCGGGGTTACACAGAAGTATCTTTGCAGATAACTTCTCAACTATGTTATCAGCTCTTGTAGGTGGAGTTCCAACAACAACTTACGGAGAAAATATCGGAGTTATGGCAGTTACAAAAGTTTACTCTGTTTATGTAATCGCAGGGGCAGCTGTAATATCAATCTGTATGGCATTTATCGGGCCACTTAGTATGTTAATACAAAGTATCCCGGGAAATGTAATCGGAGGAGTAACATTCTTGCTTTACGGAATGATAGGAACTTCAGGGATAAGACTTTTAGTAGATTCAAAGGTTGATTATTCAAACAGCCAAAATTTAATTTTGACTTCAGTTGTATTCATAACAGGACTTAGTGGAATAGGCATCAACTTCTTTGGAATACAATTAAAAGGAATGGTACTGGCAAGTATGGTTGCAGTAATTTTAAGTTTAACATTCCACTTCTTAAACAAATTTGGACTTACAAATAACAAATAACCTCGTTTTATGATTTGTAAAAAATCTCGGCTTTCATTTGTGATTGGCGAGATTTTTTTAATGTAAAGTTTACTTGACATTTTTGCAATGAGATAGTATAATAAATAAAAAGGAAAGTTTCCTTTACATAAGGAGGTTTTGTTTGGAAAATAAATTAGAATTTCTTAGAAAAGAAAGAGGGATAAATCAAGAAGATTTTGGTAGAGCTGTCGGAGTTAGTAGGCAGACCATAGGAGCAATAGAAAACGGACGTTACAATCCGTCAATTATATTAGCATTTAAAATTGCCAATTTTTTTGAAATGAGCATAGAGGAGATTTTTATTTATAAGGAGGAAGATGATGAAAAATAAATTTTGTTACTTAGGAATTTTGTTTGGACTTGTTATGCTTGTAATTTCTTTTGTCTTGAGAGAAAACAAACCATTACAAACTGTTTTAATAATGTGCTTTTCCTCTATTACAAGTATATCTGTTGTTAATTTATATCATAATAAACTTTTAAAAACAGATAAATTTTATAAGATTAATATGGAAGATGAAAGAAATGTAAGAATAAAAGAAAAAGTGGGAAATGAAGTTCTTAAAATATATATGTATTTGCTTGGAATTATTACAGTTATATTTATAGCTTATGATTACTATATTCCCGCTATTTTTACAGGAGGACTTCTTGTATTTGCTCCAATATTTTTGATTTTAGCGAGTAATTATTTTGAAAAAAGACTTTAGAAGTTTTATATTAAAAAGAAAAAAATCCGAGTTTTACTTGGATTTTTTCTTTTTAATAAATTTTAAGGAAGTTATTTTACTTTATCCTTGAGATAAAATTTTCCTTCTGTATGGAAAAACTCTTCTTTTGCTTTTTTTATTTTGCCACTCATAAGTATTATTCCAATCATATTAGGTATAACTACAAGACCTAGTGTTAAATCTAAAAATACTCCTGCTTTTTCGAAAGATAGAACACCTGCCAATATTATCATAGCTGTTGCAACAAATCTCATAATTTTACCGACTTTTGTTCCAAATAAGTATTCTGCAAGTTTTTCAACATAGAATACAATTACGATAATTGTTGAAAGTACAAATAAGAATAATGATATAGAAACTATGGCACTACCTAGACTTCCAAAAATTGAATTAAATGCTCTTTCTACGGCTATTGATTTGTATTCCGGATTTTTCCAGATGTCAGTTGTTAAAACTATAAGAGCAGACATAGTACAAACTATGATTGTATCAACAAATACTTCGAAAATTCCCCACATTCCTTGTCTTGCAGGGTGGTCTGTAACAGCTGTTGAATGTGCATAAGGAGCAGAACCCATACCTGATTCGTTTGAATAAACTCCACGAGCAACTCCGTTTGTTATGGCTTTTTTTATTGCCCAACCTGCAGTACCACCGGCTATTGCTGTTGGATTGAAAGCACCAACAAATATCATTTTAAAAGCCTCAGGAACTTTTGTTATATTTATTGCAAGAACGATAATTCCAAAAATTATATATATTAGAGCCATAAATGGAACTAACATTTCAGTTACTTGACCAATCCTTTTGATTCCACCATATACAACCAAAACTACTAAAGCAAATACAAGTCCAATCGCTATATATTTGTGAATGCCCAATTGTTCTAATGGGCCACTGGCAGAAAGTGTCTGTAATGTAATTGAAGGTAAAATTTCAATCATAAAGAAAAATGCTACAAGTGAGCCTAAAATTTTACCTGCTTTTCCACCAATACCATGTTGTAAGTAGTAACAAGCTCCACCAACATATTCGCCTTCTTCATTCTTTTGTCTGTAAAGAATACCAAGAACAATTTCTCCAAATTTTGTTGCTTGACCAACTATTGCTGTAAGCCACATCCAGAAAATTGAACCCGGACCTGCGATAAAAATAATGGAAGGGACAACTACAATGTTCGCAGCACCGATTGATGATGCAAGAGCGGCAGTTGCTGCTTGGAATGGAGAAACAGTTCCTTCTCCATCTTTCTTTTTACTAAACATTTTTCCAAATGTCTGACTCATAATATATGGGAAATAACGAAGTTGGAAAAATCCAAGTCTTAAGCTCAAGAAAATCCCTCCACCTACTAACAAAATCATAAGAGGTGGTCCCCAAAGCCAACTGGCAAATTTTGATAATACTGAAATAAATGATTCCATAAAATTCTCCTCAAATAAAATTTTTTGAAACACTATAACGTACTAATGTTTCCTTTAAATATATTATACAACTTTAGCTCTTAAAAATAGGGACATAATGAGAAAATAGTTTTGTAAATATTGATGAATTAAAAGTATAAATAAAGTGTAAAAATTGAATTTTTAATGCGAATTATTTTCATATAATTGGATTTATTATGATAATTAGTTGAACTGATTTTACACGAAAAAACAAGTATATTTTCCATAAAAAAATCTCTTGAAGTAAATCAAGAGATTAAAAATTATTTTATAACTGAATAAGAGTATAGTGGGTATTCTATTTTGTCATTTTCTTTAAAGTAAGCACCGGCACAATAAACCCAGTTAGGATTTTTCAGTAAGGCTCTTCCTTGGTAAATCATATCACAGGCGTTGCTTTGAAGTAAGTATTCGCAAAGTCCATAATCTTCCAAAAGTCCAACAGCGGAAACTACAAGACCGCACTTTTTGATTTCTCTACTTAATTCTGCTTGATAACCCGGATAAACCAATGGACTGCTTGGAACAAGACCACCACTTGAAATGCTGTTGAATACAACTCCATCTTTTTTTGCAAATTGTAAAATTTTTATAATATCATCTAAGCTATTTCCGTTTTCGTCATATTCATTTGCAGAAATTCTAAGATGAATATCAATATCTATGTTTTTTAATTCATTTAAAATTTCTTTTAAAAATCTATATCTATTTTCTACACTTCCACCATATTCATCAGTTCTTTGGTTTGAAAGTGGAGATAAAAATTGACTGATTAAATATCCATGCGCTCCGTGGATTTCTACAAAATCAAAACCTGATTCTTTAGCAAGTTTTACGCTGTTTACAAAATCCGTTTGTAAGGATTTTATTTCTTCTTTAGTCAATTCTCTTGGCGCTTTTTCGTTGGAGAAAGAAATAGGACTTGGTGCAATTATTTCTTCATAAGATGAATCAGCTTTTCTTCCTGCGTGGCTTAATTGGATACCTATTTTACAGTCGTAGCCATGAACTCTATCCACAAGTTCTTTAAATGCTTTCATTTGAATTTCGTTGTATAAGCCTAAATCTACTTTTCTGATACCACCTGTAGGATTTACCATTGTTGCCTCAACGATTATTCCTGAAACGCCACCCAATGCTCTTGCAACATAGTGGTCAAAATGTTCTTTAGTTAAAACTCCATCAACTGTTTTTGAATGGAACATACACATTGGAGCCATAACAACTCTATTTTTAAATATATTTCTACCTATTTTCATAGGACTTAAAAGTTTACTCATAAATACCTCCTAAATTTTATGTTTAATCTATACCCTAAAATTTTTTATTTTAAAATAAATTACTTATTTTTTTAAAGAATACATAACTTTGATATAAAAAGAATAAAAAAATTTTTTGTTTATTAATTATCGATATATTTTTAAGTTTGATTAAAGGTTTGTCGGTTAAAATTAAGATGTAAAAACAAAAAATCTTAAAAAACTTCTGTTGCAAGTTTTGGTATTGGTGGATTGATTGTTAGTTCATTAGCTCTAGTTTTTGTAAATAGAAAGAAAAATAGAAGTAAAAAAGTCTAAAATTATTTAATCAAAAATATTCTTTAATGTAGATATATTGGAATATAATTCGTTTTCTAAATCCGTTTGGGGGAGGTCTTGTATTCCAATGTTTTTTGCAAATGAAAAAGCTGTTGTAAAATCACAACAGCTTTTTTAATATTCATTATTTTATTTTACATATTTTAATACTAAATCTTTAGCGGCTAATGTTTCATCAGGACGTTTAATATCTGTATTATGAGGTGCCGCATGAACTACTTCAGGATTTGTTTCAGCTTCTTTTGCTATTTCAATTAAAGCCTTTGCAAAACCGTCAAGAGTTTCTTTTGATTCACTTTCAGTAGGTTCAATCATCATCGCTTCATTAACAATCAATGGGAAATATACAGTTGGTGGGTGATATCCCATATCTATCAATCTCTTAGCAACATCAAGAGTTACAAGTCCGTTAGGATTTTTAAGTCCTCCAAGTACAAATTCGTGTTTGAATTTAACATTTTCAGGTAAATTGTAGTAATCTTTTAGTTGATTTGCTAAGTAGTTAGAATTTAATACTGCATAATCACTTGATTTTTTAAGTCCGTCAGCACCTAAAGCTAAAATATAAGCATAAGCTCTAACAAGAACACCAAAGTGTCCGTAAAAATCTTTCATCTTTCCTAATGTCTTTGGAACATCATAAGAGAAGTTGTATTTTTCTCCATTTTTAACAACAATAGGAACTGGTAAGAAGTCTTTTAAGAAATCTTTACATCCAACATATCCGGCACCCGGACCTCCACCACCGTGAGGAGTAGAGAATGTCTTATGAAGATTGTAATGGATTGCATCAAATCCCATATCTCCAGGACGTACATGACCTAAAATTGCATTTGCATTTGCTCCGTCATAATAAACTAAACCGCCAGCTTCGTGAACGATTTTTGTGATTTCTTGAATTTCTTTTTCGAATAAACCTAATGTGTTAGGGTTAGTAAGCATAAGACCTGCAGTGTCATCGCCAACAGCAGCTTTTAAGGCTTCAATATCAACTAATCCACTTTCACAAGATTTAATTTCTATAATTTTATATCCTGCCATTGTTGCAGTTGCAGGGTTTGTTCCATGTGCTGAGTCAGGAACTATAATTTTATCTCTTTGGAAATCTTTGTTATCTTCATGATATGCTTTAAATAGCATAATACCAGTGATTTCTCCATGAGCTCCAGCTGCGGGTTGCAATGTGCAAGCGTCCATACCTGAAGTTTCGTTTAATGCTTCTCCAAGTTCGTAAATTAATTGTAGAGCACCTTGAGCGCCACATTCACAAATATTTGGATGAAGATTAGCAAAACCAGGAAGAGCACACATAGCTTCATTAATTTTTGGATTATATTTCATTGTACAAGAACCTAATGGATAGAATCCTGTATCAACACCAAAGTTTTTATTTGAAAGATTTACAAAGTGTCTAACAACTTCAGGTTCAGCAACTTCAGGTAAATCAATTTCGCCGTCATTTAAAAGTTCAGCTGGAATTAGCTCTTTAATACATACATCTTCAACATCTAGTTCTGGTAATTTATGACCAATTTTGCCAGGCTTTGATAGTTCAAATATTAATTTATCGTATTTCATATTATGCTTCCTCCAATACCTTACATAGTTTGTCAATTTCTTCCTTAGTACGTTTTTCAGTAACTGCAAACATAATTACATTTTCTAATTCTGGATAGTGTTTTCCAAGGTCGAAACCACCGATTATTCCATTTTCAAATAATTTTTTATTTAATTCACAAACAGGTTTCTTAGCCTTTAATGCAAATTCTTTATAGAATGGAGCATCAAAAACTTTTTCAAATTTTCCAGTTGCTAAAAGTTTTTCATAAAGATAATGAGATTTCTTTATACATTGTTTTGAAAGTTCTTTAAGTCCAGTTTTACCTAAAAGTTCCATATAAATAGTAGCAGTTAAAACATTAATACCTTGGTTAGAACAGATATTTGAAGTAGCTTTATCTCTCTTTATATGTTGTTCTCTGGCTGATAGTGTAAGAACCCAACATCTATTTCCATCTCTATCAAGAGTTTGTCCAACTATTCTTCCAGGAATTTTTCTTAAGAAATCTTTATTTACAGCCATAAATCCTAAGTATGGTCCACCGAATGAAACAGGAATACCTAATGATTGAGCTTCACCAACAACTACGTCAACATTACATTCAGAAGGTTTCTTTAAAGCTCCTAAAGAAGAAGGATCAACAGAAACTACTGAATAACATTTTTTAAATTCATGAGCAAGTTCGGAAATCTTAGTTACATCTTCAATATTACCGAAGAAGTTAGGATTTTGAACTAAAACAGCTCCAATTTCATCATTTAATTTTTCTTTTAAATCATCGATGCAAGTTACACCGTTGCAAGTTTTAACAACTTCCATTTCAATATGTTGAGCATGAAGATATGTTTTTAAAACTTCTCTTGACCATGGAGCAATAGCTTCAGAAACCAAAACTTTTTTCTTTTTAGCATGATGAGCAGTCATAATAGCCGCCTCTGCTAGACCTGTTCCTTGGTCATATAATGATGCATTTGCGTAATCCATACCAGTTAAGTTTGAAATCATAGTTTGAAATTCAAAAATATATTGTAGAGTTCCTTGGCTGATTTCCGGTTGGTAAGGAGTGTATGAAGTTAAAAATTCACTTCTACCAATAATTGTTGGAATAACAGCAGGAATATAGTGGTCATAAGCGCCTGCACCTAAAAATGTTGGATAATCACTTGAAGATGCGTTCTTTTTTGCTAATTTTGTTAGATAGTTAGAAACTTCTAATTCGCTTTTTGCTTTTGGAATATTTAATTCTCTTTTTAATTTTAATTCTTCAGGAATATCTGAAAATAAATCTTCAACAGAATTAATACCAAGGCTATCTAACATCTCTTTAACATCTTGTTCTGTTAGAGAAATATAAGGATACATATAGAATTTACCTCCTATTTTTAAATTGTTTTTAATTATTTTTTAAGAAATTTTTTACTAATTAATACAGCAGGAACTCTCTTGTTTCTAAGTTCAACTTCAACTTCGTTTCCTACTTCTGCATATTCAGTTTTAACTATTACATTTGCGATAGTTTTTCCAAGTGTTGGAGAAAGGTAACCAGTTGTAACAAATCCAATTTCTTCTTCGCCTTTGAATACTTTTGCTCCATGTCTTGCAATACCTTTGCCTTTTAATTCAAGACCGATTAATTTTCTTGGAACACCTGCCTCTTTCATCTTAGTTAATGCTTCTTTACCGATAAAGTCAGCTTCTTGTTTTAATTTAACGAAATATCCAAGACTTGCTTCAAGAGGAGTGATAACATCGTCCATTTCATTTCCATAAAGAGGAAGAGCAGCTTCGAATCTTAAAGTATCTCTACAACCTAAACCACAAGGTTTAACTCCGTCTTCTTTACCGATTTCAAGGATAGCGTCCCATAATTTATTCATACATTCTCCACAACCGTAGATTTCAAATCCGTCTTCACCTGTATAACCAGTACGAGAAACTAAGAATTTATCTCCACAATCGCCAAGAGTTATATTTTCTTTAAAAGTGAAGAATTTAATGTCATTTGCTAAATCAACATTTTTTGCTAATTTTTGCAATACTTTTTCAGCTTTAGGACCTTGCAATGCAATTTGTGCAGTTTCAGCTGAAATGTTTTTGATTTCTACATCATAATTTCCTTTTTGAGCTAAAAACCAAGCAAAGTCTTTATCTGTATTTGCAGCATTTACTACGATATACATATCATCTTGACCTTTTCTGTAAACAAGTAAGTCATCAACAACTCCACCTTTTTCGTTACATAGTAAAGAGTAAATAACTTGTCCATCACCGATAGTTGTTAAATCGTTAGTAATTAAATGATTTACATAGTCGAAAGCGTCTTTTCCTTTAACAGTAATTTCTCCCATATGTGAAACATCGAATAAACCTGCGTCATTTCTAACAGCGTGATGTTCCGGTGCTAATCCTTCATACTTAACAGGTAATAGCCAACCTGCATAGTCAACAACTTCTCCTCCGTATGAAACGTGTTTTTCGTATAATGGTGTTTTTTGTGCCATATCAAATTCCTCCTTAAATTTTAATAGAAACCAATTATCTAACTTATAAAAGATAATATTTTTCTTTAATGTAATTATATTATAAAAAAATAAAAATTACAATAGTCTTTTTACAAAATTATAAAAAGTATTTTATTGAACTAAAATTTATTTTAACGAAATTAACAAAAAATAAATTTTTTAAAATAAAAACGTTTTAATTTTAACTTATAGATTTATAATATACAAAAAATATACCCCCAAAATTTATTAATTAATTAAAATTTAAAATACTTTTTTTAAAATTTTTTAAAGTACTTTAATTATATCGATATAATTGACAATAAGTAATATAACTACTAATAAAAAAATAAAAAATATTAATTTTTAAAAAATATTTTACAAAAAAAATAAAAAATATTGATTTTTTTATAAAGATTTTTTAATTTTACAAAAAATATGTTATAAACATTGAAATTACTTAAAAATAATGACTAATTGTCAATCTATATAAATTTTGTAAATTTTGTATAGAAAATACTTTTTTCTTAATAAAAACTTTTTTGCATTTTTTAAAATTATAAAAACGTTGGTCAAAAAAATACAAAAAAATTAAATTTTTATAAAATATAACTGTTAAATATATTTAGAATATGATAAAATAATTGTAAATACTTAATTTAAAGGAGTTTTTTTGTAAAAAATTATATGAATAAACAAAATCAAAATGATAAAAATATTTTCACGGCTATTTTTGGGGTATAAAGCCATTGAAAACAAAAATAACTTAGGTAAAGGAGAAAATTATGAAAAAAATTGGACTTTTGGTAAATCCTATTGCCGGAATGGGTGGTAGAGTTGGTCTTAAAGGAACTGACGGAAGAGATGTTTTGGAAAAAGCAATCTCTCTTGGTGCAGTTCAAGAGGCGCCGGAAAAAGCAAAAAAAGCATTAAACAAAGTTGTTGAACTTAAAGATAAATTTAAAATATATACAGCAAGTGGGCTTATGGGCGAGAGTGAATGTGAAGAGCTTGGACTAAATTATGAAGTTGTTTATAACGCATCTGAAAAATCCTCCGTTACAGATTCTAAAGAACTTTTAAAATATTTTTTAGAAAATGATATTGAATTAATCTTCTTTGTTGGAGGAGATGGAACGGCAAGAGATATTTACTCTGTTATTGAAGATAAGATTGCCGTAATTGGAGTTCCTGCCGGAGTTAAGATACATTCTCCTGTTTATGGAAATACACCCGAACAAGCCGGAAGTTTGCTTTTTGAAGTTATAAACGGAGCCCCTCTTCCTGTTATAGAAAAAGATGTTGTTGATATTGACGAAGATGCTTTTAGAGATGATAGAGTAGAGGTTAGGCTTTACGGATATTTAAAAGTTCCGTTCGACCAAAGATATTTACAAAATAAAAAATCACAAACGCCACAATCTGATAATGATGCACAAGTTTCAATCGCCTGTGATATAATTGATGATATGAAGGACGATGTTTTTTATATAATCGGATCAGGAACGACACCTATGTATATTATGAAGGAATTGAATTTGCCATATACAGTTCTTGGTGTTGACATAATAAAAAATAAAAAACTTGTTAAGAAAGACTGTAACGAAAAAGATATACTTGACACAATCGGAGATGAAAGAGCAATCTTAGTTGTAACTCCAATGGGTGGACAAGGCTATGTTTTTGGACGTGGTAATCAACAACTAAGTGCAAATGTATTAAGAAAGATAGATAAAAAAGATATTATCATCATTGCAACAAACGGAAAATTACAAAGTATAACCTCAGGACATTTAGTAGCCTACACAATGGACGAAGAAATCGACAAAAAACTAAAAGGCTATTACAGAGTAAAGATTGGATACGAAAGAGAAAAAATGATTTTGGTTGATAATGAGTAAAAAGAGATGACTTTAAGGATTAGAAAAAGCTAAGTCTGTCGGGAAAAGTGTGATTATTAAATGTGATAAAAGACAAATTGCTACCAGAAAAATTGCAATAAAATGTGGATTTTCATATCAAGGTAATGTTGACAAGCTGGAAGATTTATTTTAAGGAGATTTTAGCTGAAAGAAAATTTTAATAATGAAACTTTGAAAGAGATAGCAGAAATGTTATCTCTTTTTTATTACAAGAAAGGTGTTTTAGAGATTTAATGATAAAATAGGTATCAAAAAGTATAATACAGCTTAAACTATAAAAAGTGGTCTGAGGAATTTGAATCATACAAAATAAAAATTTTAATAATATTTTGTTTCAAGCTAATTTTTCGGTGAAAATGGGGTATAATATAAATACAGATAAGATATAGGCAAGAGAATAATCAAAATAGTTGTATTTGACTTTTGAAAATAATTTTGCTATAATTTCATAAAAGATATGGTGTCCCGCTACCAAAAAGGTGGAACATTAAAGAAGGTGTCTCACTACCTATGTACCAAAGGTGAAGCATTAAAGTTGGCAGAGAGGATAAAACCTCTCTGTTTTTTTAGGAGAACTTATGATAGAAGCGTTAAAGTATGGATTTTATACCGTAGATTCTGATTATCTTGAATATCTAAATAAAGTGGATTCAGAAGTTTATTATAATCTATCATATAGAAATAGCACTAAGCCATTTATTGGTGTGATTGTTGGGATAGAGAACTATAATTATTTTATTCCTGTATCTTCAGCAAAGGAAAAACATAAAAAATGGAAAAATGTGTCTGATGAACATTTTATAATTTATGAAGTTATAGATAATAGTGTATCTATTCAAGGAGACATATATAAATACTATTCTGATACAGAAAAAATGCACATTTTATCTATATTGGATATAAAAAAGATGATACCAGTTCCAACCGGATATTATGAACAGGTAGTTTTTGACGAATTAGACGATGATAGGTATAAGGACTTGTTTAAAAAAGAATATGCGTTTTGTTTATCTATAAAAGATAAGGTATTAAATAAGGTGCAAAAAATATATAACAATCAAAAAGAAACAGGTATTGTGAGAAGGGCAAATTGCAATTTTGAAAAGTTAGAAGATGCAATGAGTAAATGGAATAGTACAAAATAATAAAAAATAGAATATGTGTAGCATTGGAGAAGTAGAAAAAACTACTTCTCTTTTTTTAATTGCAACTAACAGGAGGAAACTAATATGCACGAAAATAAAAATGAACATAATACAGGAACAAAGACTATAAAGAAGATTGGAAAAGCAACTTACGAGGTTGCAGTCCATTTTAATGAAAATGCGACTGAAACCATGCAAGATAAATTTGATATTACAATGCACAAGAATTACAAGCTCTTGGAAGACTATGATAAAAAGAATGTGTTTGATATTGAAGACTATATCAAGAGAAAAGGAAAAGTTAAGATGAATAGAAATACAGTAATTACAAGATTGTAATATTTTCTGTTATAGCTTTATGTGGCATGGGTATATTTGGTATAATAGAACAAATTTGAAGTTGTAGGAGAAAATAAAAAATGAAAGCGGAGTTATATGTAAATAAAGCATCTATGCAAATGAAAAAAGGTGATATAGGGGGTGCTGTTTGTAGTATGAAAAAGGTTATTGAATTAAACGATGATAAAGTTTCAAATGTTCAAGCCCATTGCTTTTTAGGCGAATATTATTTTGTGAATCAGAATTATATTCTTGCTAAAGAACATTTAGATTATATTGTGGAACAGCAAGAAAAATTGGAAAATGAATATGATGATTTGTTAAATGATGAAATAATAAATGCGAGTGTTTTGATAGAACTTATCGAAAAATATTTATTGATATAATAGGTTGACTACTAAATTCCAGTTTGTCGAACTGAATATAAGATATTAAAGACGATAGAAAAGCAACATCTATCGTCTTTTTTTTATGCCTATTTTCAATTTATGTTGCGATCAATAAATAGGGAAAACTTGCAAGAGTTTTTAACTAGTATTTCAAATGCCTCTCTAATATATACACGACAAAATGCCGGCTCCCTTAAATATGTTACAGAAAGTAAAGGAGAAAAGATGATAAGGATAAGAAGTCCTACTCAAAAGACAATTAAATATACAAATACTTGGCGATTAAAATTAACTTTTCAGTCGCTTTTTAATTGGAGGAAAAATGGATAAAGAAATGATTAATGTTAACGCCAACCTGTTAAAAGAATCTACTTTTGGAACTTTTACAAGAAGTGATGAAGAGGTTCAAGTTGTAAATTTTGCTCTTTCGAAAGGATATGGAAAAGGTAGAGAGTATATCAACTGTGTATTGTAAAATAGAGTCTGTTAAACCCGCCTTAGGACTGGAAGATTATTTTTTTGCTCGTTTTGACGCAGTAAATTATGTGATTGAAAGGAATCTGTATTATATGCTATAATTGAGTTGATAATTAATATTGCTTAACATAAAAAGGAGGCAGACTTATGAGCTTAAACAAATGTATCTTAATAGGTCTTTTTGGTTCATTCTTCATGTTTTTGGGAGATATGATTTTATATTATGATCCTAATGATTATGACAGCAAGGATACTATAAATAGTATTATTGGCATAATGAAAACTGTCAGCATAAAAAGATTATACATTGGCGGTCTTTTAGGACCTATTTGTGCCTTTATATATTGTATTGGTTTTTATCATATTGTTTTTGCCATACAAGAAAATTATTTAAATCTTGCTTGGTTTGTATTTTTAATAAATCCTTTTGGCATGATACTAGGTGGAGCTTATCATATGCAGTGTGCTTACTTAGGTCTTTTATCAAGACACGAAAACAATGGAGCTTTTAATGAATTTTTAAAATTTTTAAAATTTCAAGCAAAAATAGTTTTTGGAATTATGGCTTTAGCAAATATAGCAACAGCTTTGGTAATTTTATTTGGTTTCACAGTATTTCCAAGATGGCAGGCCTTATTTACACCCATATTTATTTTAGTTTTTACTCCTCTTGCTGGTAGATTGCCAAAAGGACTACATATGATTATTCGTGGAGGTTGGCTTAACATAATATACTTTATTTACTACTTATCTTTATTGATAAACCATACTAATATGAATTTATAAGATTATAAAGTAAAGGGTTAGAATCATTATTTTAGTTGATAAAGGGGAATTTTATAAAATTTATTATTTAAAGGAGAAATGTTTATGAAACAATTAAATTTTATTGATAACAAGAAAACAAAGCCTGATTATAGAAACTGGGTTCCTGTAAGTTTACTTAGAAATTTTATCGTAGGAACCGTAATTACTTTTATTCTTTTTATAATTTTTGCGGGGACAGACCTTGTTCTTAGCGGAACTGCTAGGATTATCTGTGAAATTATTTTAGGAATTGGAGTCTTAATATTTCTATTTTTCTCAATTATGCTTTCCTTTATGTATCGAGCCTTTGACTATAGGGGCAAGAGGAAACTCGCCAAAACTATTACAGAAGGCGTCGCAGAATATGTTGAGATACCGAACGGTGGAGTTGGACTTGATGTAGGATGTGGTAGCGGTGCACTTACCATAGCATGCGCAAAAAGAAATCCAAAAGCGACCATGGTGGGTTGCGATATTTGGAGTGGATCATATAAAGGGGAGTTTTCTAAAAAGATTTGTGAAGACAACGCAAAGGTGGAAGGCGTTTTAAATGCGAGATTTGAAGTTGGAAATGCGCTAAAGCTTCCTTTTGAAGATGAAAGTTTTGATGTTGTTACAAGCAACTACGTTTATCACAATATTACAGGGAAAAACAAACAAAAACTTTTACTAGAAACTTTTCGCGTACTTAAAAAAGGTGGAGTTTTTGTTATTCATGATTTGATGAGTAAGTCAAGATATGGAGATATGGATAAATTTATCGAAGAACTTAAAAAAGAAGGATACAAAGATATAAAACTAATAGACACGACAAATGGAATGTTTGTCGGACATAGAGAAGCTAAGTTTTTAAGCCTTGCAGGTTCAATGTTGTTCATTGGTAGAAAATAGGTAGGATATTGCAATTAAACCGAAACAAGCAAATATCTTGTTAACTTCTTTATATTGAGGATAGGAGACTATATAAAAAATATTTTTATATAATGAAAAATTGAATGAACTTTATTAGCTACGGAAATTAGAAAAATATCAAAATCAGATTTAAAAGAATTAGCAAAATTAATGGTAAGTGTCTATAATGCTCCACCTTGGAATAATAAATGGACAGTAGAAACAACCCCGGAATCCTTAACTGATATTTCAGATTTCCCTAAATTTTTCGGCAATGTAATTGTCGATGGAAATAAAATAATTGGTGCAATAATTGGTCATATAGTAGGCTAAGTATCTAACGACTTGCATTATTTCTAATGTAGGTTTTTAGATACTCGCCTCCAAACCGTATGTACACCTCTCGATGGATACGGCTTTCCATTTATTCTTCATTTGAGTTATTAATTTTTTCAAAACATTCATTACAAATTACTAGAGTTTTTCTATTAATGCTTTTCATAAAAACATGCCAGGCATATTTATCAGTTAAGTCTTTAAGCTTTTTTTACTTGATACACTTTTAGATTGTTATTTTCTTTCCCGCACCATTCACATTTATTATTTTTCAATCTTAAACCTAGCGTTGGTTTCTTAAGATAGAATTTTTGCTTATGAATCACATCAGCATTTTCACATTGGGGAAATCCTTTTCTAGCCAAGCTGTCTTTCCGAAGTAAACGAGTTTTATTATTACCATTTTTATCTGTATAACTTATACCAAAGTCTTTATCAGTGCGGTATCTAGTTATAATATCCGTTACCTTTCTACCATTTTGCTAAAATGGATTTACTTCGTACCTTATGGACGCACAAATTATATGATTATGGATATGTCCTCTATCGATATGAGTTGCAAGTACAAACTCATAATCTTCTTTTAAAATTTTCTTACATAATTCCATTCCTATTTTGTGAGCTTTTATAGGATTAACCTCTCCTGGAGCAAAAGACTTAATTAAATGCCTAGCTAAAACTGTTGCTTTTGAGTTAGATTCTTTTATTGTTTGTAACATTTCTTAACTTTCAAAATCTTTACTATACATAAAAGTCGATGATAAAAATTTATTGTTTGTAACATTTCTTAACTTTCAAAATCTTTACTACACATAAAAGTCGATGATAAAAATTTATCGTTTGTTTTATCTGGATTTAAAATATAATATATTGCCTTTTTTTAAGTTTTTTATTAATAGATTTATTTTTTTTCAATAAGAGCTGACTTTGAAAACCAATGACTATAAATATGTTTTATATCATCATAATCAGTTTATATTTCAATTATGCATTCAATAGCAAACTCGGTAGATTTTTCGGTATAATATTTTACTTCCTTATTTATATTATATTCTGTAATATCTTCAAAAGAGAGTTCCTTTCTAGTTAATTTATTTGCTGTTTTAATTATACAGGATATTCTATTTTTCACATATATTGTTGACCTACAAATTAAAGTCATTTTTATATTGATTTTTCTTATTTTTAATGGTATAATTGTTAAATAGAAAATTATTGTTATTAGAAGGAGTGAGTAATTGAATAAGGTACTTGTTGAATTTATTAATACTTGACCAAGTTGCGACTCCATAGGGAGAAACGTCAAGGATGTGGCAAAAGAATTTGGGGATAAAGTTGAAGTAAAACTTTATAGTCAAGGCAAGGACATAGAGGCTTTAAAAAAATATGGAATGGTATTTCAAGGAACCATGATTATTAACGAAAAAAAGAAAGTAACTAGATTGAGTGTAAAGAACATAAGAAAAGAGATTGCTCAGGCGGTTGATGATTTAAATGAATAAAAAAAATAGTGGATTTTTAATTAATTTTTTATTAATCATTTCAATAGTCGGAATTGTAGCTCTAATATTTATTTTTCCTAAGAGAGAAGAGACGGGAACTTTAAGGATTGGCGCTGGAGATGATATGGCAGGATCAATTTTAAAAAAAGTTATAAGTCAAAACAGATTTGATTTTGAAATTGAGCCGTACTACTTAAAGGACTGCTGAGCACCAACAGCTCAATGGTCATTGAAATCAAATGTTTATGATGTGGCGATAATATGTACTGACGCCGCAGATAAATTCATAGAAGCTAGCGATGATTTTGTTTTGCTTGGAACCGTAACTGAAAATACAGATGTGTTAATTAAAAAAGATAACAACTTAAAAAAAATAGGACTGACGAGCAATAAAAATTATCTTTCAGATTTTATTAAAGAAAAATATGCTGATGCAGAAATTGAATATATGAGTCCACATAGTTTTGGTTACGCCTATGAAAGTGGTCAAATAGATGGATATGTAATTGATATTGCACTGATTAATTCCTATTTGGAAGGTAAAATTGAAAATGTATCGGACAGTGATTATGGTTCAAATGTAATAATAGCAAATAGAAAAATTCTTAAGGATAAAAAATTTGAAAAGTTTTTAAAAGCTTATAATAAAATGGTTTTAGAATATAATAAAAATCCAAATCCAGATTATTTTGAGTTTAAGTTTGGAAAAGATGAAAGGAGGGATGAAATATGGAAGGTAAAATTAAAGGAAATAGATTTAAAAAAATGATGAAGTCAGATGATTTTAAACAAAAATTATATACATTTGGCTTTGTAATTCTTTTACTTATAGTTTGGCAAATTGCCTCAACCAAAGTAGGCATACCACTGTTATTGCCAACACCAAAATCTACCTTTACAGAATTTTACTCTAACATTACAAATTCACAAGTTATGACAAATATAGGAATAACAATGTCAAGGGTAGTTAAAGGATGGCTTATAGCAGTTCTTGTAGGAGTTCCAATAGGAATGGCCATGGGCCTATCAAAAATATTTGAAGGAATCTTGGGTGGAGTTGTAAACTCTCTAAGGCAAATACCCATGATGGCGTGGGTTCCGCTTTCAATTATTTGGTTAGGAATTGGAGAGGGCCCAACACTATTTATGATTGCACTTAATGGGGTGTTTCAAGTTATTATGAATACATCTTCAGGAGTTGCATCAATAGATAAGGATTATTATAATGCGGCAAAGAGTATGGGTGCTTCAAAGGGAAGTACATTTATAAATGTAGTTGTTCCAGCGTCCACGCCTCATATTCTAGTAGGAGCAAGACTTGCCATAGGCGCTGGCTGGATGTCTGTTATCTGAGCTGAGTTCATCGCGACAAGTGCAGGTATCGGTTATGAAATGATGCAAGCACAGTCAATGATGCAGACCAATAGGTTATTGGCGCTTATGATGTTATCAGCATTAATTGGATTTATTTTGGATAGGTTTTTACTTTTATTAAATAAAAAACTTACCGCATGGAGGTACATAAGTTGAAACTAGAAGTAAAAAACATATGTAAGGGATTTGAAGAAGATCAAGGAACAAGAATAGTTTTAGACAATATAAGTTTTAATGTTAAAGAGGGAGAAATAGTAACATTACTTGGCCCTTCAGGATGTGGTAAGACAACAATGTTAACCACAATTGCGGGTTTTAAAAAGCAAGACAGCGGGGTTATCCTCTTAAATGGAGAACCAGTTACAAAAGCTGGTCCAGACAAGGCATTTATGTTTCAAAATTATGCACTATATCCTTGGAAGACCGTTGAAAAAAATATTCTCTTCCCAATGAAACAGGCGAAGATGAGTGTAGAAGAACAGAGAAAAAGACTGGATTACCTACTGGAAATCTCTAGACTTAAAGAGTATAAAAATCTTTACCCTCATCAAATGTCTGGAGGTATGAAGCAGAGAACTGCTTTAGTAAGAGCTTTGGCAGTTAGACCGGAAATACTTTTAATGGACGAGCCTCTAGGAGCTCTGGACATTGAAATGAGACAAAGCCTACAAAATGAGTTGCTTGATATATTTAGAAAAGAAAATCTTACTGTTATAATAGTAACTCATGATGTAAGTGAAGCGATTTATTTATCTGATAGAGTAATTTTAATGTCTACAAACCATGGAGAGATTATTCTTAATGAAAAAATAGAGTTAGATAGCCCGAGAAATCCAGAGGATGAAAAATTCAAAGAATATGTAGGGCTTTTATCTAATAAATTTATTGAAGCAGGTAGTAGAAAAAAGAAAGAAACGGAGGTGAATTTTGAAAATAAATAATGAAAACATCTATTGATATAAAAGGCGTTGAATGTAATGAAGAGATTTTAACACCTGAAGAACGCAAAGACAGAATTGGTGTTTTAAATCTTATGGTGGATGAAGGAGGAACACTTCCGATTTCAAAATGTTCAAAGTTTAAAACGCTGGACAGTTTGATAAAAAAGAGGAAGCTAATATTAGACGAGGAAGACAAAGAGATACAATTTGCGTATCCAGTTTCAGGACTTCCAACACCTCATCACATTACATTGGAAGATGGAAGAGAGTACTACTCAATGTGTGCCATAGACTCTCTTGGATCCTATTTTACATTCTGGCAGGACTTGGAAATTGATTCCGTATGTTCCACCAGTGGAGAACCGATTAAAGTAGTGGTAAAAAATGGGGAGATTGTTTATAAAAGCAGTCCAGATATTCATTGTATCCATGTGGATTTAAACAAGTTTGATGATTGGTCAGCATCTTGCTGAAACGTAATGAACTTTTTTCTGGATGAAAAAAAGATGAAGGGTTACTTTGTAGACAATGAATTAGACAATGAAATAACCTATGGATTAAGTCTAGATGAGGCTTTTAAAGTAGGCAAAAAAATATTTTATAGTGAGGTATTGAAATGAGAGTAGCTTATGTTGTTAGTTCAAGCAATTCCAGAAAGATTTTAAGGGATATGATTATTCCTCAAATGGAAGCTGGAGAACATGTTGCAGAAGTCGTAGGAATGTTCTTTGTTTTTGACAATACATTTATGTTGTTAGACAACACCGACTTGGGAGAAAGAATTCAAAAGTTAATTGATGAGAAGGACATGGTAGTATTAGCATGTGATCAATGTGTCTATGAAAGAGAAATTGAAGACAAGCTAATCAAAGGAGCACATATAGGTTGTTTCCCTATGTTATATGGACTTTTGAAGGATGCAAATTTAGATCAAGTTATAACTATATAAGAGCTTGACAGAATTAAAACCGGTGGTACGGTTTTTAATTCTAAACAACATTGAAGTCAACTTCAGAGTTTTGAGAGATAGATGTTTGATTATATTTTAGATTTAGAATTTGGAGAAATATATGTTTGATTATATTAAAGAGATAATTTTAAGATCTGTGGAGTTACTTAACGGAGCCTCAACATGGCTTGTAATTAGTTTATTCATAGCAGGTCTAATGAGAAATATAATTTCACCAGTAAGACTGCAAAAGTCACTGGGAAATAAAAAGATATCCTCAATATTTAAAATAACTGGATATTCATTGCTACTTCCAGTATGTAGCTGTGGTTCTGTTCCCATAGGAATAAGTCTTTACTATTCGGGAGCGTACGCTGGACCAACTTTAGCATTTTTAGCTTCGTCACCGGTGTTAAACCCTGCGGCATTAATACTTAGCTTTGGACTACTGGGAAAGCAACTAGCTCTAATCAATATTTTTGCAGGAATTACATTACCTATAATAATTGGAATTATAGGCAATTTAGTTGCAGGTAAAGAGCTTAGAAATGAAATGGTTGCAGAAGAGATAAGCCATATAGATTTAGAAGAAGAAAAGAAAAAAAGCATTAAGACAAAAATATCAGAAGGAATGGAATGGGTAAGAAACGACTTTGCCATAACACTTAGTAAGTATGTTGTATATGGAATGTTGTTTGGAGGTTTTGTATTAACAATTTTCCCAGAGTCATTTATACAAAAATATCTAGGTGACCCGGGACTGTTATCGCTTTGGAATGTTGCAGTACTTGCGTCCTTAATGTATGTGTGTGCAGTTGGTCATATACCTTTAATTGCAGCACTAATTGCATCTGGAGCATCTCCCGGGGCGGCAATAACATTCCTAATGGCAGGAGCAGCAACAAATATTCCCGAAATAATAAGTATTGGTAAAATGATTGGAAAGAGAACGGCAACGATTTATACTGTGGTTATTTCTGCATACGCTATGTTTATCGGATTTATGACTAATAAGTTATTAATGCCGGGTTTTCAAAGGCAGATGAAATATGATGAAGTTACAAATGCTATAAACTACGCGAACAAGATGATGTTATCATTCCCGGAATGGTTTAAGTATGTTTGTTCGGCCATTGTTTTTTATTTTTTCTTAAAATCTGCATTCTTTAAATTAAGAAATTACTATTATAGGAAAAAGGAAAATTAAAATGGAGTCAAAAAAAAACAAAAGCATAATTTTAATAAAGGTTTCAATTATAATTCTTGCTTTGCTTTTAGGTTATTTTGGATACAGGAACAATATAAAATATAAAAAGGTTGACTTTGGAGTTGAAAAAGATCATTACTTGTTGCAGGCGTTTTATGATAAATTTCCAGGAAAAGAAGTTGTAAAATGTAAGCTTGGAGATGTATCAGGCAACGGCAAAGATGACCTAATTATTATTTTCAGAAAGACTAAAGAGCTAAATCATTTAGTAGTAGCTATAAATTCAGGAAAAGAAATCTATTTTTCAGAAGAAAGTAAAGCACCTTATGAAAATCAAAAAATTGAAATTAAAGACATAGATAATAGTCCGCCAAATGAATTTGTTGTAAGTGGTTCAAAAAGAGGACAATATGGTTATGGTGTCTTTAGAATTGAAGGTAAACATCTTCACAATTTATTTTCAGAAGGCATGGGCATATGCTGATAGTTTTTTTTTTACTTGGGTCAAGTAAGGAGATATTATGAAAGTTAAAGAGGTATGCGAATTAACGGAACTTAGTGACTCTGCAATAAGATATTATGAAAAACAGGGGTTACTAATGGATGTTAAAAGATTGGATAATGGTTATAGAGATTACGATGAGTCCCATGTGGAAAATTTAAATTTTATAAAAAAAGCAAGAAATTTAGGTTTTAGTCTGGATGAAATAAAAGATATTATTATGCTTAAGAGAAGTGGGAATTCAACTTGTAGCTATGTAACTAGCCATATGCGAAGAAAGATTGAGGATATTGATAAAGAGATAAATAGATTAAAGCAAGAAAAGAAACTTTTAATAGAGCATCTTTTAGAAGGAGATACAGTAAGTTGTTGTAAAGGACATTTTTGTCATTATATTGAAGGATTAGATGAATAAATCTTGACATTTAAGGTTAGTTAAAGGTTTATAATAAAAATATAGATATATCAAATAAAAGGAGGATTTAAAATGAAAAGAAAGATTTTATCTATTTTACTTATTTCATCTATGCTATTTCCATTTACAGCATGTAAAGGTGGTTCAGGTGGAAATGTTGAAAAAGTAGCTTATGATGCAAAGGCTGTAGCGGCAAAGTATAACTTGCCAGAAATCCCTGAGGCCGACAAGAATTTAAAGGTTCAAATGGGATACAATGACTGTGACCACATGGTAGGAGCTATCATCGGGGAAAAAGCGGGAATTTATAAAGCTTTAGGATTAAATGTTACAGTTACAAAGACAAATAATACAAACATAGCACAGGCCATGACAACAGGCAAAATGCATGTTGGATACATGGGTATTGAAGGTGCACTAAATGCAAGATCTGAAGGAGCTCCAATAATTATGGCTGCTGCTAATCACCTTGGAGGATCTAGTTACTTAGTTGTTGCAAATGATATTAAAGATCCTAAGGATTTAGTTGGTAAAAAGTTAGCTATAACTGCAAATCCCGAAAACAATCCTCAATGGATTAAATGGGCAACAAAGCTTGGCTTACCAATTGAAAAGGATAATTATGAAATCATCAAGATGTCACAAAAAGATTGCCCAATGGCACTTAAATCCGGAAAAATTTCAGCTTTCTCATGTTGTGACCCATTTGCATCACAATGTGAATATCAAGGACTTGGAAAAGTTGTTGCTGTTGGTTGGGGCGGACTAATTGATGAAGCTAAGAAAGAACATGATCATAAACATGGTTGGGGAATGTGCTGTATATATGCAATGAATGAAAACTTCAAAAAGGAACATCCAGAAGTTGCACAAAGACTTCTAGTAGCACATGCAATGTCACTTAAATACTTATACGACCATCCATATAACGCTGCAATGATGTTTGCCGATGGATTTGGTACAGCTCCTGAAGTTGGTCTTATGACAATCTATATGAAGACTATTGCAGAAGGTAGAACACTTACTTGGGAATTTAATCAAGAAAATATTGATAACTTTGTAAAAGAATACGATGAATACAAGATTGATAAAAAGTTTAGACCAAGAACTGATAAACTAAATGAATTTGTAAATCTTAACTTTGTTAAAGAATCAGGAATAGAATCCTTCAGTGATTTTACAAAAGAAGATAAAATCGATGAAAAATTCCCTATAGGTATTAGTTTTAAAGATTGGTTAAAGAAAGCTAAGGAAATTGATGGAATTGACAATAAAGTTGGAAACGACATTAAAATTCCAGAAATTTATAAGAAACAAAAATAATAAGTCGGAGGAAACTCCGATTTTTTATTTTATATATATATTTGATATCATATTAACATAAGCAATAAGGTTCCCGGTATGCACTCGTGTTGAACAGTTTGGCGGGTAAGACGAGAAGTATTGAAAATAGGACTATCTAAAAAATACTAACGCAAGCACAAGTATAAAATAGACTAAAATGAATTATCAGCCTATTTATGATATAATAAATACAGTTTTATGGTTATTGTATAAAAGTGTATTTATTTCATCATATTTACCATTTAAAGATTATCTAAATTGGAAATATGATATAATATATCTTAACAATAAAACGAATAAGGGGTAATAATATGGCAATTTCTTATAAACCATTATGGCACTTATTGGTAGAAAGAGAAATGAACAAAGAAGACTTAAAAAGAGCTGCAAACATAACAAGCAACATAGTTTCAAGAATGAGCAAAAACTCTTATGTGAACTTAGAATCATTAGAAAAAATTTGTCTGGCATTGGATTGCAGAATTGAAGATGTTGTTGAAATTCATAGAAATGAGGTGGAATAAAATTGGGAAATCTATCACAAAAAAGAAGAGATGAAATGCTTGAATACCTAAATCATCTTAAAGAAATTCATACAGATGATGAAAGTAGGATTGCACTTGGCAAGATTGAAACAGCCCTGACTGAGAAAAAATATGGATTAGTATGGGAAGAACACGAAGAAGAAGTAGACAAACAACTCGTTCATAACATACCAGTTTTTAGAGAGATAGAAGATAAAAAGATAGTATGGGATAACACCAAAGATTTTAATTTTCTTTTAGAGGGGGATAATCTACATTCCCTTAAATTACTAGAAAAGACTCACAAGGGGAAAATCGATGTTATCTACATTGATCCACCTTATAATACTGGAAATAAAGATTTTATATATGATGATAATTATATTGGGTCTGACGATGGATACAGACACTCTAAGTGGCTTTCATTTATGGCTGAGAGATTGAAAATTGCTAAGGAATTGTTATCTGATGAGGGAGTTATTTTTATTTCCATCGATGATAATGAGTATGCACAATTAAAACTTTTATGTGATGGTATATTTGGAGAGAGTAATTTCCTCGGGACATATATAAAACAATCAAAAGTTGGTGGTGGTAATGATAGCAAATTTATGGTTAAAGAACATGAATATTGTTTATGTTACACAAAAAATATAAACTCAACAAAACCAATGTATATAAAACATAGTGATGAGTACTTAAAAAGATACAAAGAAGAAGATTCTAATGGAAGATTTTTTTGGGACACTTTTGCAAGACCAGGATTAAAGAATCCAATAATTTATGATATTATCGCACCTGATGGAACTGTTATAAATAATGGTTGGATTAGATCAAAAGAAAGATTTGAAAGGGAATATTCAGAAGGAAAGATTAAAATTGTAAAGAAAAAAGATGGCAAATGGAGTGTTCAATTTAAACAATATTTAAATAAAAGCGGAAAAACTCCTAGAAGTATGACAATGGATTTTGGAGGAACAACAGAGGGCGATAAGGAATTAAAAAATATATTTGGGAAAAAAGTATTTAATTATCCCAAATCAATCAAATATTTAACAACTCTGATATCAACAATAGATAACAAAAACGCTACAATTTTAGACTATTTCGCTGGAAGTGGAACAACGGGACATGCAGTTATGGAATTAAATAAAGAAGATGGTGGAAATAGGAAATATATTCTTTGTACTAACAATGAAAATAATATTTGTGAAGAAATCACTTACCAAAGAATGAAGAATATCCAAAAAGAACTTCCTCATAATCTTAAATACTATAAAACAGAATTTATCCCAAAACTTTCAGAAGATGAGGAGATTTTATCCTCCAAACTTCTTGATTATATCAAAGAAATGGTCGAGCTTGAAAATATGTGTGAGATTGACGGGGATAGTAGAAGAATCATTTTATCTGATGAAGATTTAAAGATAGCACTTTCTGAAATGAAAGAAGGTGGTGTTTTATATATTCCATCATTCATATTACTAACTAAAGAAATCAATGATAGTATCGAGGAAAGAAAACTTGAAGCTGTAACAATCCCGGATTATTATTTCACGGAAGAATTAAGAGAGGTGAACGAATTATGATGTTAGATTTATTTGATTTTCAAACAGATGCCAAAAACTATCTTTTGGATAAAACGACAGATCCAAATGCAAAAAGAAAAATTATTGTAAAAAGTCCGACGGGTTCCGGCAAAACAATAATTCTACTTTCTTATATCTATGATTATCTTCTATGGCAGGACCCTAACAAGATATTTATCTGGCTTACTCCGGGCAAGGGAGATTTAGAGGAGCAGTCCAAGGAGAAAATGGACGAATATATTCATCATGCAAAATCTGCTAATATACATGATGCCTTACTTCAAGGTTTCAAGGGTGGTTATACCTATTTCATAAACTGGGAAATGATAACCAATAAAAAGAATAATGCACTTAAAGATAGTGAAAAGAAAAATCTTTTTGAAAGAATTGCTGAAGCACATAGAGAACAACTTTCTTTTATCACAATTATTGATGAGGAGCATTTGAATAACACTTCAAAGGCAGATGATATATTGTTTGCCCTTAATTCTGATAGAGAAATACGAGTATCAGCAACAACTGTCAAAAACCCTATGGCAGAATTTTATGAAATACCGGAAGAAGAGGTAATAAATTCAGGTCTTATAACAAAGGCACTTTACATCAACCCCGGTCTTGAAGCAGAAGAGATGGACGACCTTGAAAGCGAAACTATTTATCTAATACAAAAAGCAGATGAAAAGAGAAAAGAAATCAAAGCCGAGTATGAGAAAATAGGAGAAAGGATCAATCCTTTAGTAATTATACAATTTCCAGATATGAGTGAGTCCTTAGTTACTTTTGTAGAAGAACATCTAACAAACATGGGTTACACCTATAAAAATAAAATGCTTGCTAAGTGGTTAAGTGAGGAGAAGATAAATACACTTGATGTTACAGAGGAAAATTCTAAGTCAAATTTTTTAATTATGAAACAAGCTATATCGACTGGTTGGGATTGTCCGAGAGCAAAGATACTTGTAAAACTTCGTGAAAACATGACAGAAACCTTTGAAACTCAAACAATAGGACGCATAAGGAGAATGCCAAGAGCAAGACACTATGACAACGACCTATTAGATTTTTGCTTCCTCTATACATTCGATGAAAAGTACAAAGAGTCTGTTATACAGGGTGGAAATACCTATGAAGTTAAGAGGTTATTTTTAAAAGACAAGTGTAAAAATTTTGAACTTGTAAAAGAATATAGAAATAAAGACTATCAGTTTGTAGATGAAGTAGTAGTTAGGGATAGAGCTTATGATTATTTTAAAGATAAATATAAACTAACTAATATAAAAAAGGACAACGAAAAATTATTAGAGTCTTATGGTTTTATAATGGGAACAAAAGTTATATCTACCTTTAGGACTGGTAAGTTTATAAAACTTAAAGATATTGTTGATGAAAAACAAGGTGAAAATAGGGAGATAGCCTATGAGGTATCAACTCACGATCATGGAATTGATTGTTTGCACGCGGTTGATATGATAAAAAAAGTTACGGGCGTTCCATCTAAAAGGATGAGGGTAATTCTTCAACATCTTTTCCATAAAAATATACCATCAAACAAGAAGCTGTTAAATCTTTCTAATCGTGAGTGGTACGCTTTTATGATAAATAATGCTTATAAACTCAGAGATGACTTTTTAGATTTAGCTGCAATTTCTAATGGAAGACAAATGCAATTCTTGGATAAGAAAACTGAAAAATGGAAATTGCCATTAGAAGATTTTTATAAGTATCTTCCGTATGAAACAGAAGTAGTCGAGTATAAGAAAAATGCTTATAAAGAATACAACACATCTATGACAACATCTCAGTTTAGATCAACTTCAGAACAACTCTTAGAAAACTATCTTGAAAGTAGAGATGATGTAGATTGGTACTATAAAAATGGAGATAAAGGACAGCAATACTTATCGGTTGTTTATGGCAATAATCTAAGCAAAGAATATCTTTTTTATCCAGACTATATAATTAAAAAGAAAAATGGAGAAGTATGGATAATTGAAACTAAAGGTGGAGAAAGAAAAGCTGTAAGTAAAAATAGAGACAAGCAAATCGAAAATAAATTTTATGCTTTTAAGGAGTATTCAAGCAGATATAAAATAAATTGGGGTTTTGTTAGAGATAAAGATACAAGACTTTATATTAATAACACAACCTACACAGGAGATATGAATAATGAAAATTGGAAAAGACTAGAAGATTTATTTTAAGGAGATTTTAGCTGAAAGAAAATTTTAATAATGAAACTTTGAAAGAGATAGCAGAAAATGTTATCTCTTTTTTAATACAAGAAAGGTGTTTTATATGAAAAATTAGATCAACTAAGACAAGGGTCAAAAGAAATAAAAGATAAAATTGACGATACAGAAGAAAGATTAGGCAACTAAAAAATCAAGAAAAGAAGATATTAAAACAAGACATAATAAAAAGCCGAAAGTGAAGATCTTTTTGAAAAACCTAAAGATGATTATACAAAATATCTTATGGATTCTACACTTGTGTAAAAGAAATGTTTAGGCATTTCTTTTTTTGCTTACAAATTTTTTGTTTGTAGGGTTTCTGGAGATGTGAATAATAGATATAGATATTGAAAAATCAATATTTATATCTATTTTTTTTATAAAATAAATGCTTTAAAACTCGCTAGAGCAATGTAAACTATAAAAGTAATAGACATAAGTATTGAATCAATATTTATGTTTGTTACTTGAAAAGTTCATATTATTTTTTATACTAAAAAATAAAAAAATCAAGTATAAAAATATTGTGGGGTAAGAACATTTAGAGATACTTCAGTCTGGCTGGTAACGGGGACTGCTCGGGAAGAACTTCGGAGAGCTGAAATGCTATGTAAATTTTATTTTTTAATAAAATTTGATTACCAACAATTTAATAAAAAAAAGAAAAATTAAAAAGATTATAATTTAAAATTAATATATAAAAACAAAGGAGTAGATATTACATATATTTGCTCCTTTTTGTTTTTTAAAGGAGAATTTATGGATAAAAATTTAAAAAATTTTATAAAGAAAAATAAATCAGGAGTTATAAGGGTAAATTCTTTTGAATTTGATGATTTCTTTTCTGCTATTTTTGAAATTTGCGAAAATGAAAAAGATATTATTTTTTTAGAAAGAGAATTAAAGAAAATAATATCAGAAAGTGCTGGAGAGAAAAAAACACTTTTAACTGAAGCAAAAAATATTAGAAATGAATATTAATTTTTTTCTTTTTAATCAATAAAAAGGAGTTTAGAAAATGAAAGTTATAGATTTTAAAGACTTAGAGTATAAAGATTTACAAAATGATTTAATAAAATATGTATATATTGAAAGACTGGAATTAGGTCAAGAATTATTAAATATTAGAAGTTCATCAAAATATGTAAGTGAGCTTAGATTTGTAGTTCCTGATTTTGATTATGATGTTGGTGATTATTTTGTTGCAAAGTTTGAAAATGAAGAAGAAATGAATAATGCTGTTCTCGGATTATTAAATAATAGAGAATATAATGATTGTAATTGTATTAAATTATGTAATGCAAATACTAATTTAACTGAAGAAGAATTTAATAATTTAAAAGAAATAGAAGATAATGGAACAGTATTTGAATATGATGACTATTATTTAGAACATTATGAAAATTTTAAAGAAGAAATATTTAAAAAATATTTTAAAAGAGATTTAGATGATATTTTAGAAAATTTAAGAGATTCTTTAAAAATAAATTACTTAGATGAATTAGATAACTATAAAGAAGATTTTGAAGATGTAAAAAGTCAACTATCTAATGTAACTTTATACAATGATAGAAAAGAATATCAGGTTGATAGAATAGATTTTTCAGAATATATAAAAAATAATGATTGTATAAAAGAAATAGAAAAAACTTTTAATTTTCAAAAAATAAGAGAAATGAATGTTGATGAATTTTCATCACTAAATGAAGTTTCAGCAGAAACTGGAGATTTTGAGGGAACAGATATTTTTTATACAAGTAAAGAAGATAATATACAAGTCTTTATTCACTTATATGAAGAAGATAATATACAAGTCTTTATTCACTTATATGAAGAAGATAATAGAACTATTGAAGAAATTTGTGAAGATAAAGAACTTATGCAAGAGTTAAAAGACCTTACAATAGAAGCATATAAGGAAGAATTAGACTTAAAAATAGAAGAATTAGAGCTAGATGAAGAAATGGAAATGTAACAAAATTCTATTTCTTTTTTTATTAAATAAAAAATAAAAGGAGAAGAATGTTGATTTTAGAAAATGTAAATTCAAATAAGAGTTCTTTAAAATCTTTAAGAGATTTTAGAAATTTAAAAGATTTTAAAAGAGAAAATTCTTATTACAGAATACCACAGATATTTTTCAACAAAGAAAAATATAAATTAACAATAGGAGCAAAGCTCTTATATGCTGTTTTAAGAGATAGAATTAATCTATCTATGAAAAACAAATGGACTGATGAAAAAGGAAATGTATATTGTGTTTTTTCTGATGAAAACTTGTCAAAATTATTACAAGTTACAAAGAGAACAATACAAAATTGGAAATATGAATTGGTAAATAATAACTTGTTATTTATAGAAAAACAAAGGGATTTTACTTTAGCTCCAAGACTATTTTTATTAAGAGTAACAAAAGATAAAAATAATAAAATGTTTAGATTAGATAGTGTAGATGAAAGTTTTAAATATTATAGAATAGCTAAAAAATTATTTGTAGATAATGCTTTTAAAGTTCTTAACTTTAAAGAAAAGGTGTTTTTTCAAGTTGTAGAAAATAAATTTTTGCAAAATAAAAAACACTCTGACACAGTGTTTTTTACAAATTCTGATTTAGTTAATGATTTAGGAATTTCTAAACCAACTATAATCAAATACAAAAATAAAATTGTTGATTTAGGACTACTTAACAAACAAGATAATAAACTTGTTGTAAAGAAAGTCTATTTAAAATCAATAAAATCAACTTATACCGATAGTATAAATGATTTTTACGATAAAGTCAACAGTTTAGGAGTAAAAAATAAAAAAAAAACTAAGTTTTTCTCCCTTTTGAATAGAGTTATTGAAAATAAATTAAAAAACTTAAATTCAAAAGATAAATTTAGATTTATTGAAAAAATAATTAATCTAAAGGGAAAAGATATAGTTGAATTGGTAAAAAAACTATGTAAAATTGATTTTTCTTCTGTAACTAATATAGTTGAATATATTTCTAAAATACTTTTAAATACAGCTAAAAATAGGCTGATTTTAAGTGATATAGATGTAGCTAATCAACTTTTTGAAAAAAGAGAAATTGAAGAAGAAAATCTTTTAATTCAAATAGAAAAACTAAGAGAAGAAAAATTAACTGAAGAAGAAAAAAATAAAATAAAAGATTTTATTTCAACAAAGAAACAATATAAGGTAGCCTTTGATGAAAGACTATTCCTTATAGCGACAAAATATGCTCATATTTTTAACAAAAAGAGCATTAGCTATATAATTGGTATAGTTAGAAATTGGTCTTTAGATAATATCAAAAAATTCACAGATTTAACTAAAGATAATTTCACTTTAGAATATCACAAATACTATCCGTCAAGACTTACAATCTTTAAAGATTGGTTGAAATTTAATTATCAAATATCTATCTAAAACTTATTCACAAAATGAGTTTTATTTTTTTATTCAAAGGTAAAAAAATTTCCTGATGTAGTAAATTTTTTTCTACCTAGAAAGAAATATATTAATAATTTTATATATAAAAGATATATAGTACATTCATATATATTATATATAAATACAAAATGATAAAAGATAAAATGTGTTTTGCTAACGCAAAACTTTTAAGATGAGAATAAAGATAATTTTTTGGAAAAGTAAAATCAAAATTTTAGAAAAAAATATCTTCAGAAAACTAAAATATCAAAAAAATTACACAAAAAATTCTCTTTTTTATTTAATATTTATTAAAAAAGAAAAACTTTGATATTTTATTAACAATACAAACAAAAGGAAATGGAGAAAGAATATGAAGAAAATAATAACGATAGGTAATCAAAAGGGTGGAGTTGCAAAGACAACAACTACAATGAATCTGGGGGTAGCACTAGAAAGATATAATAAAAAAGTTTTACTTATAGATTTTGACCCTCAAGCAAGTTTATCTGTTTATCTTAATCATAGTATAGATGACAAGTTTACTATTGATAGATTAATCGATGAATTTATAAATTCTGAAATTGAAGATATAGAAAAATATATAAAAATAAGTGAGAGTGATAATATTGACTACATACCAAGTAGAGCAAGATTATCAGCTTTAGAAAAAGAAATGGATACAAGATATTCAAGAGAATTTATACTTAAAGAAATTTTAGAAAATGAATTTTTTGATAAATATGATTATATCCTGATTGATACTTGCCCAAGTTTAAATATTCTTTTAACGAATGCTTTAACTTGTAGTACTGATGTAATAATCCCGGTACAATCACAATTTTTTACAATGGATAGTTTAAATTTAATGTTAGATACAATAACTAAAATAAAAAAATATGTAAATCCAAAACTTAACATTTTAGGGATTTTACCGACAATGGTTGATAATACTAATATGAGTAAAGAAGTAATAAGATATTTAAGTGAAAGTTATAAAAATAAGCTATTCAAAACACAAATAAATAGACTTATAGAAGCAAGTGAAAGTACAGCAATGAAAATATCACTTGTTCAAATGGATAAAAAGTTAGGTAAACAATATTTAGAACTTGCAAAAGAAATTTTAGAATTGCATTAGACAATTTGTCTAATAGAGAAAGGATATAAAAAATGAGTTATGAATTTTTTAGGGATTATATATATATCCACTTCTAGTAATGGCGATTGTAGAAATATTATTTATTTTTTTCTTAAAAAGAAAAAATAAATAAAGAAAGGTAACTTAAATTTATGTGTTTTATTATAATAGCAGAAATTGTATTTATTATATGTATTCTTGCTGAATTTGAAGTAAAAATAAAAAAATTAAATGAAGAAATTACCAATTTAAAAGAAAAAATTGAATTGATAGAAGAAAAAGTTGAAAATTAGAAAGGATATAAAAATGGGAAGTTTTAAAAATTTTGATTTTTCTTCATCTGTAAGAACAAAAAATAATTTTGATGTTTTGATAGATGAAAAATATAATGTTAATTATATTGATATTAAAGATATAAGATTAAGAGAAAATCAAGTCTTTGAATTACAATCTGAAGATTATATTAATTCTTTAGCAGAACCCATATTGTAAAATTAAGTTAGCCAGTAAGAATAGAAAAAAACATCTCAAAGAGGTATAATAGTAATTGACA
>NZ_JACVDA010000014.1 GCF_016552165.1 Parvimonas parva | reverse complement strand
TTAGCAAATATGATGAGTAAATTAGGTAGAAAGAGACCTAATTTTTTAATTTTCAGAGAAATTTATATAAAATTTAAAATTTTAATAAATTCTAAAGTAATTTTTAACTAAAAACAAAAATACATAAAAAAAGCACAGACAAAATCAATGCTTTGTCTGCACTCTGAAGCAAGGTACTGCAATACCTTGCTTTTTATTTATTTTTTTTTCAACTATTGACTTTTAATTAAAATTTTATTATACTGTATATAGTTAAGTTTTAAAAAAATTAGAATTGTTAAATAATTTTAATTATTGACAATGAGGTTTTCCTTATAAAAAGAACAAGTTTTTGCCCACCTTGTTCTTTTTATATGTTGACTTTTTTTGTTTTTGTGGTATACTTTAAGTAAGATATATCGGATAGGAGACATGTTGACCGATTTTACTTAGAAATGCAAAAAGCAAGGTATTGGTACTACCTTGCTTTTTATTTATTTTTTGAGTTCTCTAATTAGTGTTATTAGTAACGCTATTAAAATTATTAACTCAAAAGGAGACATGAAATCACCTCCTTTTCTTAAAAATGCTACTTAATTATACATAAATTTATACTAAAATTCAATTAATTTGGTTGCAAATATTAACTTTTTTGTTTTATTTTTTCTTTTAAACTATTGACTTTTAATTAAAAGTTTATTATACTGTACATAGTTAAGTTTCAAAAAAATTAGAATTATTAAATAATTTTAATTATTGACAATGAGGTTTTCCTTATAAAAAGAACAAGTTTTTGCCCACCTTGTTCTTTTTTTATGTTGACTTTTTTTGTTTTTGTGGTATAATCGTTTTAGAGATTAATCTTGTCCGGGGACAAAAACCATCTAAAAATGAGACTAAAAAAGCAAGGTATTGCAGTACCTTGCTTTTTGTTTTTTATTCCTTGATTGCTTTGACTAAAACAGTCAATACAACAAGGAATGTTAAAAACTCTTCCGGAGACATTTTACCACCTCCTTCCTTGAGACCTTTTATATTATACTATCTACTATATAATTTATCAAATATAACAAAACATACTATATATGGTATGTTTTTTAATTTATATCATATTTAATCATTCTTATTATAAGAACGAAAAACAAGCATACTTTTTATTTTGTGTATGCTTGATATTTAATATAAAAAAACCTCACACTTTTGTGCAAGGTTTGTCTATATCTCTCTATTGTTTTTATAAAAATTTTTATTTATCTCTAAATTTTTTATTAAAGAATATTCTAATATTTTTTCTTTTCTTTTAGATATTACTAATTTTAAAAAATTCTTATGTAAATTAGTAATACAAGGTATATCGTCTATTATTTTGTTAATCTTATCAATATTAATACATTTTAATATATTTTTTAACTCTAAATACATAGTTCTATCATTATAGGTAGATAGAAAACTGAAATAATTTATTTTTTGATTTTCTAATTTTATTGCAGAATTTGGAAAAATATATATTCTTTTTTCAAGTTCTTCAGAATCTGCAATAACTTTTTTCATTAAGTCTTCATTTATTTTAGGATATAAACAAGAACCACAATCATATATTGGAGCTATTTGTTTTATTCTTAAATCTTCATTTATCAAAAATCCCCAATTACCATTGTGTCTATCAAAATTTCCAATTAAAGCGTCAACAATAAACATTCTCCAGAAAAATTTTAGTAAAATTTTTGTATCTACTATTTTCTGTTCTTTTATTGTTGATAATATATCAACTAATTCAGTTCCGTATCCATTATGTGAACTACTTATTATTGTGTTCTTTAAAAATGAAAATTCTTTTAAGGAAAATCCGTTTTTTTCAAAATCTTTACAAGCTACTACTATTTTATTATTAAAAGTTCCCAAAATAACATCTTGCACTTTAAATCCTAATTCTTTAAATACTTTACACCCTATATACTCACTTATACAACTATTAGTATAGCTCATATCCGGTAGTTTCATAGCTGATGAAGGAAATTTTATCATATAATTTTCGTTATTATACTTTATACAAATTTTCTTTCCGTTTCCTCCACCATACATCCTAAAACTATTAACTTCACAATTACTAAAATCTATCATAATTTTCTCCTAATAAAGATATTTAGCTCTTAAATATTCAGCTACTTCATTAGTAATTTTAAAATCCCAAAGTTGAGAATTTATCTCCCCATAAAGTTCGCACCAGTAACAATCTAATAAGCTACTATTTTCTTTCTTAGCCTTTTTATATTCATCTATATAAAAAATTAAAGTCTCCGGTAACTTTTTTTCATCATATAAATTTATCATAATAATCACATCCTAATATTAATTTAAAATTACCTTTATTTTATTATATCACATTATTATAAAAAAACAATATTAAGTATGCTTTTTATTTTGTGTATGCTTATTTTTTATAAATGTTGACTTTTTTTGTTTTTGTGGTATACTTTAAGTAAGATATATCGGTTTAGAGGTCATACCGAATTTCGTCAAGAAAAAAGCAAGGTACTGCTGATACCTTGCTTTTAATTTTTATTTCTTAATTTCTTTAATCAAAATGATTAGCAAAACCAAGAAAATGAAAATTTCTTTAGAGGTCATAAATTCACCTCCTTTCGCCAAGAACGTATATATTATAAACTAATTTCTGGTTTTAGTAAATAAAAAATAAGTATACTTTTTATTTTGTGTACGCTTATTTTTTTGAAAACAAAAATGAGAAGCTATAACACTTCTCATAATTTACTTGTATAAAATATTATATCAAAATAAAAAGTTTATATTTTGATTGTATCAAACTTCTAATATTTTCCCTTTATTTTTTGTCCTTCTTTCATCCATTCCATAAATAGCATATTTATATATAAAATTTTGCAATGCTACCTTTCTATCATTAGTATAATAATCACTTAATAATTCATTAAATTCTTTAATTTTTTCGATAGGTATAGATATTATTCCTTTACCATTTTTTATCAATTCTTTATTTGCAATTATCATTGCTGTCCTTTTATTTCCATCCCAAAATAATTGACTTTTCATAAGCCACATCATTAATGTTATTGCTCTTTCTGTAACTGATTCTACTTCTTTGATTTTTTGTAATTCATACTCTACTTGTCCTTTATCCGGGATTGGTGGAATATAATCAGTACCTGATATACCAACAGTTCCATTTCTTAAAACTCCCCATTCTAATGCTTCATCTTTACCTACTTCATTATGTATTTTCTTTATATATTCTAAATCTATTTCTTCTTCTATACTTGAAAACACAATTTGCCAAGCGTGTTTTAAATTTAGTATAGTATTAACATCAGATATATTTGCTTTATCTAAGTATGCTTTCTCATAAATAGCATAAGTTTCAGGAAATGTTATATTTATTCCTTCTAGATTTGCACTTTTCCATATTATATCTATAATCATTCTTTTAGCGATAAAAATATTTTCTTTCAAACTCATATTGTATTTATCATTCATATTTTTTATCCTCCATCATATCCTAATATTAATTTAAAATTATCTTTATTTTATTATATCACATTATTATAAAAAACAATATTAAGCATACTTTTTATTTTGTGTAAACTCTATTTTTTTTAAAAATAAAAGTTAGATATGTATAATCTAACTTTCATTTTTTTCTAAAATTTCCGAAATACATAAATTTAAATTAGTTTTACGTTTTAAAGAATTACTATCTTCTTTTATATAAGACCAAGATTCTTTAAAATTTCCTTTATAAGAAAAATCTGAATTAAAAATAAATTCTTTAAAACTGTCTATATCATCTGAATATTTTTTTGCAAATTCATAAGATAATTTTTCTTTTTCATCATCAGAAATATTTAATTTATTAAATAAAACATGGTCTAAATTACAAGACATATAAACCACTTTATACTTTATTTCTCCACAGATTTTTTCTAAATTACAAATAGTATCTAAATTTTCTCTTTTTCTAATATTACGTTCAATTATATCATCTACATTTTTTGTAATTATATTATTTGGCGAATATTCTACTTTGTTTAAATTAGTATTAGAACAAATATATTCATTAGAAACATAAGCCCCATCCATATCTACTATATGAATAATTTCCTTAAAATCTGATTTTTTAAAATATGATTTACTAATACTCTTATTTATTAAATCTCCAAGTTTCTTTTTTATATTTCTTGAATTTACTTTATTATCTGCTGTAATATCTCCACGAACAACTTCTATGTGTATTTCATCATTTAAAAAAAGCTCTTCAAAAATAGATTTTAAAGATATTTCATCAGAAATTCCTTCTACAATTACAAAAATTACTTGTCTTTTATTCATATATATCACCAGCTTTCAAAAATGCTAATGATATTTTTCCACTTTTAGTTGGTTTATAAATTTCTTCTTTCTGACCTCCTAATACAATATTATTAAAATACACATTTCTAAGATTATTATTTTCTTTTATATTTGAAAAACGAATATATCTGTTTTTAGGATTTGTTGTAGTAAAAGCTATAAATCTTTTATCTAATACTTCTAAAGGTCTTAAATTATGAGACGTAAATATTAATTGACCTTTTCCCTTTTCAGCAATAATTTTCAAAAGTTCTCCAAGTAGATATTCAAATATTCCTGAATCTAATTCATCTATAGCAACAGTTATAGATGAGTCATTATAAACAGCAATTAATAGTTGTAAAACGGATATTATTTTTTTTATCCCTTCTGATTCACATTTTAAAGGTATTTCTTTGCCATTACTACAAGATACTAATTCTACTTTTGTTCCTGATTCTCCGTCATTTAATAATGCTGAACCTAAACTTTTCATAGATATAGTAATACCCGGTATAATATTTTCTAAAACTATATTCAAACTTTTAATAATTTCCTCAAAAAAATCAAAAAGTTCATTAGGTATAATGTTTGTATTCTCAAGAGATAAAGGAATTTGTCCACAAATACCTTTAGTTGCACAACCATATCTAAAATATAACGGCAACATTTTTGAGCTAATCATTCCAGTATCTTTTGTCTTTATAACAAATAAACTAGAATTAGCATAATGAATTAAATATTTTAGTAATTCATATATCATTAAATATTCTTCATTTTTATTTTTATCATATAATACTTCTAATTTATTTATAAAATTTCGAGAAAAAATAAATGATGTTGAAGAGCTTTTAGCTACTCCCTTGTCTATTAGTAATTCTTTTTTCAATTCTTTATTTTTCCCAAATAATGAATTGTATTTAGTTGATGGTACAAAAACATCATCAGTTATAGTATCTATAACTTTACACATAGGCTTTTTTAATCCATCTTTCTCAAACGAACAACTTAAAACTTCATCATATACAACAACTTTTTTTGTTTTTTGTTCTAATTCTTTTAAATTTCCATTTAGGATTTCTTCTTTACGGATTTTAAATTCATATTTAGCATAGTATTTCCCATAATCTCCATCTAATTCAAAAGAATATTTTAATTGTGCATATTTTTCGTCAATATTTATTGAATCACAAAACTCATTTGAAACTGAATATCCACATAATATGGATTTTAATAATTCTATTGAATCAATTAATGCTGTTTTACCAGAACCGTTTTGTCCATATAATCCAAGTATGCTTGATTTATATAAATCTCCCGAATTTTTTAAATTAATATTTCCATATACAACATTCTTGAAATTTTCTATTGTAATTTCCCTCAATCTAAATTTAAAATCTTTCATATTAATCCCCCTTAAATTATATCAAATATTATCATATTTATTCAAAAAAGTCAATATATTTTTAAAAAATATACATTTTGTTCCGTTTATTGGTTTAGTAAAAATATTTTTATATTTTTTGTGTATGCTCTTTTAAAAGTGTTTACTTTTTATTTTGTTTTTGATATAATATATTTAAAGTATACTCTTTATTTTGTGTATACTTTAAAATATTTATTAGGAGATTTTTATGTTTGAAAAAAAAGATAGAAAAAATATAATAGAAAGATATGAATCTGAAAAATATATTATTAATAAAACCAAAAATACAAATAATATAAAAAAAAGAAGTATTTCTATTTATGAAGAAAATTTAGAAAAATTAATTAGTATAAATAACTATAAAGAATTTAATATGATTAAAAATGGATTTGAAATTCCGAACTTTAAAAAAACATTAGGATATATTTTTGATAATTTTGACTATGATTTAAAGATAGAATCAATAATTAACACTTGTCAAAATTCAAAGATGATTACTTTATATTTAGATAATGATACTATTAAAAATATTGAACATTTTGCTAATATAAATAATATTTTTAAAGGAGCAAAAAATATAAATATAAATCTTGCTTGTAATTATATAATAAAATATTTTAGTATTAAGGAGAATTAATATGGAACTTGTTTTAATTATGTTATTTATTCCTACTATATTAGCTATTGGATTAGCTATAGTTAAATTTGGTTTTTTCTTTTCTTTACTAATAACTGTAGGTTTTGATATTTGCTTTATATTTGTAGGTAGCATTGCTGTAATAGACCCTTATATGGGTAAGATTGCTGGTGGAAAATTTGGAAACGGATTGCTAAATATTATTTTTGCAATAATAGTTTTATGTATTTACTTTGTTTTATTATTCTTTTTAAGAGATAGTAAAAAACTAAAACCACTATTTTATGCCTGGAATTTAGGATTATCTGTATATGGTGGATATTATTTGTATGAAATAATAATGTATTGTTTATTAAAAGTTTTAGGAGCTAATGCTACAACAACAGTAATTCCTATTTTTAAATGGACTATATTAAATAAAGGAATATATTATTTTCTAATTCTTATAGTTAGTGGAATAATTATGAATTTAAGATTATCTTTTCTTTCTCAAGTTGATGAAAAAGAAGAAACTGAAGATGAAGAAATACAAAACTATAATGATAAAAATAATACTTATGTTACTTTTAAAAAAAGCAAGTAGATTTTACTCTATTTGCTTTTCTTAATTTATATATTTTTAATATATCATTTGTATCTTTTACATCTTTAATTTTGTAAATTTTAGAAGAAATATCTTTTATTATAAAATTTTTATCTAAAGTTTCTAAATTTTTAGAAATTCTTTTTGTTGCTTCCATACCTGGTTCATCATTATCTAAACACAAATTTATTACAATATTATTTAAATTACGTTCATTTATAAAATTAATCAATCCACTATCAGATAAGCCACTTAACGCTATATATGTATGTTTTTTTCCAAATAATTCATACATAGAAATAGAATCTATTTCCCCTTCAGTAATTACTAAACTAGAATTATTATTTTCTATAAAAAAAGGATATTTTTTAGATGAACCTGAAACTGTTGAAAATTCCTTATCAATTAAAGAACGTCTTTGAATATTTTTAACTTTACCATCTAAATTTTTACCAATAAAACACATATTATGATTAATATCTTCATAAATAATTTTTCTACTTATTAAATCAAATATGACTGATTTATTTATCTTTCTGATATTATGTAAATAATCTATCATCTTGTCCGAATTAACATTATGTTTGGGAAATTTTAAAAATTTACGTTCTTCTATAGTATCATTTTTTAAATGTTCAAAATCATTATTTAAAATGATATTTTCTTTTTTCAAAAATTCAATAGCTGTTTTAAAATCACAATTTAATGTATTCATAACTAAATTATAAATATTTCCACCTTCTTTTTGAGAATATCTATAATAACTATCTGTATGTTCAAAAAAAATTAAACTATCATGAACTTTATCTCTATAAACTCTACCACAACGAATAGGAGTATATCCTAATCTTTTAGCAACTTCTAATATCATAAATTATTCCTCCTATCTATATCTTATCAATTTTTTAATTATAAAAATTTAAAAATTATACATTTTTACACTTTATCTTTTTATTTTGTGCATACTCTTTTAAAAGTGTTTATTTTTTCTATCAATTTTGTTATAATTATAATATATTAAAAAGGAGTTTTAATAATGAAAAATTTCAATTTTTATATAACACATGAACATTATAATAAAATTTTAAATGTAAGTAAAAAATATGATTTTTTTAGAAAAATAAACAATATAATAATTCCGGATATTACTAAAAGTTTAAAATTTATAATATTAAATTGTAATAATATATCTATAGATGAATTAGATTTAAATATTTTTAAAATGATAAAATACAAACGTCTAGATAAAGAGAAAAATATTCACATATCTTTATCTAATGATGAATTAAAATTAATAGATAAATTTGCTAAAAAATTTGGATTTTTAAAATCAAATAACAATACTAACTACTACAAATGTATAAATGCTATGTTAGAATTAGGAGATTATTAATATGTGGAGAGAACCAAAAGAAGGTTATAATAAAGATGGAAAAGCTAGATATTGCGAACGTGTAAAAGACCCACTAACTGGAAAAGATGTTGTAAAGTCTCAAACTATAAAAAAAGATACTCCTCAAGGAAGAAAAGAAGCAATATATAAGTTAAATAAAAAAATTGAATCTGTTTTAAAAAATGATATTCAAAAGAAATCAATAAGTTTTTTTGAATTATGTGATTTATATTTAAATTATAAAAAGAAATTAATAACTACAACTGATGTAGATACAAAAAGTCATATAGGAAAAATAACGGAGCAAAGATATATTGTATTAAAAACATTTGTTAAAAAGGTAAAAGAATATACTTTTGATTTTCCAATAAATAATTTTAATTATATTATATACAATAAATTAATAGAATGTGATAAAATAAGCATTTCACATCATTCTATTATAAATCAAATAATTAATTTTGCTTACAAACAAGAACTAATAAAATCCAAAGCTTTTTTAATTTCATATAAAACAGGAATAAAAGATGTAAAAGATAAGTATTTAGAATATGATGAATTGTTAGAACTTATGAATTTAAATTTACCAAAAGATATTGAATTAAGTATAAATATTTTGTTAGAAACAGGAATTAGAATAGGTGAATTTATAGCCTTAGATATAGATGATATAAAAGCTGAAAAGTATAATGATAGGATAATATATTCAATAAGCATAACAAAAACTTACTCAAAAACATTAAAAAAATAGTTAATAATACAAAAAATAAAAAATCAAGAGAAATTGGTATAAATGAAAAAACATATAATAATTTAATGTTATTTTTTTCCTTAACAAATAAAACTAAACATGATTTAAATTATGGATATGGATATTACCATATATATAGAGAATTAAAAAAAATAAAATTAAGTACAGGTAAAAAAATAACACCCCATATATTTAGGCATACTTGTGCTTCTATTCTTGCTGAGAAAGGAATGTCTTTACAATCTATTTCAAATAGACTTGGAGATACATCAGAAGTTATAGAAAAAATTTATATACATGTAACAAAATCAAGAAAAAATAAAGAAATAATTTTATATAATGATATTAGTATAGTATAGATATTACTAGTTAAACTAGTAGTATCTATATTTAATTTTATTAAACAAAAAGTGGCTAAGATATAAACTTTGCCACTTTTTTGCCATTTTTATTATTCAAATATTAAATAAATATTGATTTTTCAATATTTATTTAATTATTTTTCTACTCCCATTCGATTGTTGCTGGTGGTTTGCTTGTTATGTCATATACGATTCTGTTGATGTGTCCTACTTCGTTTACTATTCTTACTGAAACTCTGTCTAGTACTTCGTATGGGATTCTTGCCCAATCGGCTGTCATAAAGTCGGTTGTTGTAACCCCTCTTAGGGCTAGTGTATAATCGTAAGTTCTAAAGTCTCCCATTACTCCAACTGTTCTGTTATTTGTTATAACAGCGAAATATTGGCTTATATTTTTGTCTTCTCCGGCTTTTGCAATTTCTTCTCTGAAGATTGCATCTGCCTCTCTTAAGATTTCTAATTTTTCTTCTGTTACTTCGCCCATTACTCTTATTCCAAGTCCTGGACCAGGGAATGGTTGTCTATAAACTAAATATTCAGGCATTTTAAGTTCAAGTCCTAATCTTCTTACTTCATCTTTGAATAAATCTCTTAACGGTTCGATTAAGTCTTTAAAATCTACTACGTCAGGAAGTCCTCCTACGTTATGATGTGATTTTATAACTTTTGCATCGCCAAGTCCTGATTCTATTACGTCAGGGTAAATTGTTCCTTGTCCTAAGTAGTCAACTGCTCCAATTTTCTTTGCTTCATCTTCGAATACTCTAATAAATTCTTCTCCGATTATTTTTCTTTTTTGTTCAGGGTCAGTAACGCCTTTTAATTTACCTAAAAATCTATCTTTAGCATTTACTCTAACAAAATTTAGTTCTTCATTTTTGAAGGCTTCTTCTACTTCATCACCTTCATTTTTTCTCATAAGTCCTGTATCTACGAAAACACAAGTCAGTTGATTTCCTATAGCTTTTGACAATAAGCTGGCACAAACTGAAGAATCTACTCCACCTGAAAGAGCTAACAATACTTTTTTATCTCCAACTGTTTGTCTTATTTTTAATATTTGTTCATTCATAAAGTTTTGCATTGTCCAATCGCCACTTGCATTACATATATCATATAAGAAAGATTTTATCAGTTCTTTTCCTTCTTCTGAATGATTTACTTCCGGATGATATTGAACTGCATAAATTTTCTTTTCTTCATTTTCTATTCCGGCATAAGGACAAGTAGATGTATGTTGAATACAATCAAATCCTTCTGGTAGTTTTACAACTTGGTCTTGATGACTCATCCAAACTATTGTTTCATTTTTCATACTTGAAACTAATTTTGAATTTTTATCTTTTATACATAAAGTTTTTCCAAATTCTTTTTTATCTGCTTTTTCTACAACTCCACCAAAAGTTCGAGATATTAATTGCATTCCATAACATAATCCTAAAATAGGTATATTAAGTTCAAAAATTTCTTTTTCAATTTTTGGTGCATTTTCCTCATAAACACTATTTGGACCACCTGTAAAAATTATTCCGATAGGTTTTTTATTTTTTACTTCGTTAACAGCCTTGTTATAAGGTATAACTTCACAATATACATTTAAATCTCTTACTCTTCTAGCTATTAACTGATTATATTGTCCACCAAAATCAACTACAAGAACTAATTCATTTTTCATCTAATACTCTCCTTAAATATATTTAATAATATTATATAATATTAACACAAAAAGGTAAATATCATTTCAAATAAAATTAATTAAAAAAGGAAGCTTTCGCTTCCTTCTAATAAAATCATTTATTTTACTTCTGTTGGTACTGTAACTTTACCTTCAGCAATACTCTTCTTTAATTCTTCAATTTTTTGTTTTAATTCATTAGGAATCTTGATTTTTAATTGGTCTTCTTTTCCGTAAGCAACGTCAACACCATTAGTCTTTAATGAAAATTCGATAGTTTCTCCACCTCTGAATTTTCCTTCAGCTAATTCTTTACCAACACTCTTAATGGCTTCATTTACTTTTTTGATTGTAGAAGCTATAACATATTCAGGAGCTAAGTAAGATTGGTCTCTATCTACACCAAATACGAATTTTTGATTTTCTTTTGCTGATTCAATAACACCATTACCAGTACCACCAGCTGCGTGGAAAATCATATCAACTCCAGATGTGTACATACTGTTAGCAATTGCTTTACCTTTTGTAGCATCTCCGAAACTTTCAGCATATTGAGCAACAACTTCTACTGTTTTTTTGTTATCTTTTGCTGCAAGTTCAACACCTGCTCTAAAACCAGCTTCAAATTTTTTGATTAATGGAGAAGTAACTCCACCAACAAATCCAACTTTGTTTGAAGTAGTTAATGTTCCAGCGATATATCCAACTAAGAATGAGTTTTCATTATCCGCAAAAATTGTTCCGATAAGATTCTTTGGAGTGTTTTCAAAAGCTGAGTCAATAATTACATATTTTTGGTCTGGGTTAGCTTTTGCTGCAGCTTCCATATCTTTTGCTAATGCAAAACCGATACCTGCAATTAAATCATTTTTAGAATCAAGTAAAGTTTCTAAGTTTCCTTTGTAATCAGATGCTTGTTTACTTTCAACATAGCTAATAGTAGCTAATCCTTCTTTTTCTAAATCTTTTAAGCCTTCATAAGCAGATTGGTTGAAAGATTGGTCATTAACACCACCAGTATCAGTTACCATAGCATACTTAATTTTCTTTCCAGTATTTTCTTTCTTTTCTTCTGTTTTTGTTTCTTTTTTTCCTTCAGGTTTAGAAGAACAACCTGTTAAAATCATAGCACCAACTAAAAGCGCTGCGAAAGTCTTTTTGAATTTCATACGAAACCTCCTAAATTATTTAATCTATTACATTATATATCAAAATAATTAAATTTTCAATACTTTTTGGCTAATCTCCAACTAAATTTCCACCATTTCCTGAATTATCATCATTTTTTTTATCAGACTGTAGATTTTCTCCAGATTCTGTTTTATTATCAATATATTGACCAACTATATCTCTAACAATAGGTCCACAAAATGCACCTGCTCCTCCTTGAAAAATTACTGTTGCTATTGCAATTTCAGGATTATTATATGGAGCAAAAGAAACTGTCCAAGCATAGTTATCGTAAAGTTGTCCTGTAACAGGATTGACTCCACTCTTTTGTGCAGTTCCTGTCTTTGTACCAATTTCTATTGGCAATTCTCTAAAAATTTTAGCATTTTCAGAAGTCTTTGATGCCATATTCATTCCTTCTAAAATATATTTTAAATTTCTAGGATTAAAACTTGATTTTTCAGTTTCAGGGTTATTTTGAAATGAAGTTATTTTGTTATCATAGCTAACAATTTTTTCAATTACAGAAGTTTTTAACTTTTGTCCACCATTTGCAATCATCGCCATATATCTTGCCATTTGTATAGGAGTATATGCATTTTGTCCTTGTCCGATTACAGTATTTAGTGAGTCTGCATTAGACCAAGATGCTTGATTTAAATAGTCAAACTTTATCATATCTGCTAAAGATACTTTTGAATTTGCAACAGGTTCTTCAGCATTTAATTGCATTTCTTTTAATCTGTTAATAACCTCTGTTCTTGATGGAACTTTTTCTTCTTCAGTCCAATTTACAATTGTATCAATTATTTTAGCAAAATCATAATCATCTTTATTTTTTCCAGCTAAAATATATTTTTCAATTTCTTTTTCCAATCTTTGTTTAAGCATAATTTTTGTTAAAGATTTTTTTGTATTTGAATCAGGAATAACACCCTTACTTTCTCTTGGAATGTTTATTTCAATTCCAGTTCTTTCTCCAAGTCCTAATTCACTAACAGTTTTAACCAAATCTTCAATCTCAACTTTAACACCCGTCTTCTTATTTGACTTAGGGTCTTTTCCTAAAGCTAAGGCATAAAAATAATAGTTACAACTATCTCTTAAAGCTGTTCTAAGATTTTCATTTCCATGAACTTGTTTATATTGATTCCATATCCAACAACCAAACTTTGTATCACCAACGTCCATTACACCTTGACAATTAATATTTTCACTTGGGTCCAATCCCTTTTCAAGCGCTGACAATGAAGTGGCTAATTTAAAAGTAGAACCTGGTTGTGAAACACTTTGTGTTGCAATATTATACAATGGTCTTGGCGCTAAAAAATCTCTAGGGTCTTCAGGAAATAAACTTATCCAATCACTATTAGAAATCCCTGTTACAAAAAGATTTGGGTCATAAGCAGGATAACTTGCAAGAGCTAAAACTTTTCCAGTCTTAACATCAAGCACAACTACTGCACCACTTGTTGCATTAGGATAGCTTTGATGAGGAGTATAACTTCCCCACTTGCTTTTATATTCACTAGCACCTCTAATTGATTCCAAAGTACGCTTTAAAGATTCTTCTGCAGTTTTTTGTAAATTTAAATCTAAAGATAAATATACATTTTTTCCTGGAACTGCTGAAGTTTCAGAAATAGTTTCTGTTCTATTTCCTCTGTTATCAACCATAACCTTTTTAAAGCCATCTTTTCCTTTTAAAGAAACTTCTTGACTTTCCTCTACTCCTGTCTTACCTATAAAGCTATCAGAAGAATATCCTTTTTCTTTATTATACTTTTCAATTTCATCTTGTTGAGAAATTTTTCCAATATATCCCAATATATGAGACGCTAACTCTCCATTAGGATAATATCTTATCGGTTCCATTGAAACAGTAATACCGTTATTATTTGCAAATTTTTCTTTTATGTTAGATATACAAGGCTCAGATATTCCATAAGTAAGAGTAATTGGAATATATGCCTTATCTCCTTGCAACTCAACCTTTCTACTCAATACCAAATAACTATATGCACTATAATCATTCAATTCTTCTATTGAATAAAGTTTCTTTAAAAGTGTAAATAAACTTTCAGCAGTATAATCATCTTTTATTTGGTATCTATTTTTTATATCTTTTTTGTTAATATTATATACATAATCAAAATCTTTTTTAGTAATAGAAATTTTTAAAATAATATTATTTTCTGTATTTACTTCCTGAGCAACAAATTTTATATCATCGGATAGAACAAAATCATAAAGTAGATTATTTTCTTCTGCAATGGAAATAAGATATGTTAAAGGTTCAACATCTTTATTTCCCTCATTTTTGTAAGAAAATTGAACTTTTTCTCTATCATTTTCATCTTTAACTAAAGTGTATTCAACATTTGCATTAAGTTTTTTTTCTTCTAATTTTTTAAGCAAAATTTCGGCAGGAATTATTTTTTTCCCGTCTTTATCAACTTTTACATAAGACAACAACTTATCCAAAGTAAATTTTCTAACCATATTATAAAAATCATCTTTAGCACTTGTTTCCAATGTAACCTTAGAATTTTGTTTATTTAATTCAGCTTTTATCAATAAAAAGTTATAATTATTCAAGTCTTCTAAAGGACTTAATTCAATATTTCCTAAAAGATTTTTACTTTTCAATTCATCAAAAATCAATTTTCTTGAAAGAGGTTGTTCTAAAATCTTTCTTAGAATTGACTTATCATCTTTTATTAAATCTGCAATATGTGAATATATCCCTTTTGAAAGGTCTTTATCTTTTGCATATTCATCGTATTCTTTTCCTTTAGTAAAAGCAATTTCTCCACTATCAACATCAAAAAAATCACTTGGAACATATATTCCTTTAAGTTGCAAATCTCTTATAACATTTTTTATTATATAGTATGAAAAATTTGAAGAGGAACTTTTTTCTATTTTCAATTTCAAAATATCTTCAACTAATTTATTTTCCATAATTATATCTAAAACTTTTTCTTTTGGAGTTTTTAATTCAGTAAAATAATCAACTTTTGAAGAATATACAAAGTAATTAATCCCTATAAAATAATCATCGGTATCCCAACTTGCGCCATCTTTATTAAGTATAGTTATTAATTCATCAACCTTTTTAATCTTTTCTTCTTTAGTTAATCTATTAAATTCATCTTTTAAAATCTGAACGGCAGGACTTGTCTTAACCCCTGCTAACAAATTTCCATTTTTATCATAAATATTTCCCCTTGGAGCTGTTATTTTAACATCTTTAAGTCTGTTGTTATCAGCCTTATTTCTATAATCATCTCCAGTTATAATTGTTAAATGAAATAATTTTATAACAAGTAATGACATCAAAAGAAATAGAACAGAATAAACTATTTTATATCTTAATTGTCTATCTTTAATTTTTTCTAATTTATTTTTATCAAAAATTTTCATAAACTTACCTACTAAAATCTAAATTTTTTCTTTTTAAACATCTTCTTCAAAGTATAATGACATACCAAGTACAATAAAACATTTAAAATCAATTCAATAATTATCGACCCTTTTAAATACTTTACAAGAGCAGAAGATGATGAACTTTCCAAGAACATATAAATTATTGTATTCATAACCCAATAAAATAAAGTTGCTACAACTGTAATTATAGAGCCGGAACGTATATCTCCTTTGTTTATGGAGTCCTCACTATATCCAACTATAAAACCTATAATGTAGTATATAAGAGCTCTTACACCTATTATTCTTGAAAATAAAATATCTTCAAAAAATCCAAGTACAATTCCGGAATATCCAGCAGAATAAGAACCAAAATTCATAGCTATTGCAACTACAAGAGCCAAACTTAGATTAGCCTTAGAGTTAAATATACTAAAATTAGGTAATATTGCTGTTTGTATCATTATACTTGCAAAAAACATTAACACAACCTTTAATCTATTCATTACTACCACCATTTCCTTTTAATACAAAAACTCTAAATAAAGTTGTAAAATCAACAGGAGATTTAACACTAATTTTCTTTTCAAGATTATTATCTGAAGACTTAACTTCTGTAACCTCTCCTATATATAAATCTCTGGGAAAAATTCCACCTCTACCTGAAGTAACTAACCTATCACCAACAACAACGTCAGCATCAGACTTATACATAAAACCTGAAAGAAGATTGTTTTCTTGTCCACTTATAGCTCCATAAGATTGACTTCTAACTATATTAAATGAAATATTACTTGTAGAGTCAACTAAACTTGAAACCTTGCTCCAATTATATCCAACTTCTATTACCTTACCAACAACAGCTTTAATATAAGTATTTTCTTTATCTCCAGCAGTTCCTTGAACGATAATATCTCCGACTTTTACGCCGTCTTTACTTCCCTTATTTATATTAAATCTTATGAATAAATTATTGTTATCTAATGCAATAACATTAGCACTTATAAGACTTTCCTTATTTTGTAAATATAAATTATATTCATTTTTCAAAAAATCTTCTTTGGCTATTATATTTTCCATATTAATATTTTTTTCTTTAAGTTCTGCATTTTCAATCTTCAATTTTTCATTTTCTTCTCTAATAGATTTAGAGCCGAAAATATTTGTAAAAACTTCTTTAGAACTTGCTATTGAAGAATAAACTAATCTTGAAACAGAACTTGTAACTGTTCCAATTGCATTTTCTCCAATATTCATAATAGAAGAAGTAGCACTGAAAAAAATTATAGAACTTAAAATTATAACAGTCATAAAAAAAGAAATTTTCTTTTTACGGGACTTAATATTTCTAAATCTATTCATTATTCTTTCTCCTATTGTTTTTAATCTTAATCTTATTAATCAATTTACTAGCACCTTCGCATGTGCAAGTTAATGGATTTTCAACAACATTTACAGCTATCCCTATTTCATTTTCCAAATATTCAACACAACCGTTAATCTTAGAACAGCCCCCTGTTAAAAAGATTCCATTTCTTAAAATATTACCTGTCATTGAAGGTGGTGTCTTTTCTAATATTACTTTTATTGCATCTGTAACTGCATTAAAAAGCGGGAATAGTGATGAAGTTATATCTTTTCCATAGATTATTGCATTTCTAGGCATACCACTATTTATATCTCTACCAAATATAGAAAGATTATTTGTGATATTACTTGTAATAAATGATGCCAAATTTATTTTTATATATTCTGCCGTTTCCTTGTCAATCATCAAATCATATTTGTTTTTAACGATATTTACAATATCATAATCAATTGAATCTCCACCAATATCAACAAATTTAGAGGCAACAACTCCTCCAAGACTTACCAAAGAAACATCAACAGTTCCCCCACCGATATTAACTACAATACTACCTGAAGGCTCCAAAACAGGAAGTCCCATTCCAACAGCTGATGCAACTGCAGTTGCTATAAATTCAACACTTCTCGCTCCGGAATAAATTACACAATCTTCTATCGCTCTTTTATCCACTTCGGAAATTCCACTTGATATTGTAATATAAACCTTAGGATTAAAAATTGAAAAACTTGATTTTGCTTTTTTAAATAAATTTGTCAACATTACCTGAGCAATTTCAAAATTTATAATTTTACCTCCCTTTATAGGTGCCAATGTTATTATATTATCTGGAGTTTTTCCCTCCATACTTTTTGCTTTTTCTCCAACGGCAACAATCTCATAATTATTTAAATCAACTGCAACAACAGAAGGCTCAATAATCTTACCGTCTTTTTTATTTGAGTATATTAAAGTATTAGACGTTCCTAAATCTAAGGCTAAATCTTCCCCAAAAATCCACGAAAAACTCATTTTTTCTACCTCTCTTAATTCATTATTCCTTTTTCTCTTAAACTAATATATTTATTGTATCCAATTATAATATGGTCTAACAATTTTATTCCAACTAAATTTCCAACTTCTTGTAATCTTTTAGTAATTTCTATATCCTGCATACTTGGTGTCGGGTCTCCACTTGGATGATTGTGCAAACAAATAATACTATTTGCACTATATTTTAAAGCATATTTAAAAACTTCTCTAGGATGAACGATAGATGAATTTAAATCACCTTTTGAAATTTCGTCCCAAGAAATTATTTTATTCTTTGTATCCAACAGAAGAACATAAAAATGCTCCTTCATTTCATCTCTTAATATATTCATAAAAATATCTGCAACACTCTTAGGTGATCCGACTGAAAAATTATCAACACACTCTCTAATATTTATTCTCTTAGAAAGCTCCAATGCAGAAATTATTGAACAAGCTTTAGATAATCCGATACCTTCTATTTCCATCAAATCATCTATTGCAATTTCACTTATCCTATGAAATTTACTCATATATTGCCACAATTTTTTTGAAAGTGTTAAAACATCTTCGTTTCTTGAACCACTTCCAAGTAAAATTGCTATAAGCTCATATTCACTCAATTTATCAGCACCAAATTTGTATAACTTTTCTCTGGGCTTATCATTATCATTTAAATCTTTTATTGAAGTAGTAAATATTTCAACATCTCTATATCCAATATTTTTTACACTATTTACTTCTTTTATCGTTTTATCTTCTAAAGATATATTTTCTTCTATAGATTTTTTTTCAAAGATTTTATTATTTTCAACATTATCATTATAATTTTTATCTAAATAAATCTGTAATTCTTTTAAAAAATCATCATAATCATTATTTGACATAATTACCTCTTAAAATTTTATACATATAATTAGCAAGAATACCAACTAAAATTCCTGTAAATATCCCTATTATTCCTAAAAACGGAATAAAATTAACTAAAGTTTTTGTATTTAAAAGTATCATTGAAATTAATATTTGAACCATTATATGAGAAACTGACCCTAAAACACTAACTCCCACTAAACTTAAAAATTTACTACAAAACTTATTTACTATATACATAACAACTATACTGGCAAACCCTGCTGAAAAATTATATATAAAACTTATTGGATTTCCTAGAATAATTACCAGTAAAATCGCCTTTAAAAATGAAATAAAAAATGTTTCTTTAAAACCAAAAATTAAAATCGCATTTATGATTATAACATTTGATAAACCCAATCGAACATTAGGAATAGGTATTGGAATATAATATTCTAAAAGAGATACAATTAAAGCAACAGAAACAAATAACGAAATCAACATAGTCTTTTTAGCACTCATTAGTTTACCACGTCCAAATCATTATTTTGTCTTGATTTTATCTGTATAACAAGTCTATTTGGCATACAGATAATAGCTTGTCCAACTTTACTAATTTTTCCAAACTTAACATCAAGTTTATCAGGACAGCTTGCCTCAATAACCCTGACTCCGTCTTTATCAACTTCTAAAATATTAAGTCCAAAAGACGTTCTTATCGGATAAATATTTTTTTTATTTCCAAAAGTTATTTGCTTAATCTCTTCTCCATTCACTTGAACACTTATATATTTATCTTCTGTCGATACAAAACTCTTGTTTATATAAACAAAAGAAAAACAAAAAATAACAAGTAAAGTAAATATTAAAATAAAATCTCCCTTTTTCATACACACTTCTCCATTTTTATTCAACTTTAATTTTATCAAAAAATTATTTATTTTTCAATGTTTTATAAATTTTTTCAAAAAAATAAAGCCCTAAGGCTTTATAAAAATTAATTAACTGAAGTAATGAAATGTCCCTTAAAGGCATTTGGAGAATTTATTCTATTTGAATTTTTTAGATAATCAATACATTCTTTTAAAATTTCATAAACCGTTTCGCTATCTTCATAAGTAAAATCAAGTCTTACCCTATCAATACCCAAGTCAAAAATCTCTTTCATATCTTCTCTCAAATCAAGAGGAATGTGATTTCTTATTTCCGTTCTACAAAAAATATCTTGAAAAAGTCTAAATTCTCTATTTTCCATATCTTTCAAAGCATAATCACTTCTTGCACATTCAGCACAACGTCTATCTTTATGGCAATCTTTTGTCAAAACTCCCATTGCACAATATTCTGTAAGCATTGACCTTGTATGTCCATATACAATCATATCTATGTTAATATTTTTTTCTTTTAAGTTTTCAACTAAATTTTTTATTTCAAATTTATTTATCTCCTGAGAAATGGTTATATCCTCTGCATTAAAATATTTTTCAAAAAATCTTACAGAATAAGAGTTATATATATTAAAATATGTATCTATATTAAATTTTTCAGTACCAAAATTTGATTCAAAAAAGTTTTTTGAACCCCAAGTTGATATTTGAACTTTTTTCAAAATTTCCCTATTTATTTTCGATAAATATTTTTTTACAGTATCATACTCTTCATTTCTGATGACACCTAAAGCACTATAAATTAAATCTATACCTTTACTTTTTAGTCTATCATAATACTTTTCAATCAAACTAAAATCTTCGGTATAAATTTCTTTTACATATTCTAATATGCTACAATCTTCTAAAAGATTATCAATCTGAGAATTTTTATGCACCTTTAAAGTAATTTTTCCATTATCAACTTTTTTTGTTTTTGAAGATGATAAATCATTAGAGGAACATATAATTCTTTCTTTTGAAAAATCTAATTTTTCTTTTTCATATTTTTCTATTGCACATCTTCTAAGATTATTCAAAACGGAAACAGGAACAAAAGCATTTTCATCGACAAAAACATTTTTGAAAATAAAATTAAAAGGAGTTTTGCCAGTTTTAGATAATTTTTCCAAAACACTTTTAATTTCAATTTTTTTATTATTTGACTTTTCGATTATTTCATCAGAATAAACTTCAAAATTTTCTAAAGTAAATTTTGCTTTTTCTCCAACAGAAATAAAAATTTCACAATTTAAGTCAATTTTTTTATTCTCGATTCCTTCTCTAAAAGATTTATTAGCATCATCAACCAATGACTTGTCGGAAGTTTTATAAACTATTGTCTTAGGCTTTACACTTTTAATAAAATCAATTTCTATAATATCTCCGGAAACTCCAAAGTCAAAAATTTCTCCATTTTTGATTATTCTACCAATATTTCCTCCACCTAAATTGATTCCATCTCCCTTAGACAATTTACTACATAATTTTATTTTTAATTTATTTTTCTTTTGATTGAAACTTAAAACCTCTCCAACCTTTACACCTATATTATTGGGTTTATCTAAATTAATTATATCCGAGCCATTTTTACTCATAAGATAACCTGAAGTGAATTTTCTATTAAAAATAGCCTCTAAATCATCTTTTAATTCTTTTTTGTTCGTTGTAACTTTATTTTCAATGTAATTATCTATTGCTTTTCTATATCTTGAAGTAACAACTGCAACATATTCAGGTCTTTTCATTCTTCCTTCAATCTTTAAAGACTTAACACCTGTATCCAAAATTTTTTCGATATTATCAATACTGCACAAATCTTTTGGACTTAAAAGATAATTTCCATTTACATCAATAATTTTTCCAGTTGTTTTATTTATTAACTTGTAGCTTTGCCTACAAGGTTGAGCACAACGTCCTCTATTTCCTGAACGTTCCCCAAGCATAGAACTCATAAGGCATTGTCCTGAGTAACTGACACAAATTGCCCCATGAATGAAAACTTCAATATCTATATCTACATTATCACAAATTTCCTTAATTTCTTCTACACTTAACTCTCTTGCAACAACAACTCTATCAAAACCTACTTTTTTCAATTCTAAAACATCATTTAAAGAATGAGTGGATATTTGAGTTGATGCGTGAAATTCCATATTTGGATAACGACTTCTTAAAAGACTTGCCATTCCAATATCAGAAAGAATTATTGCACTAACTCCAATTTTATATAAAAAATCTGTATAAAAAATTAATTCTTCAATTTCACTTTCCTTTACAGAAGTATTAACCGTAACAAAAATATTTACATTTCTAAGACTTGCATATCTTACAGCCTCTATCAATTCATCATTATCAAAATTTGTTGCAGAGGCTCTTGCCCCAAAACTGCTACCACCTAAGTAAATAGCATCTGCACCATTTTGAATTCCTGCTTTCAAAGCCTCCATAGACCCGGCAGGAGACAAAAGTTCAAATTTTTGCATAAATTCTCCTTAAACATAGGACCTCCACCCTTCCACGATGCTTTGCATCGGGTGGGTGCCCGGAAACCTTGTTATTTCATAATAAGAACTCCACCCTTCCACGATGCTTTGCATCGGGTGGGTGCCCGGAAACCTTGTTGTTTCACAATAACAAAGGCTACCGAAGTAGCCTACTTAATATATTTATTATATCATTATATTTCAAAATTGTCTAATGAATTACCATATCTTAATTCTTTTCTTAAGTCTTGCATAACATTATCCATTTTTTCAAGTTCAATAAGTAATTGTTTTTCTTTTTCTGTTGTTTCATGAATCGCAACTATTGCTCCATTATTTATTACAATTCTCTTATCGGCAATTAATGCAAGTATAGGGTCATGTGTTGCCATTAAAACTATTTTATTTTCACTAACCAACAAATCTAATGCTTTTTTTCTGTCGATACCAGCATTTTCGATTTCATCAATCAAAACAATTGGTGATGAGCTTAAAATTGCAGTATCAGCAATCATAAGCGCTCTTGATTGTCCACCACTCAAAGAGGTAATCGGCGTTGAAAGGTCAAATTTTTCTCCTGCAAGTTTATTTGCCTCTGTAATTATTTTATTTATAACTTCTTCTTCATTTTCAACCATTCTGCTCTTTGCATGAAGTTCTATAAATTCATAAGCAGTTAAGTCCATAACAAAATTCATATTTTGAGAAAGTTGTGAAACTAATTTGTTATTTGCGCTTAATCTCCATTTTTTATCTGCATCTTTTCCATTAATTAAAATTTTTCTATTTGTTGGAGTATCCCTATCTGCGACCCATTCAATATCCCCTAAAAGTCTTGACTTTCCACTTCCGGTAGGTCCCACGATTGAAATTATTTCAGACTTATTTACTTGTAGTTCATCGTAATTTTCTTTATTGCCAAATTTATCTGTCCCTGCAAGTAAAGTTATCGAATTAACTTCATTATCTTCAACTCCAAGGAAATTTTTCATCTGCTCAATATAAATTTCTAAAGATTCACAAAGCAAATTTTCATCTATTGCAAGCTCCTCTTTTTCTTCTTCTGAAAAAGAATTTAAAAATTCTACAAAAGATAAATCAAAAACATTTGAAATATCAAAATTATTTTCTTCAAAAAACACTTCAGCAAAAGGATATTTTTCAATTAATTTACCAATTTTTAAATTACGCATTTTTATCCTCCAACTTCATCTTTTTAATATTTCCCATTTGATATTTTGCTCCTATTTTCTTTTCTCCTAAACAATAAGAACAAAGAGCTGTCGGCATAGCAAATTTTAATTCCATACCATTTACCGTATTGATTGATTTACTTTCATCATATAACAATGTACTTAACTCAAAAGTTCCCTGTCCTGTAAGTCCGTTTATATTCATTACAATGGCGCTTGGATTAACAGATGCAACTCTTGAAGAAAAAACTTCTCTTTCAGCTTGTGAAACAATATCCCCCTTTGTAATAACTACATAATCTGCACTTTTTAACATCGGCCCTATCTTTTTAGGTGTATTTATTCCTGATAAATTATCTATAACACATACAGCTTTTATATCTTTAATGTAGGGAGAACATCTATTACAAAGTCCTGCTGACTCTGTAATTAAAATATCCAATTCATTATTAACGCCCCATTGAACAACCTCTTCTATGTTTGAAACAAAGAAATGGTCAGGACACAAAGCACCGGATAATCCCTTTCTAACTAAAATATTATTTTTTTTATATATTAAATCATCATCTGTATATAAACAGTCAAACTTTACAACTCCCGCTTTAATACCTCTTTTTTTCAAATTTTCAATTGTCTTAACTATAACACTGGTCTTTCCTGATGAAGGAGGACCGGAAACTACTACCAAATTCATATAAACCTCTATTTTAAAATTTCTTCATTAAAAATCTTTTCTGATTCTTTCATAACCTTCACTATATCATTGTTATGGATATAGTCCCAACCACAGAACATAAATTTAAAATTTTCATCTAACATATTGTCAACACCAAAAATTGTTGTAGGGAATTTTCCATTTGAAGAAAGTAATTTTCCAACATTTTCATCTCTAAAAAATTCAACAACTTTTTGTGCTTTTTCGTTATCTTTCTTAGCCATTACAAATATCGGACTGATAATTGAACCATCTTTTGGCCATACAACTTTAAGAGCTGAACTTCTTGATACCATTTGCGTAAAGAAATATGGAGTTATACTAACTATCGGATTATTTTTTGAATCTCCTTTTTTCTTAACCATTTCAGCAGGGTGTAAACTTTTTTTATAAACTCTGGCAAGAGCCTTTATTCCTTCAACTCCCCATTTTGAATAAATTGTTACAACTAATGCATTAAACATATCTAAATCAGCTAAAGGAATTGCAACACTATCTGTATAATCTCCACTAAAAAGTAAATTTTCCCAAGAAGTTGGAACTTCTTTACCATTTAAATTATTTTCGTTTACTAAAAATACACAAGGCACTACTCCAACAATATTGTAAATATTTTTAGGGTCTCTCAAACAAATTTCTTCATTATCAAAATCTTTATTCATTTTCTTATTTTCAATATAAAATTTTTCTTCTTCAAAAAATTTACCGAATTTCTCTTTATCGAAGAATAATTCAAAACCGGCTGAAATCATAATATCAGAAACTTTATCAATATCGCCTGAATTAATATCATTTTCAATCCAATCAACACCTAAATTAGCAGATTTTAATTCATAACCTATATTTATTCCTTTAGTTTTTTCTTCCTCAACAAATTTGTCAAAAGCCTCTAAAATAGGAATTTTCAACGGACAAGGTAAAACCCCTTTAACAATGACATCACCTGTAATTTCTTTTTCTTCTTCTAAAGATTTGTCAACTGAAGTATGCTCATCATTTAAAAATAAATCTAATTTTTCTTCAAAAGCAGATTTATTTATTCCTCTAACCTTTAAAGCCATATTTAAAGAAACCATTTTTCCCATTGTTTTCAACATTTTTTCATTTTTTAATTGGTCAAAACCATTATTTATAAAAAACTGTAAAAGTTTTTCATTTCCATTTAAAATATTATATAATTTATCATCAAAATTTATTTTACTCATAATTACCTCCTAACAATATATTAATTTTATAATAATTTTCAAAATATTTCTGTTGCAAATGCAATAAAATAAAAGAAAAAGAAAAAACTAGAATAAAATTCTAGTTTAGTTTCTATCTTCTTATATTTATTTTTTTACCTTTAAAGTAAACATTTTTTAAATACAAAACTCCTACAACTTCAGCAATACCTAACACAATAAGCGCATAATTAGTATAAGATTTTGCCTCTTTTTTACTAATTCCTTTAACATAGCTTTCTTTATGAACTAAATTTGTTATAAGCTCAACAGGTGCTTTTGTTAATGTAATCTCTGAACCGTTTTTAGTATTTTTATACTTTGTATTTGAATTTATAATAAATTTATAATCATCATTTCCAACAAATGTATATTTAAAATTTTTAAAATTATCAAAAGTTGAAAAAGGAGATGCTTCTAAATTTAATTTCATAATATTCACATCATTTACAGTAGTAAGAGTTGCAGAAATTGGATAATTAATATTTAACTTTTTCTCAACTTTCGGCTCAATAGGAAATTCAAAAGTCGCAACAATTTGTTTATCAGAAGACGGCTTTAAAATTCCTAAAGTATCATAACCACTTCCACCCAAAATTTTATCAAAATTTTCAACAAAGATTTCATATAAATTATCTTCAGAAAATCTTTGACGAACATTTTCAGGAACTTCACCTAAAAATATATTTTTCAAAAAGTCCTTAACATTGACTGACGATTTTTCAATATTTTCTTTATATCCTGAATTTATTTCCTTTTCGCCTAAAAATATTTTAGTCGTTATATTTACATCATCACCTATTGTATATAAAATAGGTGTTTTACTTTTTCCACTTAGTTCATGAGTTAATACTATGGTCTTATTATTTTTATTTTCATCAATTTTTATATCTTTACCACCTGACAAAAATAACTTTGTCTTATCTATGGAATATTTTATAGTAATTTCATATTTTAAATTGTCAACCTTATCTGCCTCTAAGTTAAATTTTCTAAGAGTTCCAACATCTTCTTTTTTAAAATTAACCGGTTCATAAATTGGTGAGTCAATATTTGAAATAATTTCTTTATAAAACTCACTTCCCGTAGGAGATTTAAACTTATCATTTAAAAACTTAAATGAATATGGAACATCTGCCCCGTCCAATTTAATTGAAAAATTACTCAACTTTTCAATACTACTACTAAAAGTTATTCCCATTTTTAAAGTAGAATTTCCCTTGTTTGTACTCTTTAAATTATAATTAGCTTTATACATTCCGTCTATTTTATTTTCATTAGCCGTTGATTTTGAAAAATCTATCGTAGATTCTCCGGTTAATTCTAAGTTTTTTGTATCGGATAAATTAAAAGGTTCATATATTCTATAATTATCTGTCAAATTATTTTCTTCTGCTCTAACCTTATATGTACTTCCAAGCAAAAAACTACATAATGTTAATGTGAGTAAAAATTTATTTTTCATAATTTCCTCCAGTGTATATATAAATCATTATATCATTTTGTGATATTATTGTAAAGTTTTTACACACAAAAAAATCACAGACATTTTATCTGTGATTTTTAAACATTATTTTAATTCTATTGTATATGTTTGTTTAATATTACTATCTACTGCAATATTAACCGTACAGAACTTACTAGCAAGTTCAATTACTTTATTAATTTCCTCTACACTTGCTTTTGTCTTTAAAGAATATTTTGTTCTTATTTCTGAATACTCTTGATTTTTAAATGGAGTATCACCAATATTATCTGTATTTATCACATCAGCCTCAACTTCTATGCTCAAATCTTCAAAATCAATTTTATAATATTTTGCAGATTTTGAAAAAGTTAAAACCTTACAACCTGCAAGAGCACCCATAAACATAGCACCCGGAGTCATATATCCGGAATTTACTTCTTTACATTTTGTACTATGAGTTACAATCTCTTGTCCGTTGTTAGATAAAATCATTTCTCCATTTTTTTCAAGTTTTATACTACAAATCATAATTAGAATAATTTTAATATATTACCGATAAATACTCCATAGTAGTTACCAATAACATATCCTAAAATACCAACTAACATTGCAGGTACAACTAATTGATTCCAACCTCTTGCGATTGCAAGTGCAGCAGCAGTTGTTGGTCCACCTATATTAGCATTTGAAGCAATACAAACTTCTTCGATTGAATATCTGAAAATCTTACCAAAAATAAATGAAATAATCATATTTATAACTACGATAATAACGCAGAATACTAATAACCATGGAGCTTTCTTTAAGATAATTTCAATTGATGCAGGTGCCCCAATTGCTCCAAAGAAAATGTGAATTAAGAATGTTCCTATTTCTTCAGCTCCGGAAACTTTAGTTAAAAACTTAGTATAAGTTGCTAAAATAACTGTAATTGTAGTCATTAATAAATATTTACTTCCTAACAAACCAAAGAATAAATCCATAAAGAATTTCATGGCTGTTCCCATTTCTTTAGTATCAGGTTTAAAACTTGAAATATAATTACCTAATTCTGTTGAAATTGCAACGATTACAAATGCAATAGAAATAACTTTGGCAACATCTAATAAAGAAACGTCTTTTTTAGCCCAGAATTGAGCAGCTTTATTTTCACCAGCAGTACCTAATTTTTCCATTTCATCTTCATAAGGGTGAGAATAATGTTTTCTAAAGAATTTCATTGTAGGAATAATTGTTAAACTTACAAAGTAAATTCCCATAAACAAGTTATCAGCTACAACTGCAGAACCTAATAAACCTTTATCATCTAGTGGGAATGCATCTGCCATAGCAGTTAAATTAAGACTTCCTCCTGTATAAGTACCAACCATCATTGCACTTAATTTATAAAGTTCAGGAATAAAATTCCTTAATAAGAAAAACGCAACGAATGCACCAGCGATTGTACCAAGACCACTAAGTAAATAAATTCCTAATACTTTACCAGATTCTTTCCAAACCTTCTTTAAATCGGCTTTGAAAAGCAACATAGGAATAGCAAGTGGAACTACCCAACCCCATACTATATCATATGCCTTTGTGTCTTCTGCCGGAATAATTTTCGCATTTGATAAAACCATTGTAAAAGCTAAAGCTAAAATACAACCTGTGATTTTACCTGCCCAGCTATAAGTTTGTTCAAGATAAATACTGAATGCTGCTATTGCACATAGAATAGCTAATAATACTAAAGTGTTATCTATCTTGATAAGTGACCAATATTTTTGTTTTGCCACTTCTTGAGCGAATAAACTCATAAAAAATACCTCCTTAAAAATATATGGAATGCTTTTCACATTCTTCTACATTATATACCTATTTGTTTTATTTGTCAAATCTTACTTTTTAACATTATCTTTCAATTTTAAGACATATAATATTCTATATGAAGTTTTACGTATATCTTTAAAAGTTTCAAAGTCAATAATTTCTAAAATTTCATATCCACATTTTTCAATTAATTCAGATATATCATTTTCCGAGTGTATATATTGTCTTTGCCTTTCTGTTATTCTTTCATAAGTATTTTTTTCGTTTTTTACAAAAAAGTCTATTTCAAAGTCTATATATTTTTTATATAAATAATTTCTCCAAGTATAAAAAACATTATCTTCTTCAACAACAAAAGTATTATCTGCTAAATATTCTTTTAGTTTGTATTCTGAATTTACATCAAACATTAAAATTGAATCTTCAGTCATTTGTTTTTTAGAATTTTGTAAAAACATTTCAATTTCATCTAAAGATTTTATATAATTTAAAACATCAAAAAAGCAACATATCAAATCATATTTTTTATTTGATACAAAAGTTCTAATATCTCCTTTTAAAATATTAACATTTTCATAATCAACCAATTTGTCATAAGCAATAGATAACATATTGTCAGAAATATCAAATCCGTCAACGGAGATTTTTTTTTCTAAAAATTTTTCAGTTAAATTTCCACTACCCATTCCACATTCTAAAATATTTTTCACTTTTACATTATGCTTATCACATATTTGGATAACATTAGAGGCAAGTAGATTGTAATCCACTTGCCTTTTCATAAGTTCATCATAAATATAAGAAAATTTATCGTACATATTAGTCCTCATAAGAAAAAATGTATGGAATATTTCTATACTTATCTCCGTAATTAAGTCCATATCCAACTATAAACCAATCTTCGATTTCATATCCAAAATAATCAGGTACTATATCTACTTCCCTTCTGCAAGGTTTGTCCAACATAACACAAGTTTTAACACTATTCGGTTTTTTAGTCAAAATATATTCCCTAACATTTTTTAAAGTATTTCCTGAATCCATAATATCATCTACAAGAAGGACATCTTTTCCTTCAATATTCTCTCTAATATCTGAAATAATATTAACTGTACCACTTGAAATTTCGGAATTTTCATAAGAAGAAGTTGTTAGAAAATCAACCACAATAGGTCTATCTATCTCTCTAACTAAATCTGCAAGAAATACAAAACTACCTCTTAAAAGTCCAATAGCAACAAGTTCTTTTCCCTCATAGTCTTTTGTAATTTGTTTTCCAAGTTCTTTTACTTTACTTGCAATTTCTTCTCTTGTAAATCTAGTAACCTCTCTTTTGTTCATCAAAATAGTCCTCCTTTGGAATTTTTTTATTATTTTTTTCAAATTCGAGTTTTTTCTTTTCAGAGTCTTTAATTTCTTTTAAAATTATTAATATTTTATTTAAAGTGTATTGAATACTAACGAGTATTACAATCAAAAATGTCATAAATATAACATTAAAATCTATATTCATAAAATCACCTAATTATTCTTTATTTTTTCAATACTTGATTTTATTTCATCATATATATTTTGATACTTTTTAAGTTTTTCCTTTTCTTCATTTACAACTTTTTCAGGAGCATTATTTACAAATTTTTCATTTGAAAGTTTAGAAGATGCTCTTTTTATTTCAGATTCATATTTTTGTAAATCAGCATTTAGTTTTTCCAATTCTTTTTCATAATCTACAAGCCCGTCTAAAGGAATATAAATCTTTTGATTATTACAAATTACAACCATAGAGTTTGCAATTTCTTCATCTTTATCCATTACTATAACTTTAGAACAAGATGCTAAAAATCTATATAAATGTTCTAAAGAATTAGTGTATTCTTTAGTAAGTTCATTACTTGAAACAAAATATAAATCAGATTTCTTTGAAGGTGGAATGTTCTTTTCACTTCTCTTATTTCTAATTGCAGTAACAGTTTCGATTAAATTTTCAATTTCTGTTTCTTCTTGTATAAACATACTATTTTCATCATATACAGGGAAACTTGCATTGATTAATTTTTCATTTACATTAGGAATAAAAGAGTAAATTTCTTCTGTAATGAATGGCATAAATGGATGTAATAATTTTAAAATATTACTTAAAACATATACTAAAACTGATTTAGCAACAAGTTTTTTATCAACATTATCTCCATATAATCTAGTCTTAGAAAATTCAATATACCAATCACAGAATTCATTCCATATAAAATCGTAAATTTTAGCTGATGCCAACCCAAATTCAAATTTTTCAAGATTTTCAGTTAGTTCTTTAACAGCTCTATTTAATCTTGTTAAAATCCATTTATCTTCAATTTCTAATTTTTCAAAATCAATACTGTATTCTTCATCATCATTTAGATTCATAAGAACAAATCTTGATGCATTCCAAAGTTTATTAGCAAAATTTCTATTAGCCTCAACTCTCTTTTCGTAGAATCTCATATCATTACCCGGAGTATTACCACCAACCAATGTAAATCTTAAAGCGTCAGCACCATATTTATCAATTATTTCAAGTGGGTCAATTCCATTACCTAAAGACTTGCTCATCTTTCTTCCAAGCTCATCTCTAATCAATCCTGTGAAATACACATTTTCAAATGGAACTTCATCAAGATTATATAAACTTGAGAACACCATTCTAATAACCCAGAAGAATAAAATATCATAACCGGTAACTAAAGTATTTGTTGGGAAGAAATATTTTAAGTCCTCAGTTTCATTAGGCCAACCCAAAGTTGAAAATGGCCATAACGCTGATGAAAACCAAGTATCTAAAGTATCTTCATCTCTAACAAAAGTTTTTCCTTCTTCTTTCGGTTCAGTTCTACTTACAACAACATCTCCACTTTCCTTGCAATAATACACAGGAAGTCTATGTCCCCACCACAATTGACGAGAAATACACCAATCTTTGATATTATCTAACCAATTTATATAAACTTTTCCAAATCTCTCAGGAATTATATTTAATTTTCCGTCTAAATATGCTTGTTTAGCTGGCTTTGCCAATTCTTCCATTTTGACAAACCATTGCTTTGAGATAATCGGTTCAATAGTAGTTTTACATCTTTCACAATGCCCAACAGCATGATTATGTGGCTCTATTTTAATTAAATATCCTTGTTCTTCAAGTTCTTTTACAATTTCTTTTCTTGCAAGCTTTCTTTCCATACCGGAAAATTTCCCAAAACCTTGAGCAATCTTTCCGTCATAGTCCATTATAAGTTTTTGTCCTAAATTATGCCTACTACCAACTTCAAAGTCATTAGGGTCATGAGAAGGAGTAATCTTTACACAACCAGTTCCAAATTCCATATCAACATATTCATCTGCAATCAAAGGAATTTCTATATTTAAAATAGGTAAAATTAAAGTCTTACCAACTTTATCCTTATATCTTTCATCATCAGGATGAACTGCAACAGCAAGGTCTCCAAGCATAGTTTCAGGTCTTGTAGTAGCAATAGTTAAATATTCATCACTATCCTTAAAGAAATATTTAATATGATAAAAATGTCCATCTTCATCAACATGTTCAACCTCAGCATCTGAAATGGCAGTTCCACAATTACAACACCAGTTTACAATTCTATCTCCTCTATAAATCAATCCTGCATCATACATTTTTATAAAAACTTCTTCAACAGCCTTTGATAAATTATCATCTAGAGTGAATGCATCTCTTGACCAATCACAAGAAACACCTAAAGTTTTTAATTGGTTCTTAATATTTCCACCATATTTTTCAGTCCAATCCCAAGCCTCTTTTAAGAAACCATCTCTTCCTAATTTTTCTTTGGAATTTCCATCTTTTTTAATTTTTTCAACAACTTTTGCCTCAGTTGAAATAGACGCATGGTCAGTTCCCGGAACCCAAAGTGATTCATATCCACTCATTCTCTTCCAACGAATCAAAATATCTTGAATAGTATTGTTAAGAGCATGCCCTAAATGTAAATTTCCAGTTACATTTGGAGGTGGCATAACAATAGTATATGGTTTTTTATCAGGATTTACTTTTGCAGTAAAATCTTCATCTTTTATCCAATTATCATAAATTTTCTTTTCAAAATCTTTTGGATTATAAGTTTTTTCTAAATTTTTCATAAAACCTCCTAAAAATAATGTAAAAATTAAATATATCTAAGCAATTTAATTATAAAAAAACTTCGTCCAACATATAGGACGAAGTTATCGCGGTACCACCTAATTTTCATAAAAATGACTCTCTAAATTTATAACGAAATTACCCGTTTTTCAAAACTAAAAAGCTACCTTCACAAAAAACAAATTGAATTTTTTCACCAAACAAATTCTCTCTAAAAATTTCTTTTAAGTTACTCCTCTTTTATACGCCTATATTTAATTTTATACTTACATAAAAATATTAGGTATATTATATCACGAAAACAATTAAATATCAATAAAAAAGAATACTTTTTCAACTTAAAACTTATGTGGCTAATTTATTCTTGCAATTTAGGATATAGCCTTTTGTTATAAAAAAGACTAGAAATTTCTTTCTAGTCTAAATATCTTTAATTAAATTTTACCAACTAAATCTAATCCTGGAGTTAAAGTGTCATCGCCTGGTTCCCATCTTGCTGGACAAACTTTATCACCATGTTTAGCAACGAATTGAGCTGCTTGAACTTTTCTTAATAATTCTTTAGCATTTCTACCAATTCCGTTAGCATTTACTTCATAAAGAACTATTTCACCTTGAGGATTTATTACGAAAGTTCCCCTTAATGCTTGTCCTTCTCCTTCAATTAAAACACCAAATTGTTCTGATAAAGCTAATGCTCTATCTGAAATCATTGGATATTGGATTTTTCTGATAGTTTCAGATGCGTCCCACCATGCTTTGTGAACAAATTCAGAGTCAGTAGATACTGAATAAATTTCACAACCAATTGCTTTAAATTTATCATAGCTTAATGCTAAATCTTCTAATTCAGTTGGACATACAAATGTAAAATCTCCTGGATAGAAGAAGAAAACACTCCATTTACCTTCTAAATCTTTGTCTGTTACAGTTATTAAATCCCCATCATAATATGCAGGAACATTAAATTCTTCAATTTTCTTTCCGATTAAACTCATATTCTTTACCTCCTATATTTGCCTTTCTATTAAGACAATATATTTATACCACTTTTTAAAAAGTCTAAACAAAAAAGAGAGCAAAAGCTCTCTTTTAATTTTTTATATTAACCAATATATCCTTCTTTAGCTAAAATTTCTTTAGATTTTTCAAGATTTGCATCGTTAACCATTACAACAGGTCCAGTACAACCCATTCCAGTCTTAGCAAATATATTGTTTTTCCATAAAGCAACCTTAGCATCTTCAAGTTCAAGAATATCAATTCCACCAATAGTAGCAGTAGCTTGTTCTTCAGCAGGACATTTAATTTCTTCTTCCGGTTCAGCTTTTTTAGCTCCAGCAGAAGTGATTTTTTCTAAAATAGCTTTTAATCCAGCTTTATTAGCTTTTTCAAATTCTTTCTTAGAAACTTCTTTAATATTTCCTTTAACTAATTGTCCAGCATAAGTCATAGCATTAGCTATTACAGGGAATCCTGATGCTCTTGATACGATAAGAACTAATCTATCATATCCTTCGCCAATTCCAGGACCATATCCATAACCCATTGCTTCAAATCCACCACCAGTAGTGTATGATGAGAATACTTTCATTAAAAGATTTCCTGTTAAAGTATCATTAACCATAACATCAGGAACACCTTGTAATAAGTCATTTCCTCTCATTAATACTCCACCATCAGCTCTATTTGATTCAGCAAAGTTCATATCATATCCATTTTCTTTTAATTCTTTAAATGCTCTTTCAACAGAAACTGCATTATCAACATTTAAAATACCAACAGTTGGATTTTCAATTCCTAATGCTTTAGCAACGATAACACCATAGATACCGTTTTTAACCATACCTTCTACTCTATGTGCAGAAGAAGTTCCAGTAGTTGTAGCTATAATCATTTCTTTTGCAGCAGCAGGAGTTACAACTCTACCTACAGTAGAAACTCCAATTGGGAAACTGTAATGCATTGTTACACAACCATCAACTTCTCCACTGTCCAAAAGTTGTTCCATTTTCTTATAGCCTTCTTCTTCATTTTCAACAACATATTGTTTTAAAGAAGTTTTTACTTCCGGTCCAATTATACAATATTCAACACTCTTATCTCTTGATTGAGCAAGTTCTGCCCCTTTAACAACATTTTCTAGTCCGTGTTCACTGCCTAAAGTTGTAACAGCAATTCTTGGTCTTGATGTAAAAGCACCTGTTTCTAATCCAGTAGCGATTTCTTCGAAGATATTACCAATTACGTTTTTTATATCAGACATGAAATCACCTCTATTCTTCAATTAAAGAAGATGCAAAATTTCTCATTGCTTCAGCAACTAATTTCTTAACTTCTTCCTTAGAAACTCCAGAATTTTCTTCAACTTTACCTGAATTTCTTTCTAAAACAATTGATACACCGTCGAATAAGTTAGTCATTCTTCCTAAGAATAAAGAACCTTTACCAATAATCATAGCTCTATTTAATTCTCCAGAAGTTAAATCTTCACGACAGAATCCTAAGTAAGGAACCCCTGAGGGAATATGTCCTTGAGTTGGAGCCCAACCTTCCATACCATGATCTTCAATAAAGCTTGCAATTTCAGCTTTTTCTAATTGTTTTTTCATTACTCCTAATGCACCAATCATCTTGAAGTTTGCATTTGGAACATCTCCAGCTCCAGCTGGTTTAGTAATATCTGGGTTTTGCATTTCAGCTGAATATTTATCAACATCTTTAACTGTTAAATTAGCTTTTTCTAATGGAGCAGTAACTAATGCTGACATTACAGCTTGTGGTGAAGAACCAGTTCCTACTGTATGTCTTCCAACTATATCAGTTCTTAATACTGGGTTAACTCCATCATTTTCAGAAATTAATGCAGCAAATCCACCGATACAATCTTCTAATATTGGTAAGCCTTTCTTTAAGTGGTCTTTACCATTCATACCTAATTTAGCAGTACATCCACCTGCAACTATAACAACATGTTTAAAAGTTCCAGAATGAACATGAGAAGATGCAGCGATTAATGTATGAGTTGGAGCTGCACAGAATCCTCTTAAGTCAGAACCTGAAGCATTGTCAAATCCAGCTAATTCAGCGATAGATTTAGCGAAGTTACCACCACCTCTTTGGTTCATATCTCCACAAGCTTCTTCTGAACATTCAATAACATATTCAACATCATTAGGATTTAAATCATTTTTAGCAACTAAATGTAAAGCAGCTAATAATCCTGATGCTTTAGTAACTAAGTTTTCTAACATAACATGAGCTGATAAGTTAACATCAACATCATGAGCTCTAGTAACAACCCCTACTAATTTATCTTCAAAATATAAACCTTCAGCATGGTTTTCCATATGTCCTTCAAGAACAGATTGTTCAACACCTTCTTTTAATCTAGCAACTAATGCATCACTAATTAATGGGTGTTTTTCTAAATCAGCTTTAACAGATTCAGTAAATTCTTTATTAAGTGAAACTAAATCAAAAGCGTCACAGATTTTCATAAGTCCAATGAATTCATGTTCTGGCATTATTTCACCATATTTACCATCTCTTGGAGCTCCTGATAAATATTTATCAGCATCTGACCATGGTTGTGGTACAGCTTTTAAATCTTCTGGTCTTTTGTTTCCAATGTAAACTTGATTTGGTAAATAATTTAATACTTCTTCATATTTTCTAATATGATTTGGTATTTCCTTTAAATATTCTGAATCAGGATTTAAAGCCTTTTCAGTAGTTTGAGTTGTTCCATTTTGGATTATCATGTCTGGTGCATGAACTAATACGTAAGAAGTTCCTTTTAATACAGGAAAATTCATCTTAATTACCTCCTTTAATATAAAAAACAGATAGCATAGTATGTATTCCATATAAGCCAACTACCCTTATGTAATAGAATACCATTAAATTAAAAAGGTGTCAATACCTGACACCCTTTTTATTTAAAAATTATTCGAATATTGTTTGTCCTTCAACTTCAGTTGCTAAAGCATTTAATGCTTTTTTAACAATTTTCATTCTTAATGCATATTCTTCTTCAGCAGTTAATTTAGGATTTCCTAATGGGTGAGGAATTGCTATAGCAGGAACAATTCTGTTAGCTCCTACTGTCATTGAAATTGGAGTTACAGTACATACGTGTACTACTGGAATTCCAGCTCTCTCAACTTCTTTAACCATCGTTGCACCGCAACGTGTACAAGTACCTCAAGTAGATGTTAAGATAACTGCATCTACTCCATCAGCAACTAATTCTTTACTGAATTCTTCAGCAAATCCTTTTGAAGAAGCTACTGCTGTACCATTTCCTACTGTTGTATAGAAATATCTATGAAGACTTCCGATTTCGCCAGCTTTTTCTAATTCTCTTAAAACGTCAACTGGTAAAACTCTGTCTGAATCTTGGTTAGCATAAACTGGGTCATAACCACCGTGAGCTGTTTCCCATTCGCCTTCTTTAAGATCCATAACACCTTCAATGTCATATTTTCCATATTTCGAAGCAGAAGATGATTCAATATGATCTGGGTTAGCATGAGGAACTATACCACCTGAAGTTACTAAAGCAATTTTAGCTTTCTTAATGTCCTTAACAGCTGGATTTGGATCTACTCTGTCAAAGTTTGGCATTGGGAATTCAGTTTCGAATTCTTCACCCTTTAACTTTTTGATCATCATATTTACAGCTCTCTTACCACCGAAATCTTCTCTAAATATATTTTTTCTAACTCCTCTTTCAATGTATCCTTCTTCAGCTGGAGAACCAATTTCTTCTCCTCTAACAAGTTTCATTGCAAGTGGAACCATTTTAGTAACTGCATCTTTCATACCCGCAGCACTATTTTTAGTTGAAATTACATATACGCTCTTCTTGAACATATCTGCACCTGGGTTTTCAATATACATACCAGTTAAAGCTGGAATTCCTAATTCGTTTTGAACAGCTTCAGTAATTGTACCAGCAGCAACTCCATAACGTCCAGCATTGAATGCAGGTCCTGCTATGAATAAATCTGGATTGTATTTTTTAACCATTTCTAAAACTTCTGCTTTAGCTTGGTCCATATTTTCACCAAAATAGCTATCTCCACAGATAACTGTAGCAACTATTTCAGCTTCACCTTTAAAACCAGCGTTTAATGCTAAACCAGGTCCGATTTTTTCTTCTCTAACTTCTGGTTTGTAGTCTGCTTTTTCTTCTCCACCGATACCAGCAAAGAATTGGTTTATATAGTGAACTACTCTTAATTTTTCCACACTAATCACCTCTCTATCATATATTTATATATGATTTTATCTTAATTAATTATAATGAGTTTCTAATTTCACTTACAGCTTCAATGATAGCATCACAGTCAAGAACCATTTCCATCATACCAATTTGGTCATCGTAAACTGATTCATCAACTTCTGCTTTAAATTCAGGTTCAACTGCGTGATAAACTTTAAGTCCTAACTGAACTCCTGCTAATGGACCTGCATAAGTAGGGTCTCCTGTTGTAACAGTTTCACCAGCTAATGCTGCTGATTCTGCTTCAGATGCTCCTAAAAGAACTACACAGTTTTCTACTCCATATTTTTCTGCTAATTCTTTTACCCTTCTTTGATTTTCTAAGTCCATTGCTCCTGCTGCAGTTCAGACAAAACATTCAGTTGCTGAAAATACTATTTCTGCAGGAGTTGTAGCGACACATTCTTCCATAGCTGGTCCTGGGATACCATCTCTATCGCCGATTATGATTACTTTTGTGTTTTCTGTAAAAAGTGCCATATCGCTTACACTTCCTTTCTTTAAATTTTTATTTTCGTTTTATTTTATATAATATTCCTATTTTATATAATATTCCGTTTGATTAATAAATTTTAATAGCCAGTAGCTGATAATCTATTAAATCCTAATTCGTTAGTTGCTCCAGTGATTGCTTGTAATTCAACCATGATTGAACCATCTTCTCTTAATGATCCGTCAAATCCACCTGCAATAATGTCAACATAATCTAAAGTTCCAATAACTTTATCCATCTTAGGTAATACGATAGTTTCGTTAGCATTACCACCAGTTACTACTGCATTTGCAGCAACGTCAGCATCTGCTAAAGATTGGCTCGCACCGTCTCTACCAGCATATTCATCAGTGATGATAACTGTTTTAACGCCTTTACCTTCGATTTTCTTACAGTTCATTATTAAGTCTGTATCTGGGTTACCGAATCCTTCTTGTGATACGATAGCTCCGTCAAGATTTAAGAATTCACATAATTTAGCAGTCCAGTTTGATGATCTTTCTTTATCTGCTAAGTATACATTTTCGTTAGTGATAATAACACCAACAAAGTTGATTTCTTTTCCATGTTGTTCGTACATTGCTCTAACAACTGGGTTGTTTAAGTGATGGTAAGTTGTATTCTTATCGCAAGAAGATACACAGTTACCACTTAAGATAGCTCCGTCCATTAATTCAGTTGGATATAATAGTGTTGGAACTATTTGTTTAGCATCTACACCATATACATATGTATCATGTAATAATCCTTGAGATTGTAACATTTGTACATAAGCTACTTTTGGTAAATGTTTTAATTCTTCAGCTTGTTCGAATAATGGTTTAGTTTCGAATACTTCTACTTCATCTGGTTCAACTTCTTTACCAGCTAATCCTAAATAAGTAGCAGCTTTTAAGCCAGCCATTCTAACAGCCTTTTCATAAGCATGAGTTGCAACTCCTTCAGCTGGTTCCACGATTAAAACTATGTTATTAGTTTTTGAGAATGGAGTATATTCAGCTCCTGGTCCTTGCATATCAACAATACCTTCTTGGAAACCTACTATTTTACCAACTGTCATTACTGCAGCTCCCTTAAGAACATGAGTTCTTCCTGAACCAACTACATCAACTTTTGAAATCATTCCAGGGAATACTCCACCTTGTCCATTAACCTTTACTCTTGGTTCTACAACATCCTTAATTGGAGTAATTCTTACACTTTCACCTGGTTTTGCAAGATCTACGTCTACTGATTTTAAGTGTTCATCATCCATTAAATGAGCGATTAATTCTTCTTTATTAATGTATAAAACACCTTTGTCAACTTTTGTTTCTGAACAAAATTGAACATCGTTAATTAAGATTTTTCCTAATTCTAGACGCATATACTCACCTCCTTAAAATTTATATATTTAATCCTTTTGGAATTAAATTCAATTAATTTAAACTTTCAACATATTTTCCAGCATTAACAGCAGCAATCGCGCCATCATTAACAGCTGTAACAACTTGTCTTAGTTCTTTTACTCTAACATCTCCAGCAACAAATACACCTTCAACATTAGTTTTCATAGATCCATCTGAAACAACATAATTTCTATTTGTTTCAATCTTTCCTTCAAAGATACTACTTTCCGGAACATATCCTATAAAGATAAATACTCCAAATATCATATCTCCTTCTCTTGGAACAATTTTAGTTTTTTCTCCAGTTTTATTATTTACTATATTCATAGCACCTAATATTCCTGCTCCTTCAAAACTTTCAACTTCGACATTCCACATAATATTTAAGTTTTCACATTTAAATGCCTTTTCTTCTATTGATTTAGCAACTGATAACTTATCTTTTCTAACTAATAGTGTTACACTTCTACCAAATTTAGTAAGATACATAGCCTCTTCAACTGCAGCCTCTCCAGAACCTACAACATAAATATCCAAACCTTGGAAAAATGGTGCATCACAAGTAGCACAATAAGCTATTCCTTTACCTGTAAATTCCTTTTCTCCTGGAACGTCTAATAATCTTGGATTTGACCCTGTAGCTATAATAACTGATTTCCCTTCGTAAGTATTATTTTCTCCAACAACTACTTTTGTAGTATTTGAAAAATCTCCATTAACAACGGTATCCGTAATAAATTCTGCACCGAATGATTTTGCTTGTTTAACCATTCTTTCTATTAATGCAGGACCAGTTGGAACATCTTCCGCTCCTGGATAATTTGCTATTTCATCAGTCTTAGCAATCAATCCTCCCGGTGTTCCTTTTTCAATTATTATAGTTTTCATACTTGACCTTGCAGCATATATCCCTGCACTTATACCAGCAGGACCAGCTCCGATTATTATACAATCGTACATAATTTACCTCCAATTACATTATTAGAATAATAAACTGTACTGAATCATTAACCGTTTATTATTATATCTTAAGTTTACCCAATTGTAAAGCCTTTTTTGACAAATTTCTAATAAAACTTTTTTATAACTTTAAGTATTTGTATATTAAATTAACAATGTCTTATAATTCCTTTCCTAATGTGTAATTTGCAATGTTTACACTATGGTCAGCAATTCTTTCAAAATTAGAAATAATGTCTAAGAATTTAACCCCGGCATTTATTTCACAAATTCCTCTGTTAATTCTATCCATGTGATTTCTTCTATATGTTTCTTCTAAAATGTCAACTTCCTCTTCAATGCTAATACAATTCTTTGCCAAATCCAAGTCATTATTTTTATATGCATTGGTTGTATCTCTAACAATTTTTAGAATATCTGATGAAATTTTTTCGTATTCATCAAAAGCTGTCTTACTAAAAACAGAATTTTCATCCTTTATTTCTTGAATTAACTCAATTATATTTTCGCAATGGTCTCCTATTCTTTCATAGTCATTTATAGAATACATCATTACAAATACCTTATGCTTTTCTTCATCAGATAAATTTTTATCAGCTAAAGGAACTAAATAATCAATTATTTCTTTTTCCAGACCATTAATCATCTTTTCTCTTTCAAGTACAAATGATATATTTTTACTACTCTTTGTTTTGAATGCTTCTATTGTCTTTTCAAGAGATTCAATTACTACCTCGCCCATTCTGACAACTTCTTTTTGAGTTTGAATAATAGCTATACTTGGAGTTTCCAAAATTCTCTTATCTAAATGTTCAGAATAACGTTCTTCAAGATTATCTTCTCCTTTAATAACTGCTTGAGAAATTTTTACTAAGAAATTAGCAAATGGTAACTGAATAAAAACATTAATTACATTAAATAATGTATGAGCATTTGCAATTTGTCTTTGAACATTTCCCGGAGATATGTACTCTACCAAATATTGAACAGGTATTCTCAATATAGTCAAAAATAATATAGTACCAATTAAGTTAAATAAGAAATGTATAAACGCAGCTCTCTTTGCATTTTTACTTGCACCTATGCTTGAAATCATAGCTGTTGTAGTTGTTCCTATATTATCTCCAAACAAAATACCAAATGCTTGATTTATATTAATTGCACCTTGCATTCCAAGCGCCTCTAATAAACCTATTGAGGCTGATGATGATTGTAAAATAGTTGTTAAGAAAATACCAGCTAAAACTCCTACAAAAGGATTATTTAATTTTATAAGTATATCTTTAAACCATTGTTCTTTAGATAATGGTGCTAAACCATTACTCATAATGGACATACCTAAAAATAAAATACCAAAACCGATTAAAATTTCAGCAATATCTTTCTTCCTATCATTTTTAGCTCTCATCCATAAAAAAACTCCGAGTGATATAACCAATGGAGCATATTTTGAAATATCAAACGCAATAAGCTGAGCTGTAACAGTAGTACCTACATTAGCTCCTATTATTATTCCAACTGATTGTGCTAAAGTCATAAATCCGGCATTTACAAAACCGATAGCCATTACAGTAGTAGCTGAACTTGATTGGATAATCATAGTAACAAATATACCTACTAAAACTGCATAGATTCTATTTTTAGTTATTGCAGCGATTATTCCTTTTAATTTTTCTCCACAAGACTTTTGAAGTCCTGCCCCCATTAGATTCATTCCGTATAAAAACAAACCTAATCCACCTAAAACCGAAATAATGATTGACATAATTCCTCCAAAATAATTTAAAAATAATTAAAAGATTAGCCCATATATTCATATAAGCCATACACTATTATTATATCATATTTCAAATAAAATGTTTAATTAATTTAAACTAATTTAAAATAATTTTTATAATATTTTTGCTCACACGAAAAATGGGCTAACAAAAATTTAATTTTTTATTTTTATTTTCTGCCTATATTGTAGAATGCTGATAATCCTAAAAATTTTGAATCTTCACATAATCTATCTTCTATTCTTAGTAATTGATTATATTTACAAATTCTATCTGTTCTTGATGCAGAACCAGTTTTGATTTGTCCGGCATTTACTGCAACTGCTAAATCGGCAATAGTTGTATCTTCTGTTTCTCCGGACCTATGTGAAATTACACAAGTATATCCATGAGTTTTAGCAAGTTCTATCGCATCTAAAGTTTCTGTAATTGTTCCAATTTGGTTTAATTTTATCAAAATTGAATTAGCAATATCCTTTTCAATTCCCATAGCTAATCTTGAATAGTTAGTAACAAATAAATCATCTCCAACTAATTGAACTTTATTTCCGATTTTTTCAGTTATAAGTTTCCAACCGTCCCAATCATCTTCTGCCAATCCATCTTCAATAGAAATAATTGGATACTTTTCTACTAATTCACAATAATAATTTACTAATTCTTCTGAAGAATAAACTTTTCCTTCACCTTTGAAATTATATTTTCCGTTTTCATACATTTCACTTGATGCAACATCTAGCGCTAAGAAAATATCTTTTCCAGCTACATAACCAGCTTTTTCAATCGCCTCCATAATTGTTTGTAACGCCTCTTCGTTAGAGTTCAAATTAGGTGCAAAACCACCTTCATCTCCAACTGCAGTATTATATCCCTTTGATTTTAAAACAGCCTTTAAATTATGGAAAACTTCTGTTCCCATTCTAAGAGCCTCTTTAAATGAACAAGCTCCTGCAGGCATAACCATAAATTCTTGAATATCTACATTGTTATCTGCATGCTCTCCACCATTTAAAATATTCATCATAGGAACAGGTAAAGTTTTTGCGTTCACTCCTCCTATATACTCATAAAGTGGTGTACATGATTCTATTGACGCAGTTCTAGCAACAGCCATTGAAACCCCTAAAATAGCATTAGCTCCTAATTTAGATTTATTTTCTGTTCCGTCTAATTGAATTAATGCTTTATCAATACCAACTTGGTCAAAAACATCAAATCCGATTAATGCCTCAGAAATAATTTCATTAACATTATTAACAGCAGTTAAAGTTCCTTTTCCTAGATATCTACTCTTATCTCCATCTCTAAGTTCAACAGCCTCATGAATACCAGTTGATGCTCCTGATGGAACAATAGCACTACCCATTGTACCTTCTTCAGTTGTAACTTCAACTTCAACAGTAGGATTTCCCCTTGAATCTAAAACTTCTCTTGCATAAATATCAACTATTAAGCTCATAACATTCTCCTTATAAATTATAATTTACTAAAGCACAAAAACTTGTACTTTCTAAACAAGCTCCACCAACCAAAGCTCCATCTACATTTTCTTTTCCCATCAATTCTTTTATATTATTCGGTTTAACACTTCCACCATATTGAATTCTTACTTTTTGAGATAAATAACCATAAATATCATTTAGTATATTTCTTATGAATTTAATCATATCTTCAGCATCATCAGAAGATGCAGTAAGACCAGTTCCAATTGCCCAAATAGGCTCATAGGCAATAATAACTTTTTCAATATCATTTTTGTCAATTCCATCTAAAGCACTTCTTATTTGTTTTTCAACGATTTCTTTTTCAACTTTAGAATTTCTTTCTTCAAGTGTTTCTCCACAACATAATATAGGAATCAAATCATTTTGTAATGCAGATTTAACTTTTTTATTTATCATTTCATCAGTTTCTTTAAAAATAGTTCTTCTTTCTGAGTGGCCTAATATGACATAAGAAACCCCACAACTTTTTAACATCATTGGAGAAATTTCTCCGGTAAATGCACCACTATTTTCAAAATACATATTTTGAACACCAAGTCCTATATCAGTTTCTTCTAAAAGTTTTTTTACTTCAGTAACATATACAAAAGGAACACATACAACTTTTTCTACATTAATATCCAAATTTTCTGATGAAATATTTTTAATTAAAAGTTTAGCATCATCTAAACTCTTATTCATTTTCCAATTTCCAATAATAACAGGTTTTCTCATATTACCTCCATTATTTATTATCTATCGCATCAATTCCAGGTAAAATTTTTCCTTCTAAAAATTCTAAAGATGCTCCACCACCAGTTGAAATATGAGTTATTTTATCTTTATAACCTGATTTTTCAGCAGCAGATGCACTATCTCCACCACCTATGATACTTATAGCATCAGTTTCAGCAATTGCTTTTGCCATTGCAAATGTACCTTTTGCAAAGTTTGACATTTCAAAAACTCCCATAGGTCCATTCCAAACAACAGTTTTAGCGCTTGCAATTTCAGTTTCAAATAATTTAACAGTTTCTTCTCCAATATCAAGTCCCATATAATCTTTTGGAATTGAATTCACATTAACAGTTTTAAATTCAGAATCATTAGAGAACTCTTTACTTATAACTACATCAACAGGTAACAACATCTTAACATTTTTAGCTTTAGCTTTTTCCAATAATTCCTTAGCTAAATCAATTTTATCTTCTTCCAATAAACTTTTACCTACTGAATATCCTTGAGATTTCAAGAAAGTAAATGCCATTCCGCCACCGATTATAATAGTATCAACTTTTTCTATTAAATTTTCAATTACAGTAATCTTATCAGAAACTTTTGCTCCACCTAAAATTGCAACAAAAGGTCTTTCAGGATTAGAAAGAGCTTTTCCCATAATAGAAATCTCTTTTTCAACTAAAAATCCAACTGCTGATGGTAAAAATTTACAAAGACCTGCGTTTGAACAATGTGCTCTATGACTTGTTCCAAAAGCGTCATTAATATATACTTCTCCAAGTTCTGCTAATTCTTTAGAAAATTCATCAATATTCTTAGTTTCTTCAGCTCTAAATCTTGTATTTTCTAATAAAACAACTTCTCCATCTTTTAGATTTAAAACTTCATTTTTAACATTTTCATCTACAACTATATCGCTTTGTAAAAATTTAACTTCTTTATTTAAAAGAGTTGACAATTCTTTAGCAACAGGTTCTAAAGAAAATTCTTTTTTAGCCTCTCCCTTTGGTCTGCCTAAGTGAGATAATAAAATTACTTTTGCATTGTTTTCAATTAAATACTTTATTGTAGGTAAAGCTGCTACAATTCTAGCATTATCTGTAATTTTTCCCATTTCAGTTTTTGACATGGGAACATTAAAATCAACTCTTACAATAACTCTTTTTGAGATAACATCTAAATCAGTAATAACTTTTTTATTCATAATTACTCCTTACTATACAATATGAGGTGAAAATCTTCACCTCATATCATCTATTTGCATACTATTTTGAAAGATTAACTAAATATTGGAAAGTACGGATTAAATTTGCAGTATATGACATTTCATTATCATACCAAGCAACTGTTTTAACTAATTGTTTTCCGTCAACTTCAACAATTCTAGTTTGAGTAGCATCAAATAAAGAACCATATTTAATTCCAATTACATCTGTTGAAACAATTGGGTCTTCAGTATATCCGAAAGATTCACTTGATGCCTCTTTCATCGCATTATTAATTTCTTCAACTGTAACATTCTTTTCTAAAACTGTTACTAATTCTGTTAATGAGCCAGTAGCAACCGGAACTCTTTGAGCAGAACCATCTAATTTTCCTTTTAATTCAGGAATAACAAGACCGATAGCTTTAGCAGCACCTGTTGTATTTGGAACAATATTTATAGCAGCTGACCTTGCTCTTCTCATATCACCCTTTCTATGTGGTGCATCTAGAGTATTTTGGTCTCCTGTATAGGCATGAATAGTAGTCATTATACCTTGAACAATACCAAATTTATCTTGTAAAACTTTAGCCATTGGAGCTAAACAGTTAGTAGTACAAGAAGCGCCTGATAAAATTTGTTCAGAACCGTCTAGTATATCATGGTTTACTCCATAAACGACAGTTTTCATATCTCCTTTTCCCGGAGCAGAAATAATAACTCTCTTAGCTCCAGCATCTATATGAAATTGTGCTTTTTCTTTTGCTACAAAGAAACCAGTACATTCTAATACAACATCTATATCCAATTCCTTCCAAGGTAAATTTTTAGGGTCTGCATCAGAAAATACTTTAACTTCTCTTCCGTCGATTACAAAGCTACCTTCATTTACGATAACTTCCTTTTCAAATCTTCCTTGAGTTGAATCATATTTTAACAAATGAGCTAACATATTTGCATCTGTTAAGTCATTTATAGCAACTACTTCAACTCCTTCTAAATCGTGCATTAATCTAAATGCCAATCTACCTATTCTTCCGAATCCATTAATCGCAACTCTCATCTTGATTCCTCCTTAAATTTTTATAAAAGAATTTTCTTAAAATAGATTAATTAAATAATAAAAAATTATTAAAAAATCATATACCTAGATTATACTTCAATGTTAGTTAAAAATCAACCTATTTTTATTCATATAATGATTGGTCTGTTAAAATCAAAGGACCATCTTTTGTAATTACAAATGTATGTTCGTATTGACATGAAAGTCCCCCATCTATTGTTCTTGCAGTCCAACCGTCATCATCAATAGTACATCTCCAATCTCCTGTATTTATCATAGGTTCAACAGTTATTACCATACCTTCAACAAGTCTAACACCTCTTGTTGCAGTAATATAATGTGGAACTTGTGGGTCTTCATGCATTTCAACACCAATCCCATGACCACAAAAATCTCTAACTATTGAATAGCCTTTTGGCTCAACAAAATTTTGAATCGCCTTTCCAATATCAACAATTCTATTTCCAATAACAGCAGCCTCTATTCCCTTATACATAGCCTCTTTTGTTACTTCCATAAGATTTTTAACTTCATCTGAAACTTCACCTACTGCATAACTCCAAGCACTATCTGATAAATATCCATCTAAATCTACAACCATATCAACTGTAATTAAATCTCCGGATTTTAATTTTTGTTTACTCGGAAAGCCATGGCAAATTACATCATTTACAGAAGTACAAGTTGCATAAGGATATCCATGATATCCTATTTGCTTAGGTGTAGCTCCATGCTTTAACATAAAGTCATGACAAAATTTATTTACTTCTAAAGTAGTAACTCCGGGTTTTATAAAATCTCTCAATCCTATATGAATTTTTGATAAAATCTCTGCAGATTTTTTCATTCCTTCAATTTCTTGTTTACTTTTTATAGTTATCATATTATCCCCTCCAAATTTAAAAATATTCAACAAAAAGACATACCAAAATAGTATGCCTTTTTCATTTTTAGTCTTCCAATTTTATATATGGAACTCCTGCTGAAGAAGGTCCTTTTGATTTTCCAACAAAGAAAATAAGTACTAACAATGTACTAATATATGGAACCATTGGTAATATAGATTCTGGTATATTAACACCCAATCCAGGTAATAAAATCGCCAATTCTTGTGCAGCTCCAAAGAATAAACAAGCTCCCAAAACTCCGTAAGGTTTCCACTTACCAAAGATTACAGCAACCAAAGCTATGAAACCATGTCCTGAAACAAGTGATTGTGAAAAGTTGGAAACTGTCGCTAAACTCATAGTAGCTCCACCAAATCCAGCTAATAATCCTGAAACTACAACTGCAAAATATCTATATAAATATATATTAACATTTAATGTTTCAGCAGCCTTTGGATGTTCTCCAACAGCAATTAGTCTTAATCCAAATTTAGTTTTATATAAATATATTGACATCAATACTACAAAAGCTATCGCTACATAAGTAGTAACATATTGTCCTAAAATTTTATCAATAATTTCAACACCTGTTAAATTATCAAAAATTTTAGCCATTTTACCGGCACCAGATGATACAGGTATTGTTTGTTTTGCACCGTCAAAGAATAATGAACATACAAACAATGAAACACCAGGTCCTATAAAGTTTATAGCTATACCGGAAACAATTTGGTCTGCACCAAATGTTATACTAACAATCGCGTGAATAAGAGCAACTAAAGATGCTGCCAATCCACCTGCTAAAAATCCTAACAATGCACTCTTTGTAAAATATCCAACAGCAGCGCCAAAGAAAGCTCCTATTGTCATCATTCCTTCTAAACCGATATTTGTAACACCTGCTTTTTCTGTGAACATACCACCCAAAGCAGCAAATAATAATGGAGTTGCAAATAATAATGTATCAGATATAAATAAAGCTATTTTTAATAAACTCATTACTTTTTACCTCCAACTTTTTTGAATTTTTTTGAAATAATTTTTATAACTAAAGGCATTGAAATGAATAAAACTATAATACCTATAATAATTTGTACAACTTCGTAAGGAACGCCTAATAATTGTTGAACTCTAAATCCTCCTCTTTTTAGAACACTAAAGAAGAAACCTGAGAATATTGAGCCTATTGGATGACTATTTGCTAAAAGCGCAACAGACATTGAGTCAAAACCATTACCTTCAGCAACTGTAAGTCTTGCAACATTTCCTGCAAATCCAAGAACTTTAACAGCACCAGCAACAGCACACAAAGCACCTGACAATCCCATAGATAAAACTAAATTACTTCCAACATTTATTCCACCAAATTCGGCAGCATAAGGATTTAGTCCTACTGCTTTTAATTCATAACCTTTTGAAGTTTTATTTAATAAATAATAAACTGCAAATGCTAAAACAACAGCAAGAATAATACCAAAGTTTATATCAGCTGAAAAGAAATCTTTAACAAATGGAATTGAAGAATTTCTCAATCCTCCAAACATTTTTATGCTAGCAGTTGATTGAATATCGTTTGATGTTTGTCCTGTTTCGTTGTAAAATTTACCAAAAGTTACAACTAAATTTGAAAAATAAAGTGCTATCCAGTTCAACATAATTGTAGTAATTACTTCGTGAACACCAAATTTTGATTTAACCCAACCTGCAAATCCACCCCAAGCCATTCCAGCTAAAGCAGCTAATAAAATACAAACTATTGGATGAATTATTGGTGGTAATTTTAAAAAGTACCCAAAAAATGCAGCAGTTAAAGAACCGATTATGAATTGCCCTTCAGCACCGATATTGAAAGCTCCAGTTTTAAAAGCCAATGAAACCCCAATACTACCTATGATAAGCGGTACTGCATCTACCAAAGTTCTTGCAAAGAATTTTGGTCTTGAAAAAGTTGTTTCTATCATTATTTTATAATATTTAATAGGGTTAAAACCTGCTACCATAATAACAATAGACCCTACTATAAATCCTATTAATACAGAAAATAAAAGCATTAATATCTTTTTTCTATTGTTCATTATTAATAACACCCCCTGCCATCATAAGTCCTAATTCATTTTCGTTAGCATCTTTTGCAAGTTTTTCTCCAACGATTTTTCCTTTATAGATAACAGCAATCCTATCTGACAAGTCCATAACTTCATCTAATTCAAATGAAATCAAAAGAACCGCTTTTCCTTTATCTCTTTGTTCTACAATATATTTATGAATAATTTCAATAGCTCCAACATCAAGACCTCTAGTAGGTTGTGCAGCTATTAATAAATCAGGGTTGTTATCAATTTCTCTTGCTAAGATTACTTTTTGTTGGTTTCCCCCGGAAAGTCCTCTAGCAACAGCGTGAATATCATTTGGTCTTATATCAAATTTGTCAATCATTTCTTGAGTATAAGATTCTATCTCTTTAAAATTCAAAATACCTTTCTTTGAAAAAGGATCCTTTCCTCTTTTTTCTAAAATCATATTTTCAGAAACAGAAAAATCCAACACTAAACCACGTTTATGTCTATCTTCCGGAATCGTACTTATTCCACTTTCAATAATATCATAAACAGATTTATTTGTTATGTCTTTTCCAAGAATTGAAATACTTCCTGATTCAACTTTTCTAAGACCTGTTATAGCCTCTATAAGTTCTGATTGACCATTGCCGTCAACTCCGGCTATCCCTAGAATTTCACCTTTTCTAACATTTAAACTAAGTCCATTTAAAATTGGTAAATCTCTATTATTTAAAACATTAATATCCTTAACATCTAAAACAACATCGCCAACTTCAGATTCTTTTTTATTAACACTAAAGCTGACTTCTCTACCAACCATTTTTTCGGCAAGTTCTTTTTGTGAAGATTCAGCGACAGTAACTTTATCAATAAATTTACCACGACGAATAATTGTACAGTAATCTGCCATTTTCTTGATTTCATCTAATTTATGTGTAATTATTATGATAGATTTTCCTTCATTTCTCAAATTATTACAAATATTTATAAATTCATCAATCTCTTGTGGCGTAAGAACAGCTGTAGGCTCATCAAAAATAATAATTTCAGCACCCTTGTAAAGAGCTTTTAAAATTTCAACCTTTTGTTGAGAACCAACAGTAATATCTTGAATTTTTGCATCTAAATCAATATTAAAACCATATTTTTCAATTATGGAAAGAACTTTTTTTCTGGATTTTTCAATGTCAATAAATATTCCTTTAGTATCTTCAGTTCCTAAAACTATATTTTGAATAACACTAAAAGGTTCTATAAGCATAAAATGTTGATGCACCATACCAACTCCATTTTCAACAGCCATTTTTGGAGTCATCGCTGTATATTTATTAGAATTGATATAAATTTCTCCTCCATTTGGAGAATAAAGTCCATAAAGAATATTCATCAAAGTAGTTTTACCAGCACCATTTTCTCCTAAAAGAGCATGAATTTCTCCTTTTTTCAATTCGAAATTAACTTCATCTAAAACTTTATTTTTTCCAAAAATTTTAGTAATGCCTTTCATAACTACAATATTATCATTTGTTTTATTGTCAGACAAGTCAAAACCCTCCTATAAATAATATGTAATTTTTGTATCACAACAATTATTATACAATAAAAATCGTTTTAATACAAGAAATAAATTTAATAAAAATGTAAATTTCATAAAACATAATTTATTGACTAAACATTAGTTTATTAAATCTTGAAGTTTGTTAATTTAAAAATACAGAGCCATATTTTTCTCCATTAATTTTTACAATACAATTATCCGAAGTTTCATTAATCATAATATTTTTTAATCTTTCAAACTCTTCTTTTTTTACAGACAAATTTATTTTTACATTTTCAAGATATTCTATATTTAAAATTTCAAGTCCAAAATTTTTTAAAATATTTTCAATTTTCCCCCAGAAAATATAATCCAAAATTATATCTACATTGTAGAAAAGTTCTTTTCTAACAATTTTTGCCTCATCTAAAGCACCTACAACAGATTTTGTATATGCTCTAACAAGTCCACCTGCGCCAAGTAAAATTCCTCCAAAATATCTTGTAGCAATTACAAGACAATTTGTTATATCTTTTTTACGCAAAACTTCAAGCATAGGTACTCCTGCAGTTCCTGAAGGTTCTCCATCATCAGAATATTTTTGTGTTAATTTATCCATACCGATAATATATGCAAAACAATTATGTGTTGCATCTTTATATTTTTCCCTTATCTCAGAAATATATTTTTCAGCCTCATCTACACTTTCAACATAAAAAGCATGACCAATAAATTCAGATTTATTTACTATAAAACTATAAGATTTATTACTATGAATACTTAAAAAACTTTCTTTATCCTTCATTTACCTCATATCCTTTATAAATTTCATAATCATCCTTTTTTAAGATAACTTCTAAAAAAGTTCCATTTTCAAGATGCTCTACAAGTTCCGGAGTATAATCATTTAAAATATTACTCATAATTTTTTGTTTATCATAAGGAATTAAAAGTTTAGTTTTAATAGATGATGAAAATAAAACTTTTTCAATTTCCTTCAAAAGAAAAACTATATCCTCATCACTCTTAGCACTTATAAACACCTTATTTTCAACATTTGCATACTGTAACTTTATATTTTCATCTTCCAACTTATCAACTTTATTAAAAACATAAATTACTTTTTTATCTTCACATTCAAGTTTTTTTATCATATCATTTGTTATTTTGATTTGTTCATCGACATTAACATTTGAAATATCCACAACATGAAGAATCAAATCTGAATATTTAATTTCCTCCAATGTACTTTTAAAACTTTCAACTAAATTATGTGGAATATCGGAAACAAAACCAACGGTATCTACATACATAGCCTTTGATCCACTAAAAAGAATTCCTTCTCTAACATAGGTATCCAAAGTCGCAAACAACATATCTTTAACAAAAACTTCTTTAATTTCAGTATTTTCATCTTTTCCATAAGCTATTAACTTATTTATTAAAGTGGATTTCCCTGCATTTGTATATCCAACAAGAGAAATCATGGGCTCTTTTGAATTTATTCTCTTTTTTCTAATTTCATTTCTATTTTTTTCAATTTCTTTAAGCTGTGCAGTAATACTTGATATTTCCCTATTGATAGTTCTTCTATCAAGTTCTATTTGTTGTTCACCTACACCCTTACCACCAATTCCACCTTGTTGTCTTGAAAAACCACTTCTAAGTGCAGACAATCTTGGTAATGTATATTTTAATTTTGCAAGTTTTACTTGTAACTTAGCCTCTTTTGTTCTAGCTCTTTCGTTAAAAATATCCAAAATTAAATTTGTCCTGTCAATAACTCTAACACCTATAATTTCTTCTAAGTTTTTAACTTGAGAACCTGTCAATTCATTATTAAAAACAACTACTTTTACATCTAACTTTTCACAATAATCTTTTATTTCACTTACTTTACCTTTTCCTATATAAAAGGCTTTATCTATACTAGATTTATTTTGAGTTAAATTTAAAACAACTTCACCATCTAAAGCCTCAACCAATTTTTCAAGTTCAAAAACTTTATCCTCCAAAGTTTTTTCATCCATATTCATATTTACAGTAACTGTAATAACTTTTTGTTCCATAAAAACTCCTTTATTAATATTAACTTAATTGTATCATAAATTAATATATAAAAACAAATATAATCTAAGCTATTTATCAGAGACACTTTAAAAATTATTATTATATAAAAAATACACTCAAACGAGTGTACTTTAGTTAAAATATTTTACAATCAATATTGAAGAAGAAAACCTCTCCAAATTTTTTATTTAATGCGGTAGATATGGTAAGAGCAAGTCTTATGTCAGGAATTAAACTTCCATTTTCTATTGAAACGATAATATCGGTTGAAACTCCAATCAAATTAGCTAATTCCCTTTGTGAAAATTCCTTTTCAACTCTAAATTTTTCAACATTATTATTTACGGATAATTTATTATTCATAAGCTCACCTCTTTCTCAATAAGCATATTATCAAATTAAAGTCTTATTATACATTCATTTTATCATTAATAGTTTTAAAAGTCAATTGATTTAAATATCAATATATTTATAAGCTAAAAATAAAAATGAAATTCCGCTTAGTGATAGTGCAAATCCTAATCCTGTATAGAAGAATTCAAAGAAAAAATTTGGTAACAAACCACTAAATCTTAATACCATTCCAAAAGTCATCATTGAGATCATCAAAATATAACTTGTTTTATCAAAAAACTCCCAAATTTTCATTAGTTCTCTTTTATCATTTAAAATTCTGTTCTTATGTTTATTTACATACTTAGAAAATATCATTATATAAAATATCAAAAATATTACTATTGCACCAAGTAGTCCCAATAAAAAATTTTTATCATCATTTATCAAAAAAGGAACTCCTACTTTCATAACCATTATTCCGGCTATTAACCATAATATCCCTGCAATAAGAAACAAGTTTCTTTTTTAGTATTCATAAATTCTCCTAACAATAAAAAAAGGGAGATTACTCTCCCCATTAATTACAAACTATTCAGCACTATATGGTAATAATGCAACTTGTCTAGCTTTTTTAATTGCTGCTGTGATTTCTCTTTGTTGTTTAGCAGTAGCACCTGTTACTCTTCTTGGTAAAATCTTACCTCTTTCACTAATGAATTTTTTTAGAGTATTTACATCTTTATAATCAAGTGGTTTACTGTTATCTGAGAAATATGCAACAACTTTTTTTCTTGGTCTAAATTTTCTTTGCATATTCATTCTCCTTTAAAAATTAAAATGGAATTTCTTCATCTGATGCATCTTGGAATGGTAAATCAAAACCATCGTTCATACCTGTATCAAACGAACCAAATCCTTGTGTTGTAGCAGATTTTTGAACTCTATCGCCCCAGTCGATGAATTGAACTCTTTCAGCCCAAACTTCTGTAACGAATCTTCTAGTTCCATCTTGTGCAGTATAACTTCCTGATTGAAGTCTTCCTTGTATTGCTACATTTCTACCTTTTTGCAAATATTTTTGGCAATGTTCAGCTTGCTTACCCCAAACAACTATATTTATAAAATCAGCTGTTTGTTGTCCTTTAGCTTCTAATTCTTGTTTCTTTTCCTTAGACATTCCCTTATCAACTGCAATGGTAAATCTGGCATAACTGCTACTAGATGTTTGAGTATATCTTAATTCTGGATCCCTAATTAATCTACCTATCAAAATTACACTGTTCATAAAGTTCCTCCACTAAGCTTCTTGCTTAACAACCATATATCTAATGATAGCATCAGATATTCTTGATCTTCTTTCTACTTCTGCAACTACTTCAACAGCAGCTTCAAAATTAACTATGATATAGTATCCTTCTTTAATGTAGTTAATTTCGTAAGCAAGTTTTCTATTTCCCCATTCATTAATTTCAGTAATAGTTCCATTAGCTTCAATAGCTGATTTGATTCTGTCAAATGCTTGGTTTCTTACTTCATCTTCTAAATTTGGTTTAAAAATAAAAACTCCTTCGTATTTTCTCATTACATTCACCTCCTTATGGTCTCTGGCTCTTTTTATCGAGCAAGGATTTACCGATATATTATATCACAAAAAAAAATATATGTAAAGTTTTTACATAAAAAATTACATATATTTCCTTTAATTTTACATTTTTCCGATATCCCCATATTGTAAAATTAAGTTAGCCAGTAAGAATAGAAAAAAACATCTCAAAGAGGTATAATAGTAATTGACAAAA
>NZ_JACVDA010000013.1 GCF_016552165.1 Parvimonas parva | reverse complement strand
TGACTATCCTAAAAAAATATTCAATTACAAAACGCCTAGAGAATTATTTTTATGTGGCTAATTTATTCTTGCAATTTTGGTTTTTTTAATTATTTTCTTGATGCTTGGAATATGCTTTCGATTGATGCATCAAGCATTTTATCAAATTCTTCTTGTGTTTGGTTTACATTTAAACCTTCTGATAAAGCTCTTGAGAAACTTGCTATAACTCCGTTGTTCTTAGCTAAAAGTTCGTTTGATTCTTCTCTTGTGTATCCACCTGAAAGGGCAACAACTCTAACAACCCTCTTATGTTCAACTAATTCTTTATAGAAATTAGAAACTGTTGGTAATGTAAGTTTTAACATTACTTCTTGTCCTTCTTCCAACTTATCAAGTTCTTTTAAGATTTCTCTTTTTAAGATTTCTTCACATTTTTCTTTTTCTAAAGAATTTATATCAACTTCAGGTTCAACGATTGGAACAAGTCCCCCTGCAATTATTTGTTTTGCAAAGTCAAATTGTTGTGCTACAACTTCTTTAATAGCATCTTCGTTTGCGCATTTAATTACTGAACGCATTTTTGTTCCGAAAACTCCGTATTCAACACCTTTTTTAACAATTTCTTTTAAATTTGGAATTTCTTTCATAAGTTGAACTCCATTTTTTTCTTCTGCTAAGCCTTTATCAACTTTTAAAAATGAAACTATTCCTTTTTCATTCCATAAATAATCTGGAGTGAATTTACCATTAACTTTTCTTTCCATTGTCATTTCAAATAAAATAGCACCTAAGATACGTTCTTTAGTAAAAGCCTTTGAAGTAACAATTCTTGAACGCATTTCGTGAATTAAATCAAACATTTCAGCTTCGTTTGAATAAGCATCTTCATTTACACCATATAATCTTAATGCTTTCGGTGTACTTCCACCACTTTGGTCTAAAGCCGCTATAAAACCTTCATCATTTTTAATTCTGTTAAATTTTTGTAAATCCATATTTTCTCTCCTTAAAAATTATTAAGTATTTTTTACTTTATGTATATTTTACCATATTTGAGTTAAGTTTGCAAAGTTAGTAAATAGCTTAATTTCAATATTTGCTTAACTTAACTTTTGCTTGAAAAGTGTAAACGAGCGAATTACAAGAGTAATACAAAGACTTTCATAAATGAACTTCCAAATATTAAAGAATTAGAAAAATTAGAAACTATAATAGAAAAAAGAAAGGAATTTTAAAAATGAATAATGTTATATCAATTTTACACGATATTGAATATGGAAGAAAATATTTATGTATAAATATAACAAATGAAATGCTTTTAAAATTAATTGATTTTTTCGAAAAATAAAAAGGAACTTAAAGGGGTGTTCAGTTAGGGATTTGTGAAAACAAAGTTTAACTGATGACCTTTAAGCTGTAAAAAAAGAAATAACGACCATACAAGAGTAAAGATGCTCCTGTGTGGTCGTTTTCTTATGATTATTGAAACTATAATTCTTCTACAATTTTTTCTAAGTCTATTTTTTTATCTAGTTTTCTTCTCTCATTTTGCGTTTTCTCAAAGTTATAAGAATAGCTAACGCTCCACCTGATAATGCTAATAATCCTGTAAATATTCCTACATTTGAACTGTCTCCTGTTTGTGGTACTTTTATATTTACTACAGGTTTTTTTGGATTATTGCTTGGCTTTGCTGGGTCCTTGGAGCCTGGTTTTCCAGGTTCCTTTGGCTCTTTCAATCCGTCTCTTAGGCTCTTTTGGAACTTCTCAATCGCTTTTTCCAGTTTGTCCTTTTGAGCGTCAACATCCGCCTGCTTAGCGTTCTTATCTTCGTTCACTTTCTTTGCTTCCAAAATCGCATCTTCGAGCGCTTTCATTTCATCAGCCGTAGCCCACTTATTTTGAGGATCTACATCTTTTCCGTCAGTGCTTGTCTTGATATCTTTCTTCGCTTCTGTAGCCGCTTTTATCGCTTTTTCGAGTTCGCTCTTGTTAGCCTTTGACTCTTTCAATCCGTTTCTTAGACTTTTTTTGAACTTCTCAATCGCTTTTTCCAGTTTGTCCTTTTGAGCGTCAACAGCCTCCTGCTTAGCGTTCTCATCTTCGTTCACTTTCTTTGCTTCCAAAATCGCATCTTCGAGCGCTTTTTTTTCATCAGCCGTAGTCCACTTATTTTGAGGATCTACATCTTTTCCGTCAGTGCTTGTCTTGATATCTTTCTTCGCTTCTGTAGCCGCTTTTATCGCTTTTTCGAGTTCGCTCTTGTTAGCCTTTGACTCTTTCAATCCGTTTCTTAGACTTTTTTTGAACTTCTCAATCGCTTTTTCCAGTTTGTCCTTTTGAGCGTCAACAGCCTCCTGCTTAGCGTTCTCATCTTCGTTCACTTTCTTTGCTTCCAAAATCGCATCTTCGAGCGCTTTTTTTTCATCAGCCGTAGTCCACTTATTTTGAGGGTCTACGTCTTTTCCATCAGCGCTCGTCTTGATATCTTTCTTCGCTTCTGTAGCCGCTTTTATCGCTTTTTCGAGTTCGCTCTTGTTAGCCTTTGCGACGGGATTAATTTTTCCAATTTCCGCAATAGCATCATCTTTAGCTTTGTTGATTGCTTTTTGACTTTGAGTGGCCTTTTCGGCAGTATCCTCGCTAGATGGCTTCTTCGTGATTTCTGAAATATAACGATCTGCTATTGTTTTTGCTTCTTTCTTGAACTTATCTTTTTCAACCTTAGTTAGATCATTTTTCCCTTCAATTTCATTTTCTTTTTCAGAAAGAGCTTTATTTATTGCAGCAATGGCATTATCCTTTGCGACAGGATTAATTTTTCCAATTTCCGCAATGCCGTTTTCTTTTGCTTGATCAACTCCGGCATTATCAGTAGCTTTTCTAATATTATTTATTGCTGCATCTTTCTCGTCATTAACTCTCTTTATAGCGGTTTGCCTTTCATTTTCACTTAAATCTTTGTTTTGATTTAGAGTGTCTATTTTGTTATCAGCAACTTTAGTAAGAGCATCTATTGCTTGTTGCTCTGTTGATTCTAAGTTTTTCTTTGCTTCTTCAGCAACCTTAAGAGCATCAACATAATCTTTCTTGCTCTTTAATTCAGCAGAGTCAATAAGCTCCTTCATTTTAGTTAATGCTTGATTATATACCTCAACGCTTGCATCTGTTTTTTTCTGAGTATCTATCGGCTTATTTTCGATCAACTTATCATATATTTTCGTAAACACATGTTTTGCCACTCCAGCAGTATCTTGGGTAATACTAAACCCATCACCGAACATAGGAAGAGAATATTTTACACCCCATGATTGATAGCTCATACCTGTACGATTCTTATCAGCTAAACTGATTCTCACCTTATACTCAGTAACACCTTTTTCTAACTCAATTTCTGAACTTGTAAAAAGTCCGGATTTGCCGTTAGGCTTATTTTCAGGTTTAGCCATCAACTCGATAGCGGCTTCATCGCCTATATATCCTGTGCGTATGGTATTTTTGTTCGGATTATTTGGCGTATTTGATATTAGTATCTTTTGCGTACATGTTCCATCGGTAGCTTTCGTAACGGTCATTTTATCATTATTTACATCTTTCGTTGGATCAATAACCGTATCATAAATTTTAGTCTCAGCACCATCTTTTATTGAAAAAACCTCAACTTTGTAGTTGGCTTTACTTCCATCAATATCACCGGTGTATCCAATTCTGAAAGAGACTTTTACACGAGAACCATGCTCCGGTGAATACGCCTTAAAAGTCTTTTCGATACCATCATAACCGGCTAACTCTTTTGCAACCTGAGCTCCTTCTTGGTCATATTTATAATCACTGCCATCATATGCTTTTTGATCTTTATTTTCCCGAGTTCTTGTTCCTGACAAAAGCATAATGTATTCACTGTCCCTATAAAGAGCCTGTTCTTGAAGCCAGACAGTATCATCTATAGTCGAATTAATAACTTCAAGAGGAAAAACATCCTTATTTGTTTTTCTAACAATATGAAATTTCCCATTGTTTACTGCTTTCCAGTTACCAAACATCGAAATATCTAATGATTTACCCCATCCAAGATTCGTGCCTTTTCCTAGCTCATCCCACTTTGTCTTAAGTAATTCATTATTTTCAACTGTTTCTTTCATTATTTTAAGAGTACTCGACATCTGATCTAATGTCATTCCATTAAGATTCTCATTTTTAAAAACTAAATTAGCAGACGGATCATGCGTAGTATTAACACTTAGTCCAGTATTGTTATCAGCATAGACCGTTATAGCACCGCCCTGAGATAAAATCCCAACCGTTCCGATTAAAGCCAAAGAAAGGCAGGCTTTTGCAAAGCGCCATTTACATTTTTGTATATTTTTTAATTTTCTCATATTCTTATACTACCTCCTATAAAATATTGTAGATTGAGCATTTCTATAGTCAGATCATTTTAATTTAACTAAAAATTGACAAGTGTATACACCTATCCATCGGGTAAATACTCTTCATATATATATATATATGCGCAAAAATAGAGGCAGATTTATTCTATCTGTCAAGGATTTTGTCGTTGTTTTTATGACTTGTCACCTCCTATACATAACTTTTAATACACTAATTGTACCAGATAAATTCTATATTGTCTAGCCTTTATATATTCGAATCATTTACAAATATACAATTTAAGAAAATCTTTCTTCTTAAGATTTTTGATAATATTATTAACAGTCTGCTTGGGAGCTCCCAGTTTTTCTGAAATATCTTTTTGACTAGGATTTGTCATCATACCTATTTGGATAAGGATAATAGTCTCTAGGTCACTTAACCCATAAAACTTTACCCTCTCCTTATTAAGGCCATTTGCACACCTCAGCAAAGAAAAAAATAGAGAACATAGGATCAAATTCAAAATTTATAAACCCTATTTTTCTAAAATCAATAATATTTGTTATCTGATACAATCATTATAGTACTATTTAGGACTATATCAAAGGAAGTGTATTTATCTAAAAAAGAAAAACTCACATTGATAATATGTCTCGCTACCTCTCGACATAACGGTATGCGACAAACAATATCATTAAATTCATTTCCTTCGTCGTTCCGAACAAAGTGAGAAATCCCACAAATACGAGACTTCTTCTTCAAGAGATTCATCAACTCTGCTCTACATTTCCTAGTCAAAAAAAGACCGCAAGCCTTAGCTTACGATCTTTTATTATTAATCTTCGTCCTTATTCTTTTTTTCTCTTGTAAAGACTAATCCGACACTTGATACAGCTATCAATACTATATAGATTTCATAGTTTGTCATGACACCTGTAGTTGGAATTGTGGAATTTTTCACATTTGATACTATCTTTGTACCTGTTTTAGATTTTTCTGGTTTTGGATTTTCCGGTTTATCTGGAGTTTCCGGTTCATCCGGTTTATCTGGAGTTTCCGGTTCATCCGGTTTATCTGGAGTTTCCGGTTCATCCGGTTTATCTGGAGTTTCCGGTTTATCCGGTTTATCTGGAGTTGATGGTGTGTCGTCCCCTCCTGGAACCATAGGATCTGGAGGTGTGTCGTCCCCTCCTGGAACCATAGGATCTGGAGTTGGATCTGAAGCTGGGTCTTTAGTATTTGTTACGGTTAGGCCATCTTCTTTTTTAGTATAACCTTCAGGAGTAAAATCATCTCCGTTTTCTTTAACTTCTTTTACTGAATAAATAAATTCCTTGCCATTTCCATCAAATCTATCTAGGTCTTTCCAAGTTACTTTTGTTATACCATTTTCAAGTTTTTTCACTTCTTGATCTTTGACTTCTATTTCTTTACCGTCTTTGATTTTCCTGTAAAGTTTGAAGTAAATAGTTGGTCTTGTTTCACCTTCTTTTAAATCGCCTTTCCAAACTTTATTAGCTTCTGCATCTATTTTCTGATAGGTATTTGTTACTGTAAAGCCTTTATCTATAGATCCAGTTATTTTGTTAGTATAATTTTCTGGAACTTTTTCTTCTTTTACATAATATTCAAATTCCCTACCACTTGGGTCGTGTTTTGGAAGGTTTTTGAAGATATGAGACTGCTCATTACCTCCCTCAGGAGTTGTAGTAAAGTCTCCAACTTTTTCATTAATAGCCTTTCCATCTAAAGCTTGACCTTTTCTCCAAAGTTCAATAGTAGTAGCTGGCTTCTTGCCACCATCCCAGATTTTCTTAACTGTAATATCTATTGGAACTGAAGGATCTGGAGTTGGAGGCACAACTGTATCTTTAGTATTTGTTACGGTTAGGCCATCTTCTTTTTTAGTATAACCTTCAGGAGTAAAATCATCTCCGTTTTCTTTAACTTCTTTTACTGAATAAATAAATTCCTTGCCATTTCCATCAAATCTATCTAGGTCTTTCCAAGTTACTTTTGTTATACCATTTTCAAGTTTTTTCACTTCTTGATCTTTGACTTCTATTTCTTTACCGTCTTTGATTTTCCTGTAAAGTTTGAAGTAAATAGTTGGTCTTGTTTCACCTTCTTTTAAATCGCCTTTCCAAACTTTATTAGCTTCTGCATCTATTTTCTGATAGGTATTTGTTACTGTAAAGCCTTTATCTATAGATCCAGTTATTTTGTTAGTATAATTTTCTGGAACTTTTTCTTCTTTTACATAATATTCAAATTCCCTACCACTTGGGTCGTGTTTTGGAAGGTTTTTGAAGATATGAGACTGCTCATTACCTCCCTCAGGAGTTGTAGTAAAGTCTCCAACTTTTTCATTAATAGCCTTTCCATCTAAAGCTTGACCTTTTCTCCAAAGTTCAATAGTAGTAGCCGGCTTCTTGCCACCATCCCAAACTTTCTTAACTGTAATATCTATTGGAACTGAAGGATCTGGAGTTGGAGGCACAACTGGGTCTTTAGTATTTGTTACAGTTAGGCCATCTTCTTTTTTAGTATAACCTTCAGGAGTAAAATCAGATCCGTTTTCTTTAACTTCTTTTACTGAATAAGTAAATTCATTGCCATTTTCATCAAATCTATCTAAGTCTTTCCAAGTTACTTTTGTTGTACCATTTTCAAGTTTTTTCACTTCTTGATCTTGGACTTCTATTTCTTCACCGTCTTTGATTTTCCTGTAAAGTTTGAAGTAAATAGTTGGTCTTGTTTCACCTTCTTTTAAATCACCTTTCCAAACTTTATTAGCTTCTACATCTATTTTCTGATAGGTATTTGTTACTGTAAAGCCTTTATCCATAGATCCAGTTATTTTGTTAGTATAATCTTTTGGAACATTTTCTTCTTTTACATAATATTCAAATTCTCTACCACTTGGGTCGTGTTTTGGAAGGTCTTTGAAGGTTTTAGACTGCTCATTATCTCCCTCAGGAGTTGTAGTAAATTCTCTAACTTTTTCATCAATTAGAGCTTTTGATTTTTCTCCATCTGTCAAGTCTTCTTTGTATTCTGCCTTGTAGCCCTTTCTCCAAAGTTCAATAGTAGCAGCCGGCTTCTTGCCACCGTCCCAAACTTTCTTAACTGTAATATCTATAATATTTTTATTCGGAGTTTCAGCTTCTCCTGGTTTGACGTTTTTGTTTACTACGGTTAAGGTCTTTTCATAGTCTTTTTTATTATCAGTTTTTTCCAATTTTACTTTTATTGGATCTTTTGATAATTTTGAACTAGTCTTATCATAGTCACCTTCAATGTAATATGGAGTATAACCATGGTTTTCTATTTCTTCAACCTTATAGTCTCCGTCAAATAGATTTTCTAATACTTTTGTTTCGCCAGCAGCTAATTCAAATACTTCTGTATATTCTGTTGGCTCATTATTTTTAGATCCATTTATCTTTGGTCCTGTAACTTTGAATTTAAACTTCAATGGATCTGGAACTGCCATTCTGGTCATCGTTGACTGTTTCTCAACAGGTTGGTTTTCTAGGACTTTTTTGATGGTTAGTTTGCCTTGTGGTTTTTCAAATTTCGCTACAAAGGTGTAGTTATCACAAACTTGATCTGCCTCATTTAATAGACCTTTTGTTGAATCTCCTTGGCGTTCCCAACCTACAAATTGATAGCCCTCATTCGGTACAATTTCTACACCTGTTTTGTCTGAATTATATTCCATCGTATCAGGAACAGGGATATTAGAAAATTTTAAGCCCTTTACAACGTCATAGTGAACAGTTTTTGCTTTATCGCCTTCTTCGAGTTTACCGTTTTCGCCAGCCTTGAAGGTCACTCTGACATAACCATCTGGTGTTTTGCTATTTTCTGGGACTTCTATTAGCCTTACGTCCTTATAATAGAAAGTAATCTCATCTGACCCTGTGCCATTTATTCCAGTGAGTTCATTTGTTTCTTCATTTACATCGAAGAATAGTTGTTGTTGTGGCTTTTCTCCCTCAGCTAAAACCCAACCCGGGATTTTTTTGTAGTTTCTTGCGTCAAAGTCACGTTTGCCACTAACAACTGTTTCTTGTTTGATTATCCCTTTTTTTTCGTCTGCCGAGCCCTTATAGCTTATGTCAACATAGTTAACCTTATACTCACGAGTCCTAATAGGTATATAGAAGAATTTGAAGACATTATTTTCGGCTTTAGAATTATTTTCCATCTTATTGGTTTCTGGGTTTAGTATTTTTTCTGGCTCAACTCTGAGATTTTGATAGAATGAGTTGTTTGCATGCATACGAGTATTATATTCTTCGTATTGTTTTTTTAATTCACCCGTTAATTTTTTACCGAGTTCATCATGAGATGCGAGTAGATACTTCTCGTTTTTCTTAGTTGCGATTGCAGAAGCCATATTCCCCGCTCTTTTACCTTCTAGTGTTACCACTTCTGGATTTGGCTTTCTATTTTTGTCTAAATTAAATTCCCCATCTAAGAAATAGTGTTCTACCTTGACATCGACTCTTTGGTTTGGCACCCAAATTGCCTTTAGGTAGAGAGGAGATACTACATCATTGCCAAAGGCGTAAAGCTCTGGCACCTTGTAATCCTTTATATAATTTTGGGAGCTTTGTGTATCTTTCTCATCTGTGTAATTACCTTTGTCATCCTTCTTGTAGCGGATTACCTCCCAACCCAAGAAGTCATAGCCTTTTTTGGTTGGTTTTTGAGGTTCTACTAGTTTTTGCCTTTGGATGACAGTAAAGATTTGCTTATCGTCTTCATTATCTTCTTTTTTGGCGTAGGTGATTTCTTTCTCATCACCTATGTTACCTTCTTTTATTGTTTTTCTTGTTGTGGTGATATTTGCTTCATCTATTGGATCTAGTTTTCCCCCATCAGGGTCAAAGATTACCTTCCATTTATGGTCAGGCTCACCCCACTTTGCGTATAAGTTAAGTGGGTGATTAGGCATCTTTTCGCCCGGTTTCTCCCAGATAAGCTTAGTGCCGGCAGGGTCTAGAGCCCAGCCTTTAAATACCATTTCGTCTGAAAGGTTGTCCGGACGCTTAACTTTTAATTTGCCATCAGTATCTGTAAATACTAAGTCTGTAAGACCTAATGCTTGTAACTTTTCCGGATTATCCAATAGGTTTTTCGGATTTTCTGTATTATAGCTTTTTTCCTTATCCGCAACAGGGCTTAGAGCCTTTAATGGAAATTTGTAGAAAGTATCTAGTTGGTTTGTTGAGTTAAACTCATTGTCGCCCTTAATCTTTGTCGAGTCGTAGTTAAATCTTAGTGGATACTTGTTACGAGTGTATTCAAATCTAAGGTAGCCGTTTTGGTCAAAATTTTTAGAATCATCATTAGGAAATTCACTCATAAAGTACATCTTGCCCTTTTGTTTAGGCTCTCCATCGTCATCTAATTCTTTAGAATATTCCTCAGGAAAAGGTGTTGTTTCCTCACGTTCTTCATTAAGGTCGTCTAAATCATAGTCGTCATAAAATTGTGACCCTCTTCCTCCTTTTTCCTTTGGTGTAAAACCTTGGAGATCTGGAGGAAGAAAACCCGTATATGATGAATTATCTGTATCAGATTTTATGGTGTAGAGGTCATAATCTATAACTTGTTCACCATCAAAACCATCCAACCAAAAGTCTATGTGGTGGGGCATTGTGTTTTGATCTTGATCAATCCCAAAGGAAAGGTCTGTCATGCTAGCTTGCTTTTTTTTACCATTGCCTAAGTCTATTTCACTAACATAGCCACCTTGATTTATTAATTCAGTAGAATCTATAAAGAGGTTGGCAGAAAGTCTGTAGGGAGGAGTATCCCTAAAAACAACTTTAGGCTTCTTAAGATTTGGTAACCATCCTATACTAGAGTAACCTTTAGTAAATCCCTTTACTTCCTTTACATCATCTGGCCACAAGCCAACCATACTTTGGTTAAAGCGTGCCTTAAAGTGGTAGGGATTGCCAGGCTCTCCTACTTTTACATCTTCGTCTTTCTTTTCATCATATTTGTAGATTTCAGGATAGAAAGTGTTAGCTCCTGTTCCCACGTTAGATTTAGTGAAGTATAGGTCGTAGACTTGTCTGTCGTAGTAAATATTGTAGACAGTCTTACCTGTTGAATCAACAGACTTAATTACATTTGTATTTTTAGGATCCGCATTTTCTTTATCTGTTAATTTTTTGTTGTAAACAAAGAATTTGTTTAGAGCAAGCTCTCCCTTCCAGATCTTTTGTAGGCGTTCTTTGTCTAGGTCCGTAAAGACTATGTCTTCTACAGACTCCTTATCCAAGTCTGGTCTCGAGCCTGTGTTTTGGTCTTTATATACACGAGCGCCTATATAGTCGTACTTGTCTAAAAGTGATGCGTCTTCAGCGTGGTCTGCCTTTTCTGCCCAAAATTGTACTGCATAGTCAGCCTTGTCCTTGTCCTTCCAGACTGCAGTAAAGGTAACTTTCTCTGCCGGCATCATAAAACCAGAATTTAAATCTTTTTCTGAAATTAATGTACCAGCTGTAATTGTAGTGCCATCTTTTTTCTTTAAGTTTACAGATGATTTCCAACCTTGGAATGTACCGCCTACTTTTGTAGGTATGTCTTCATCGGCAATTTTAGGAATTTCTTGTTCATAATAAAGGGTACGAGCTGGAAGTGGTGTTCCACCTTGTGTGTCAAAAACTACATCAAAACGGGCGCGGTTGTAACGATATTCTACAACAAAACCAGTTGTATCATTTGGTACTCGTATCTTGATAAAATCTTGTTCTGGAACAAAGCCTTTTCTATCTTTTTCCTCAAGTGGTTTTATTTCCAAAATAGAAGCAGTGTTACCTGTTTGCTTTGTAGTGATTTCTTTTTGATCATCTCCACCTAAATTTGTATACTTATTTAAGTCTGTGATGTCTTGAAAAACGTGTTTGACTGTTACTTCGTTTTCTTTTCCATAATAAAGAAATTCTTGACTACTTTCATACCCAAGTCCAATTTCTTCGTCACCACTTTTTTTGCCATCTCTTGCTTTTTTTACTATCATATCATAATTAATATTATAATTTTCAATTTTATTTCCTGCATCATTTTTAGGAATGTAATAACCAGAAAATTCAGGTAAGGTAATTGTCTTACTTATCCTAGCTTTTTCTTCTTTTGTTGCAGATTCACCAACACTAGCTATGTAGGGTTGGTCGTTGATTACAAAAGAGGATTTCCCATCAGCATTCTTCATCTCAACCTTATAGTCTGTACGCAAAGTATAGATATTTGGTTGGTCTGGATTTTTTGTGAGACTTTCTACCGTTTCTCCTTCTCCAGGTTTTACTGGTTTTGCAGGAATATTAACTCCTGCCACAGTAGGACATTTATCTTCAGCACTAACCGATTTTGTCAACCCTCCAACCCCATCAGTCGCAAAAACTGGGGCGATATTTGATGCCATCGTGATAGTAGCTATCAAAAGCGCAATAAACTTTTTCGTTTTTTTCATATTTATCTTCCTTTTCACAATTTTTCTTTATCTATCTACTGGATTGTCAACGCCTATTTGTACAATCTAAAATCGAATATGCTAACTTAAGATTAACTAATAACTACTAGTTAATCTGGATTGCCTATATTTAACTGGTGTCAAGTAACCTAATGATCTATGTATCCTTAGGTTATTATACCCATAAACATACTCTGATAATTCTAATTTTAGTTGTTTTAAGCTTGTAAATTTTTTCTGATATACAAATTCTGTCTTCATTACCTTATTAAACGCTTCAGCTACAGCATTATGTTCTAGGCAGAACTATTTTATGTTTTTCATAGCATTAAGGTTAGGCTTTGCTTTGCCACCTTCCCATCTATTCACAGTAGAAAATGCCACTTTAATTTCATCTGGAAATCTCGTTATACATCTCCCCTGCGTAAAAATTTCAATAATACAGTGTTATTATATCATATTTACAATTTAGATAATCTTTAAATGCTAAATATGATGAAATAAATATTCTTTTACACAAGAATCGTAAATTCATATTTATTTTAACATATTTGAGTTAAGTTTGTAAAGTCCGAATAGCTTGATTTCACTATTTGCTGGTTAAACTATCAAAAAAAATTCCTTCTCTTGAAGTAACTCCTACTAAAAGATACATACAATTACTTTCTTTAGTATAATTACCTGTTTTTATTTGTAAAAGAGATTTTAAACTCATTTCTTGAATTAAGTCTTTAGAATTAGTCAAAGTTTCTAAGTCTAATAAATATATTTCACCACTTAAACGCTTAAGTCCACTTCTAACAACCATTCCAACAGCACTTTCTATTGTAGTTTCTACCACTGCCCTCAATTAAAAGCAAGCCGTCTGGTTCAAGACATTGTTGATACTTACCTTTTGCCGTTCAGCTCACTCCTTTCTATGTAATTAAAAAGACACTCGTTAGGAGCGTTCAGTTAGGGATTTGTGGAAATCAAGTTTAACTGATGACCTTTAAGCGCTACAAAAAAATAACGACCATACAAGAGTAGAAATACTCCTATGTGGTCGTTTTCTTGTGTTTATTGAAACTATAATTGTTCTACAATTTTTTCTAAGTCTATTTTTTTATCTAGTTTTCTTCTCTCATTTTGCGTTTTCTCAAAGTTATAAGAATAGCTAATGCTCCACCTGATAATGCTAATAGTCCTGTAAATATTCCTACATTTGAACTATCTCCTGTTTTTGGTACTTTTACCTTTACTACAGGTTTTTGTGGTTCTGGTTTTACAGGTTTCTTTGGTTCTGGTTTTACTGGATCCTTTGGACCTGGTTTTACTGGATCCTTTGGACCTGGTTTTACTGGATCCTTTGGACCTGGTTTTACTACCTTTTTATCATAAATAGCATAGACTTTCATATCTTCATTTACAATTGTATCACCTGTAAATGCTGTGCCTTTTCCATCAGCTGATGTATTCCATTCTTTGAATACATATCCCGCTTTTGTTGGGTCTTTCGGCATAGATTCTGTATCTAATGCGTCCCCTGAAATAGACTTACCATTTTCTACTTTTACCTTAGCGTATTCCTTATCACCATTGATAAATGTAACAGTATTTTGTGTTGGATCTGGTGTTGGTGTTGGTGTTGGTGTTGGTTTCTTCACTTGGAACGAATAAGAAATTTGTTTAGGCTTATTTTCTTCACCATTATTATCAAGCCCACTCGCGTCTTGTTCAGCTGCAAAGAAGAAATAATTGCGATTAGCACGGTCATCCTCTCTTGCAGTTGTTGCTTTCACAAAATTCTCTGTAAGAGAATTGGCAAAATCATAGAAACCAGATACCGTTCCACGAATTCTATATTTCTTACCTTCAGTAGCTGTCTTTTTCACAGATAGACCAGTTACTGAAATCATAATATTGCTTGTATCTACATTCTTAACTTCGTTAATGATGTCTTGCCATTTTTGGGTTGTTCCTGGATTATCTTTTTTTAATGTAACAATAAGTGTTTTACCATCCTTTGTTTTTGTTACACTTGGAGAAAATCCCTTAATTCCGCTAATTGTAGCAGATGCATCATTAGCTACTTCTACACCATCTGGAATGTCTAATGTGAAAGTAAATCCTGCATCAACCTTACCGTAACTATTGTGGAATTTTTTAATATCAACGTCATTCATGCCACCAACTCTTGTATAGTTTAGCGTCCAACCATTGAGATAACGCTTAAACCATGAGATATTAACTGAAAAATCAAGATTCAGTTTATCCCCAGGCTGTAGTTCACCAACCGCTTTGGAATCCGTTACATCCTTGAGCCTTAGATCACCGTATACTTTAAGTTTATCAACTGGATTTTTAATTTCATCTTGAGTTAATAAATCATTTTCTCCAAAGCCAAATGGATTGACACGATTTTCGATAGGTTTTGTAGGATGTTGTCCTGGTTTTGTATCTCCTTCTGCCGTATCGTGCCCTGCGAGATAACCATATCTTTCTTCAAAATCCATCCCAGGCAAGAACCAATACGTATTAAAACTATTTACTATCCCCGCATTTGGAGTACTTGTCATACCATCCAAAGAGTTAAATGGAAAATCCGCAATCGCTGTTTTGCTTGGAGAGGTCAAATACTTAGGGAATACTCCATAGTAAGTTTTTCCATCTAAACCATCGGTTATCTCCTTCTTTTCCACATCAACCCAATACGTATTATTTAGAGCACTATCAGTCAAATATTCAGGTGTAGTAGCCATCACATCCTTTATCAAATACGGAAGAGGCTCACTGCCTTCAGCAAATGCGGACGGTACAAATACCGTTGATGCAATCAATGTAGCTGATAATATCGCTATAGCCATATTCTTTAGTAATTTCATGTTAAGCCTCCTACGGTCTTTTAATTTCTAGAGACTTTAGCGGGGATGTAATGTTAACGATCGGATCCTTAACTGGGTGATTTCCAAATTTATATAATTGGCAAACGCCCGAACCTGTTATAGTCCCAAGTAATTCTTCTTTTCCTTCTACGGTATATGGGATATTTACGTTAATTTCATGTCCTGTTTGATTACGTTCGCTTTCTACAAGCTTAAAGAATTCTTTATAATCATTCCAATTTCCTAATTGAATAGTGATAACAACTGAATTATCCTTTTTTACATAGTTTGCTGTAATAGCACTAATAGCAGATGAATTTTCGCTAGCTTTAATTGCTTTTTCGTCAATCTTGAAATTAGAAGGGAATTTTACCGTATATTGAGCAATTGGGAATTTTTCACCTTCACTAGACATGACTATATTTTCAAAATTCCAAGGTCCAAAGCCTTTCCCTTTTATATCCTTCTCATATACTTTGTAAGCTCCTTCAAAAAGGTCAGCAACTTCCACGCTTGCACTTATAGCACCTGAATAAAAATCTGTCTGACCTTCAATTGGAGTTACGGGAGTTGCAGTTACGGTTTTACTTACATCTACAGTTCCAGTAACTTTCTTTGAGAAAAGTGAACCACTTACACTTAACTGACTATTAACCTTATATTCGAGCTGGTTGCCAGCCGCAAATGCCTGTGTAGTTCCAGCCATTACGCCAAATGCTACTAATGTAGCCATCAATATGCCCATTGTCTTTTTTACTAATATTTTCATCTTTTACCTCCGTATAATTTTTATTTTGTTTTTTCCGTATAACCCCACCTATTACATTGAAAACACCTCCTTAAAAGTGTTAACGCGAAACAATTTAGACATAAAAAAATGTGCATCTTCACATGCTTTACGCATAGAAAAATGCACACTAAATAAAAGGTTGTTTAAGCATATTACAACCTTGTCTTGTCTTGTCTTGTCTTGTCTTGTCTTGTCTTGTCTTGTCTTGTCTTGTCTTGATCATTTTAATCGCCTTCTTTTAATTTGTCAAGTCTTTTTTATTATATATACAGTTATTATATCATATTTTTAAATAAAAAGCTAGTGATATTTTATTTTATATAAAAGTATTATTGCGACCATAACAAATGAAATACTATTTGCAAAAATTAGCGCAAAGTCTTTTATAAAAATTCCATGAACCAACCACAAAAAAATTCCCAAAGTTTGCATAAAACACATAACTAATGAAAGAGATTTTGTATTTTTATCCTTCATTACCTTTATAACTTGTGGTGCAAATGCAAATGTCGTAAGGCAAGCTGCTACTATTCCTATCATAAAACCTCCTAATACATCATTTTAATATTTTATCACATTTGAACTATAAAAAACAACTTGACAAAAAAATATTTTTCTTATAATATAGTCTTGATAATTAAATTTATTTTGGAGGTTAATATGGAATTTAAAACGCTTTTTCCTGATTTCGAATCATTTGATAAGGGATATTTAAAAGTTGATGATACACATGAAATTTATTTTGAACAAGCCGGAAACCCAAATGGTGCTCCTGTTGTTTTCGTTCATGGAGGACCGGGTTGTGGTTGTGGAGCAAATTCAAAAAGATTTTTAGATCCTACATTTTATAGAATAGTAACAATCGACCAAAGAGGTTGTGGTAAAAGTAGGCCATTTTTAGAATTAAAAGACAACAACACAGAAAATCTTGCAAAAGATATGGAGAAGATAAGAGAACATTTAGGCATTGATAAATGGCTTGTTTATGGTGGTTCTTGGGGAACAACTTTATCTTTATACTACGCAGAAAATTATCCAAAAAGAGTTGTCGGACTTATCCTTCGTGGAATATTCTTAGGAAGAGATGAAGATATTAAATGGTTATATCAAGGTGGAGCGGGAATGTTCTTTCCGGAGGCTTTTGATATTTTTAAAGCACCTTTTACAGAGGAAGAAAGCAAAGATTATGTTCAAAGCTATTACAAATATTTAACATCTGACGATTATGAAACAAAGAAGAAATACGGAAAATCTTTTAGCGCTTTTGAAAATTCAGTTGTTGCGCTTGAACCGAGAGTAATTTCAGAAGAAATAACTGATGAGGATATTTCAATGGCGATTATGGAATGTCATTACTTTGTAAACAACTGTTTCTTCGAGGATAATTACATTTTAAATAATGTAGAAAAAATAAAAGATATTCCTACAATAATAATTCATGGAAGATATGATGTTGATTGCAGACCGGTTGGAGCGCATTTATTAAATGAAAAATTAAATAATTCAAAATTAATTTTCCCTATTTCAGGACATACTTCATTCGATCCACCTATGACACATGAACTTATCCTAGCTCAAGAGGAATTTAAAAAACTTTTTTAGATTTTCTAGGCAAAGATAAGGAAAACTATGGAAACAAAGAAAATATAAAAAAATATTATTTACAATAGGTGCATTAATGGAATTAATTTCATTAATATGTTAAATCATTTAAAACAGACCTTAGAATTTCTTTCCCTGTATATGTATTCATTTGTGGTTATTTTCTACCACAAATATTAGGAGCAGTTGGAGCATATTTTACAAGATACACAAAACAAACAGCTCTATGGGTAATTTTAAATCTTGGACTAATCTGTTCTACAATGTATTTTAACATTGCATATCTTGAAGTAATAGACTAGGAGATAATATGTTAAAGAATGACTATATAATGAGAAAAATTGAAGAATGGATAAGTATGATTTTGGAATTTGTATTTAAAATAGATAAAAATTCCTCTCCTGAAAAATTATTAAAATTCGATGAAAGCAAAGAATTTTTAAAGGTTTTAAAAGAAGAAATAGATTTAGGTCATATCGATAAGGCAGAAGATAATCTGTATAAAATGTTAGAATACAAAAACGGCGACAGCCTACTTATCGGACTGCTTTTCTATTCTTACCTAAATACAAAAGATTCAAAATTCCTAAATGAACATAATTTTGAAAGAGATGAAATCAAAATAGGATTAAAAGATTTATTAAACGAATTTAATATGAACGACTTGTCAAACTTAATTTAAAAAGCAGGATTACTCCTGCTTTTCGTTTTTTTATCTTTCTGTAAATTTATACATTGCTATTGCACTTGCGATTGGTAGGTTAAAGCTATCTACGTCTTTTGTTTGCTCTATGAATACCGGATTTGTTCCTTTTAAGTCAAAGTTTTCAAGTCCATGTGATTCATTTCCGAACATTAATGTAAATGGCTTTTTAATTTCTACATTTTTAAGAGAAGTTGATTTTTCATTTAATATGAATGAATAAATATTATTTTCTTCAAAATTTTTCTTGTAATCTTCAAAATTTTCAAAAATTTCTATATTCATCTTAAAAATCGCACCCATTGATGCCCTAACTGTCTTTGGGTCAAATACATCACAGCCGTCAATTATGGCAATATTTTTAAAGCCAAATCCTAAAGCTGTTCGTAAAATAGTTCCCAAATTTCCCTTATCTCTCGGCTCACATAACAATATATGATTGTCTTTTTTTATTTTTGCAAAGTTTTTTTCAAAAACACCTATCACAAGTGTATTTTCTTTTTTTTGAAGTTTGTTTACAATTTTATCATTATAAATTAAATTAACTCTATTTTCAGCACAAAACTTTTCCACTTTCTCTTTATCATCATATTTTGAATGTACTAAAACTGCAATAGTTTTATACTTTTCTGACTGCAAAAGCTCAATGGTCGGAAAAGCTCCCATTGTGTATGAAAAATTCAAATCTTTTTTATATTTACAAAATTCCATATCTATCTTCTTTTTTGTTTATCACGTTTCGACTTATCGCCTTTTCTATCTTTTTTATCCTTTTTATCTTTTGGTTTCGGAGAAAATTTTGAATGATTTTCTTTTTTATTCGCAAGTTCAACTAAGACCTTAAAGCCTTTTATATGCGCATTATTCAAGTTATTTACTGCATCTTTAAGAGCATTTTTATGAATATTTACAAAGCTGAACTTTTCAAAAATTTCAATATCTCCAATATCTCTTGCACTTAATCCTGCGTCATTACAAAGAGCAGATACTATATGTCTTTGTGAAACTCCCTTTCTTGAGCCTATGTTGATATAAATTCTGCCTGAATTTTTATCTGTAACATTTGACTTTCCAAAAGTTTTGTTAGAAATTGAAGTCTTATCATTTCCTTTTTTCTTATTCTTCTTAATATCAACGTCCATAAGTTCTTCGTGATTATTAAGTTTATTATTTTCGTTATAATGTTTCAAAAGACAAGCTGCAATGTCGATTGGAGAAAAATCTTCACTCATCAAAACATTGATAAGGTTCAATTCTTTTGAATGTTCATTTTTATTGATTTCTTCCTTGATATCTTCCATAAATCTTTCTTCATGTCTTTTAATCAAGTCTTTAAGAGTTGGCATATCTCTTTTTTCAATCTTAGTTTTTGTATATTTTTGAATTTGTGATAGAGTGTTCATTTCTCTTGGAGAAACAAAACTTATCGCAGTTCCCTCTCTACCTGCCCTTGCAGTTCTACCTATTCTATGAACATAATATTCCACATCTTGTGGCATATCATAATTTATAACTAAATCTACATCATCAACATCGATACCACGAGCAGCAACATCAGTTGCAACTAAAATATCGATAGTTGAATTTCTAAACTTATTCATTACTCCGTCTCTTTGAATTTGCTTTAAATCACCGTGAAGTCCGTCTGCAAAATATCCACGAGATTGAAGACCTGCTGTTAAATCGTCAACCATTTTTTTAGTATTACAGAAAACAACTGTAAGTTTCGGATTTTGAACATCTAAAATACGAGATAGTATTTCTAACTTCATATTGTGTTTAAGCGCAAAATAGTATTGAGTAACCTTTGGAACAGTCAATTCCTTAGGAACAACCTTTATAAGTCTTGGCTCACTTTGGTATCTTGCAGCAAAGTCCATAATTTCTTGGTCCATTGTAGCTGAGAAGAAAGTTGTTTGTCTTTCATAAGGTAAAAATCCTATAATCTTTTCAATATCTTCTCTAAAGCCCATATCAAACATTTCGTCCGCCTCGTCCAAAACAAATGTTCTAATATTTTCTGTTTTTAAAGTTTTTCTCTTAATATGGTCTATAACACGACCCGGAGTTCCAACTACAACTTGAACACCCATTTTTAAAGAACGGATTTGTCTTTCTATCGGTTGTCCCCCATAAATCGGAACAACAGTAACTCCCTTATACTTTGCAAGTTTTGAAATTTCTTCTGCAACTTGAATTGAAAGCTCTCTAGTCGGACAAAGTACCATTGCTTGTGTCGTCTTGCTATTTTTATTTACCTTTTCCACTATCGGAATACCGAAAGAGGCAGTCTTTCCTGTTCCTGTTTGTGCTTGTCCAATAATGTCCTCATTATTTAACATCGTTGGAATTGCTTGTTTTTGAATTGGAGATGGTTCTTCAAAACCCATTTCAACAATGGCTTTTAAAAGACTATCCGACAAATTAAATTCATTAAAATTTTCTATCATATTATTTCCTTTCATATTTACCGTGAATCTTAACGATAGTTACGAAAGAAAAAAAGACAAAAACAAACTACACATTAAATATCACGACATATTTTGAGTAATAACTCAAGCATTAATTATAGCATAATCAAAGAGAAAAGTAAAATTTTTAAAAGTAAAAAAGCCACAATCGTGGCTTTCGTTTTAATTAATTTTTATAAACATTGACAATTCTTTTTTCAAAAGTGGTAAATTCTTGTCTATAAAATCTTTATTTCCGTTTGAAAAAGCAGTTTCCAATGACGGAATTAATCCCTCAATATAGGCTTGACTAAGCATTGGAACTTTATCTTTGTTTTCTTCATATAACTTTTTGTATTTTTCAAAGTCTGCTTTTCTTGAATCTTCTTTTTGGTTTTCAACCTTTTCTTCAGAAATTTGAATATATTTTGATAACTCTGTCTTTAAGGCTTTTAGCTTTTCTTTAGCAAAAGATTCATTATTTTTTGTCAATGCAGTTTCTATTGCATTAATCAAACTTTCAATAAATGCTTGGTCTGAAACAGAAACTTTTTCTTTATTCTCTTCGTACAATTTTTTATATTTTTCAAACTCTGCATTTTTATTATCTTTTTTAATTTCTTTTTCAACGGAAACTTTCTTTTCAAACTCATTTATTTTTTTGAATTTTTCATTTGTATTTTCCATTTTTTTGATTTCTTCAAATTTCTTAAATAATTCAGTTTTATTTTCTTTAGACTTGATTAAATTTTCCACTTCTGAAATTCTATGCTTAACTAATTTTGATACAATTTCTTCTGAAACTTTTAATTTTTCACTCATAGAATTAGGAAGTTCAAACGCTCCTTTTGGAAAACCGTCAATATGATAAATATTGAAATATTCTGAACCGTCTGACAAAGTAGCAACTTTATGATTAATAAAGTATCCTGTTTCATCAAAGCCGATTATTTCTGAATTATCAAACTTAAACTTAACCTTTGTCGGATTAACACTTTGAGTTCCTGCATAAGTATGAGAATGGTCGCCATGACTTATTGCATAATATTTTCCGTCATAAAAAATTACTCCGGCTGTATTTTTTTGAATATTTTCAACTTTTCCAAGCTCAGATTTAAGCGCAGGTGTATTGGAATATTCTAAACTTGTAAGTGATTTAAATTTAATTTTATATTCCAAATTTTCAAGTAATGTTTCATTCAAATTAAGAGTCTTTATAGAGTTATTATCCTTAGAAATTTTCAAACTCTTAATTGGATTCTTCCCTAATTTCAAAGTTTCAAGAAGTGGGAACAATTTAACATCTTCTAAAGAACTTATATTATTTTTTTCAGCCTCTATAAATTCAACATTTTTAAAATTAGAAAAAACTTTCAAGCTATCAATATTATTTTCATTTGCAAAAATTGCAATAAGATTTTCTTGATTTCCAAGAATTGAAAAATCTTTTATTCCTGTTTTGGAAACATAAAGAGTTTCAAATTTATTATTTTTTATTGGAGTCAAATCTTTAATTCTATTACCGTCAAGACTTAAATTTTTCAACTTTGTTGTATTTTTCAAGAAATCTAAATTATCACAATTCACATAATCCATAATTAAAGTATCTAGTTTAGATAAATTAGAAATGAATGCAAAACTTTGAATATCATTTCTTGAAATATTTAATTTTTTCAAATCTTTTAGATTTTTAACAAAAGACAAATCAACATTACCAAGCTCCATAATGGATAAACCCTCTAAATTTTTATATTCACTAATAAAGTCGAATTTTGTAATATTATTACCTGAAATATTTAAATCTTTTAAATTTTTGAACTTCTTTAAAGTTTCTATATCCGAATTAGTTGCACCTGTATATGAAATATTTAAGTTTTCAAGATTTTCCAACTTTTCAAGTCCGGACATTTTAAGTGCATCATTAAATTTATATAAATTTATCTTTTTAATGCTCTTTAAATAATTTTCCAATTCTGTATCAGAAATTTCTTTTCCCGGAAAAGCTATATCTCCCTCGGCTAACATCAAAGCATAAATCAATCTTTCGTCAAAGCCCTTTTTCTTTAAAAGTTTTTTACCAATTTCCGGCTCTCCCTTAAAAGCAGGCCCGTGATTATGGTCATTTACGATAATTTTTACAGGATTAGATTCCTTTAAAAGGACGCCGTTTTTATAAACAGCAACCTTTATAACCGCTCTATTATATGTTGAATCCAACGAAAATGTTGAATTAAAACTCTTATCCTTAGACTCAAAAACTTTTTCAAAATCTTGTGCTCTTTTCTTCAAATACCACACATAGTTTACATCATTTTCATCATAATTTACCAAAAGAGATAATTTATCCTTAGTATGATAATGGTCTTTAAGGCCTGTAATCACAACATCTCCAACATTTTTAGTTAAAACTTTTAAAGTTCCTTGACAAGTATCGACAACTTTTCCGTTTTTATCTAAAGCCTCAGCCTTTATAATAGCGCGATTATCTTGTTCTGTTAAAACAATCTTTAAAGTTTCAGTATTTGCATTTTCTATTTTTTCAAAATCTTTCCCATTTCTTTTAATATACCAAGAATAAGATTTTACAGACTTTTTACTACTATGAGCCCGTATCTTAGTTTCATCTCCAACAAAATAATTTTGTAACAAATCGTGGAAATGCATTTCAAACTCTTTCTTAAAGTCATCATCTTTTTCCATCTCTTTTTCACTAGGAAGTTCTTTCTTACCTGTCGGATCTTTCTTTGTTATATATTCAGTTCCATCATCAAGTTTTACATGCCAATGGTCGCCATGTTTTCTAATCTCTACTATCTTTCTTCCCTTTGTTTCTTTTTCTGTTATCTTCTCAACTACTTTTGATGATTTTTTTTCATCAATCTTATCTTTCTTTGTTGGGTTCTCGTAAGTAACATACTCTGTTCCATCATCAAATTTAATATGCCAGTGGTCGCCATGCTTTCTAATCTCTACTATCTTTCTTCCCTTTGTTTCTTTTTCTGTTATCTTATTAACTACTTTTGATGATTTTTTTTCTTCAACTACAGTTTTCTTTGACGGGTCTTCATAAGTAACATACTCTTTTCCGTCAGCAGTTCTAACATGCCAGTGGTCGCCATGTTTATAATAACTAACTATTCTTTTAGAATTCAATTCTTTTTTACTTATAGTCTTTATAGACTTTTCTTTTAATTGTGAAATATTTTTTATCTTACTTGGGTCCTCATGAGTTATAAATTCTCCATGCTTTGTTTTCACGTGCCAATGGTCGCCATGCTTATAATATGAAATAATTTCATCAGGAGAAATATCTTTTAAACTCTTTTCCATATTTTCACTTTCAAGAACAATTTTATTATCTTTTTTAAAAAGCTCTTCATATTTTTCTTTATCTAAGCTATATTTCTTTCCATTATAAATAATATGATAATGGTCGCCATGAGATTGGACATCTATTTTAACTTTTTCTCCATTAATATATACTTCCTCAACAGTATATCCCTTATACTTACTCCTTTTTGAATCATTTTCTTCAAAAAGACTCACATCTATCTTTTCTTTTTCTTTAACTTCTTTTTTGCTACCACAAGCACTTAAAACTAAAGCACTAAGTAACAACATAGCTATCGTTCTTTTTTTCATAAACCCTCCTAAACTCTATTATTAATAGGAATAAATTGCATTTGCGTTTTATGATACCATTTTATCATAATTTTGTCAACATAATAAAAAAATATTGATTTTTAAAGCATTTTTTTAATTTCTGTGGATAAATTTATATTTTATACACTTTAAAAAATATATTTTTCCACAATTTTATTAACTTATCCACAGATATATACAACTTATCCACAAAAATTGTGAATAAGTTTACGAATTAGCTAAAAAACATATTATTCTATTATTTATTTTTTTCTTTTGGGTAAATATATTGCAGATTTTTAGAATTTAAAGGAGGTATTTATCCACTACGATGACCAAAATTATAGATTAGCTCCTGAGGCAAAAAATCCCGCCCTTCAAGTAACACATGGCTGTTCTTACAATAAAAATTAAAACAATAGCAAAAAAAGACGAGGAAATCCTCGTCTTTTTGAATTTTAAACCATTATTAGAAATCTACTTCTCTATCATAGAAACAACAAGTTAATAATTTTTCCATTTCAGCAGGTGTAATTGCTCTTGGGTTTGAACCAGTACAAGCATCTCCTACTGCAAGTTCTGCAACTTTTGGAAGTTTTTCATTGAATTCTTTTTCATCAATGATTCCACCTTCATATTCTTTAATGCAAGTTGGAATTTCTAATTCTTTATTCATTCTTAATAATTCGTTAATTAAGTTTTGTGTGCTTTCAGTATCATTTGCTCCTTCAAGTCCTAAGAATTTTGCAATTTCTGCATATCTTACTTCTGCTGATTTTTCTTTTGCATTGAACTTAATTACTTTTGGAAGATACATTGCATTTGCACAACCATGAACAATATGTCCACCACTATAAGCTGCACCTGTTTTGTGAGCCATTGAGTGAACGATTCCTAATAAAGCATTTGAAAATGCCATTCCTGCAAGACATTGTGCATTATGCATTTTTGCTCTTGCGTCCATATCTCCGTTGAATGAATTAATTAAGTTTTCTCTAATCATTTTGATTGCATGAAGAGCAAGTCCGTCTGTATAATCGCAATGAAGAGTTGATACATAAGCTTCAATAGCATGAGTCATAGCATCCATTCCTGTATGTGCAACTAATTTCTTTGGCATTGTTTCTGCTAAGTCTGAATCTACGATTGCAATGTCAGGAGTGATATTAAAGTCAGCTAAAGGATATTTAATTCCTTTATCATAGTCAGTAATAACTGAGAAAGCAGTAACTTCTGTTGCAGTTCCTGATGTAGATGGGATAGCACAGAATAAAGCTTTTGTTCTTAGTGTTGGGAAGTTGAAAGGAATACACAAGTCTTCAAAAGTAACTTCTGGATATTCATAAAATGCCCACATTGCCTTTGCAGCATCTATTGGAGAGCCTCCCCCTACTGCAACAATCCAATCAGGCTCAAAGTTTTTCATAACCTCTGCACCTCTCATTACAGTTGTTACGCTTGGGTCAGGTTCAATACCTTCAAATACTTCTACTTCCATTCCGGCTTCTTTTAAGTTATTAACTATCTTATCCAAGAAACCAAAACGTTTCATCGCACTTCCACCTACTGCAACAAAAGCACGTTTTCCTTTTAAATTTTTTAATTCTTCAATGGACCCTTTACCATGATACAAATCTCTAGGTAATGTAAATCTTGCCATTTCAAATTCCTCCTATGTAAATAATAATATGTACAGTTTTTTAATAAAAAAACCTTATCATTAGTATATCACTTTAGTTTTCAATATTCAATAGTAAAAAATAAAGGATTTCGTCTTTTTTTAAAATAAGTTAAATTTTTTCACAAGTAATGAATAAAAATGTCATAAATTGTTTTTTTAGTAAAGTTTTCTTCAAACATTAAATTAAAAAGTAATGATTAAATAAAAAATAAATACTATTTCAAAATACTTTTACACAAAATTTATTAAAAAAATTAACCAAATACTTAAAAAATTTATATAACAAAAAAAGTTATGAAAATATTTTCATAACTTTTTTCGCATTTATTTATTTTTACGGAGGATTTATAAAAAAATCTCTACTAATATGCTAATTAATTGTTGTTGTTACTGTTGTTATCATCATTTCCATCAAAATCTTCTTCATTTTCATTGTAATTACCATTACGATTACGGTTTGGATTAAAACTGTTTTGATTTTGATTTTGTTTTATATTATTCTCAACTTTATTTAAGTCAAATTGTGAGAATTTAACTTCTATTGTAGTTGTATTTCCATCTCTGTAAACTTCAATTTTAACTTTATCGCCAATCTTATAGTTCAATAAGGCAGCTTTTAAAGTTGAGTTTGATGTAACTTTTGTATCTCCAACTTTTGTAATAATGTCATTTGGTTTAAGTCCTGCAGAATCTGCCGGAGAACCGGATAGGACTTCATGAACATATACACCTGAGTCAACAGGTAATTTTTCTTGTCCTAATACATTATATCTGGAAACATCTATACCTCTAATACCAAGTGATACACTTTCAAACTTACCGTTTTTAATTATTTGTTCTAAAATAGGTTTGGCTAAATTTGAAGGAATTGAAAATCCGATTCCGTCACTATTTCCGGCTTTTGCCGTATTTATTCCGATAAGTTGTCCTTTATCATTAAATAATCCACCGCCACTATTTCCGGGATTTATTGCCGCATCAGTTTGGAATAAACCTTCCATAGTTGAGCCGTCTTGTAATGTAATCACTCTATCTTTTCCTGAAATATATCCGGAAGTTAAAGTTGATTTTAAATTTATACCAAGCGGATTCCCGATTGCTATAGCTTTATCTCCTATTGAAACTTTTGAACTGTCTCCAAATTCAACAGGTTTTAAATCTAGTCCTTTAGGATCTATTTTAATAACAGCTAAGTCTAAAGTTTTATCACTCCATAAAACTTTTGCCTCATGCTTTGTTCCGTCACTTAAAATTACTGTTACGGATTTTGTTTTTGAAGGGTCAACAACGTGATTATTAGTTAAAATATAACCTTCTTTACTTACGATAACCCCTGAACCAAGCCCGCTTGTTTGTTTTTGAACAGAAAACATATCTTCAGAAACCCCAACAGTTGTTATACCTACAACAGATTGCATAGCTTTTTTTGCAACGGCTTTTTCTACAGTTGTATTTCCTGATGTATCTGCATTTGTTGTATTTGCATTTTGATCGGTTGGAGCTTGATTTAAGACAGATTTTTCAGTGTTATTATTCCTTAGATAATAACTTGTTCCACCTATACTTATTGAGCTAGCTAAAACAACCGCTAAAAGAAATTTTGAAAAAGATTTAACCTTATTGCTTTTATTTCTCTTTTCAAACTCTTTTTCAACAACATTATCTATATACGAAGATAATCTTTCCTTGGATTTTCGTTTCCTTTCAGCCATATCTTCTTCATAACTTTCAACTTTTTCTGTTGTTTCAACATCTTCTGTTGTTTCAACATTTTCTGTTGGTTCAATATTTTCTTTTGTTTCAACATTTTCTTTTGTTTCAATATCTTCTGTTTTTTCTTCTTCAAAGACATTATCTCTTTCATTATCCATAACAAATCACCTCATCTATGTAAATCATTTATTATCTTGAATATATTTTAAACCACTAACCTTAAAGTAAACTTAAATTAAAAAAATTTTTAACAAAAACTTTTAATAAAAATATATTCTCAACAATAAAATTTATTTCATTAATATAAATACACTAAAATATGAATTTATATGTATTTTAATAATTTCTTAACTAATGTAATATTATTATAGTATTAAAAACTTAAATGAAATTTAAAAAAATAAAAACTAAATAAAAAAATAAAAAAAGTGTTGGATTTCCAACACTTTAATTTTAAAATTACTATCTCTTTGAGAATTGTGGGCTTCTTCTTGCTTTTTTAAGACCATATTTCTTTCTTTCTTTCTTACGAGGGTCTCTTGTTAAGAAACCGGCTCTTTTTAATACAGGTCTTAATTCAGCAGAAACTTCTAATAAAGCTCTTGCAATACCATGTCTGATTGCTCCGGCTTGTCCTGTAAATCCGCCACCTTTTACATTTACATAAACGTCGAATTTTCCAAGACTTTCAGTTACTTCTAAAGGTGATTTTGCAGTTACCTTTAAAGTATCATAGTCAAAATATTCATCTATATCTTGTTTATTAATAACAAATTTTCCATTTCCAGGTGTTAAGAAAACTCTAGCTACAGAAGTTTTTCTTCTTCCTGTTCCTACATATTGAGTTGCCATATGTTAAATCTCCTTTCTATTCCTATTTATTTAATGTTAAAACTTCTGGTTGTTGAGCTTCATGATTATGTTCTGGACCAGCATAAACCTTTAATTTTTTGAACATTTGTCTTCCTAAAACATTCTTTGGAAGCATACCTTTAACGGCTAGTTCAATAACTTTTTCAGGTTTAGTTTGTAACATTTTTTCATAAGAAATAGCTTTTAAACCATTTGAATATCCAGTATAGTATCTATGTTCTTTTTGTTGTAATTTGTTTCCAGTTAATTTAACTTTTTCAGCATTAACAACAATAACATAATCTCCCATATCGAATGATGGTTGGAATCTAACATTTCTCTTTCCTCTTAAGATTGAAGCAACTTCAGTTGCAAGTCTTCCTAAAACAACGTCTTTTGCATCAACTACATACCATTTACGATTAACATCGCAAGGTTTTGCTACGTAACTTTTCATTTCATTCCTCCTTAATTCTTTTTACAATATTGGGTTATTTAGACATCGCTACCCAGCGATTTTGTAGGCGAGGACTTATTAATCGCAACCTCGACTGCTATGCGATTGATATTGTAAAAAGACAAGGCTTTTTAAATATCACAATGCCATAAAATGGCACTCAAATATTATATCACAAGATATGAATAATTACAAGACTTTTAAAGATTTTTTTATAAATTATTCAAAACTTTTGAAGTTAAATCAGGGAAATTCCCAATAATAGCATCAACTCCCATTTCAATTAAATATCTCATATAATTTTCATCATTTACTGTCCAAGTATTTATCTCAAGTCCCATTTTTTTAAACTCAGACACCCAAGACGGCTTTTGTAAAAGCATATAATATCCAGGGTGTACTGCCTCATGTTTAATTCCTCTCATATACTCAACAGTATTCATAAGAGGACTTTCAAAAAGCAATCCAGTTTTAAAACTTGGGTCAATTTTTTTACAAAGCTCCATTGATTCGTGATTGAATGAAGATAGAATTACATCATCTTTTAGTCCGAATTCATTTACCATATTCATAACAGCCTCTTCTAAACCCTCATAAAAAACATAATTGTTCTTTAACTCTAAATTTACAAAAAGTTTATTATCCTTTACAATTTGTAAAAGTTCATCTAAAAAAATAATTTTTTCACCTAAAAATTCTGCACCTTTATGTGAACCGAATTCCATTTGTAAAAGCTCAGTTGAAGTCAAATCCTTTACAAAACCACTTCCATTAGAGCAAGTCCTATCAACCATATCATCATGAATTATTACAAGTTTTTTATCCTTAGTCATGTGAACATCTGTTTCAAAACCATCACAATTTCCGTGTTCTATCGCTTTTAAAAAAGCAATTTTAGTATTTTCAGGATACTTTCCGGAAAAACCCCTATGTGCCAAATTTAATATTTTTTTCATAATTTTCTCCTTAAAATAAATTAATATACATAAATAAAGTATATCACTTTTGTAAAATTTACTCAATAATTTATTTACATAATAAACTAAAGATAAGTAATTTATGTTTAAACTTAAATTAAATGGGTAACAAAAAGAGGTATGCTAATACAAAAATATTTTTATTCACTAGGGGTGCTATTAAGCTGAGAAATACCCTTTTTACCTGATTCAGACAATGCTGACGTAGGGAAGTTGAATAGTCTTTTTTATGTGACTTTCTAGTGAATATCTTAGGAGGTTTTTTTATGGAAAATTTTTCAAAATTTTTCGCAAGTATAGGAGGAAAAACAACTTTAATTTTATTAATTTCCTTTGCATTTTTATTTTTCGTCTTTTATTTTAGAAGAGATGAAAAAATATTTTCTACAAAAGCACTAACTTACTCTGCCATCTTATTGGCACTTGGAATTTGTGCAAAACAAATAAAGTTTTTTAGTTTACCACAAGGAGGTAGCATCACTTTATTTTCAATGATTTTTATAGTCTTCATCGGCTATATGTTCGGACTTAGAGTTGGACTTATAGCAGGAATAACTTTCGGACTTTTAAACTTATTGATAAAACCGGATGTTTATACACCGACCCAAGCAATCATTGATTACATTTTAGCATTTGGCTCACTTGGACTTGGAGGAATATTTGCAAAGAAAAAAGACAAGCTAATACCCGCTTATCTAATTTCAATTTTTGGAAGATTTATATTTGCAGTATTTTCAGGCTATGTATTCTTCGGCGCTTATGCTCCAAAAGGTTGGAATCCGTTAATTTATTCAATCTGGTACAATTTTTCATACATTGGAACAGAAGGATTTTTAACAATTTTATTACTTTCAATTCCAATCGTTAGAACAACATTAGAAAAAATAAAATCAAGCAATTTTAAAACAAACTAAAAGGAACGGTTTTTACACTGTTCCTTTTTAATATCTATTTTTCTATATCAACTTCTAATACTAGCACTAAAAAAACAGCCCTAAAGCTGTTTTAATTAAAGTTTCTTAGCGACAACTACAATATGTTCTTTCTTATCTAAATGATATTCAGCTGAAAATCCTAACTTTTCTAATATTTTAACCAATGTATCTCCATTATAGACTTCAAATCCAAGCATATCAGCCCATTTTTTTATATTTTTATGTTCTCTTTCACTTCCTTCATTACAAATCAAAAATGTTCCGTTTTTAACAAGTACTCTGGAAATTTCCTTAAAAACTTTTTCAATATCTTCCCAAAAATATATAGTTTCAAAAGCTGTTACGATATTTATACTTTCATCTTCAAAAGGAATTTTTGAAACATCTCCATGAAAAATCTCACATCTTCCTTCTTTTATTTCTTTTTCATTTAATTCTTTTGAAACCTTAACACTCATCTTTGAGTAGTCGATTCCATAGGCGAACTTTGCTTTAGTTAAAAAGTATTGAACATTTCTTCCTCCACCACATCCTAAGTCAATTATCTTATCATCTTCTTTAATATTCAAAAAAGATCTTCCCCAAATTGCAAGTTTTTCGTGCCCCTTATTCATTCCTTTAACCATAACTTTACCACCAAAATTTTCCTTTGGCTTTATAACATTTTCAAAAAATTTTTTAAACATGCCATCCTCCTATAACTTATTCATAAAATGGATTGTTTTCTTCATACTTTTCATTAAAATCTACTTTATGGCCATTTATTTCATAACCTAAAAGTAAATTTATATTTACATTTTCTCCTGCTCTAAAGATTGAACTGTCAACATTTTTAAAATCTTTTTTCAAATTTTCGATTAAATCTTTAATTTGATACCTTTTATTTCCGATTTTTTTCGCAGCAACCATACAAGCGCAGTTTAAAGGCATAAGACCTGTTGATTTCATCCATCTTATTATGTATTCTTCCTCTATTAGATACAAAGGTCTTATTATTTCCATATTTTCAAAATTTTTCGCCTTTAACTTCGGTGGCATTGTTTTAAAACTTCCTGCACAAAGTAAATTTAACATTGTTGTTTCGATAACATCATTAAAATGATGACCCAATGCCAATTTATTACAACCAAGCTCCTTTGCCTTTGCATAAAGCGAGCCTCTTCTCATTCTCGCACACATATAACAAGGATAATCTCCTGCAATTTTATCTGCAACAGCAAAAATATCTGCCGGATAGTAAGTCAAAGGAATTTCCAAATACTTTGCATTTTCTAAAAGCAATTCCTTTATCGACGGATGATAACCAGGGTCCATTGCGATAAATTCCAATTCAAAATTATCTTTTCCATTCTTCTTTAACTCCTGAAAAAGTTTAGCCATAATCAGACTGTCCTTTCCTCCGGAAATTGCAACAGCAATCTTATCTCCATCCTCTATTAAATTATATTCCTTAATAGCCTTAACAAACTTTGACCAAATATGCTTTCTATATCTTTTTATAAGCGACCTTTCAATATCGGAAAGACTTGCTCTTTCATTTTCCGGAAATAGAACAGGACAAGTTGCCTGTAAATTATTTTCTCTATTTTCCATTATTTCCTTTATTTTTTTGTTTTCCATATTTCTCCTACTTGTGATAAATTTGATTGTTCATTATTTTAAAAGCTCTGTAAATTTGTTCAAGCAAAACAACTCTAAACAGCTGGTGTGGAAGTGTAAATTTAGAAAAAGATAGTTTAAAATTACTTCTTTTCTTGACTTCATCTCCAAGACCAAAACTTCCACCGATTACAAATGTGAATTTTGAATTACCGTCATTCATTTTATCTTCTAAAAATTTAGAAAAAGTTTCGCTGTCGATTGATTTTCCTAAAATTTCAAGAGTTATAACAAATTCACTATCTGAAATTTTACCCAAAATTCTACTTTCTTCCTTTTTTAACACATTTTCAATTTCTGCTTTACTTGGCGTTTGTGTTAAAATTTTCTCCTCTGCAATTTCAACAATTTCAATTTTTGAAAAGGCGGAAATTCTTTTTTTATATTCCTCACATGCATCTTTGAAAAATTTTTCCGATAATTTCCCAACACACAAAATTTTTATATTCATATTACACTTCCGTTACACTACTATTTTCAAATCTTTTAGAAACTTCAAGATTTGTATATTGACTTACATTTTCCTCATTCAAAATCTTATATACCTCATCATAGGCAAGTTTTTCTTCATTATTTGTTTCACTTAAATGTCCAAGATAAACTTTTTTGCACTTGTCGGTTACTACCTCGGACAATGCGTTTCCACTTGTAACATTTGAAATATGTCCGAACTCTCCCAAAATTCTTTGCTTTAAATTATAATCATAAGGACCTCTTTTAAGCATTTCCAAATCGTGATTCGCCTCAAAATAAAAAATCTTTGAGCCATAAATTTTTTCCTTCATATGATTTGTAACAATTCCTGTATCCGTTAAAAGCGTAATTTTACCATAATCAGTATTAAAGACAAAACCCATTCCCCTTGCACAATCGTGCGAAATTTCCAAAGTATATAAATCAAAAAGAGAAAACTTGTGTTTCTTTTCAGTACCGATAACGACAATATTTTCATCTTTAATTTTACCAAGCTTAGATGCACCTGCAGTTAAAGTTTCAACATTACTACAAATCTTAATATCGTAACGCCTTGAAAGTACACCGGCCCCTCTAATATGATCAATATGCTCATGAGTTAAAAAAATCAAGTCAATCGTACTTGGGTCAACACCCAATTGTTTTAAATTACATTCAATTTTCTTTCCACTAAAACCTGCATCTATCAAATATCTTCTATTGTCAATCTCTAAAAATGAGCAATTACCGTCGCTCCCACTAAAAAGTGGACAAAATCTTAAACCCATATTTCCTCCATTCATACAACTATTTATTGTATCACATTTTTACGAAAAACAAAAGAAAATAGAATGTTTATTTAATTTATTCTTGCAATTTAGAGTTGCACTTGATTTGACAAATTATCGTGCAAAAAAATTACACTTATTAAAAGTAACAACTAAAAAATATAACTTTAATAAGTGCATAATAATGGTATAATAATTAAATTCTCTAAATTATTTTATTATTCTTTTCCATTTTAAATTTTTCCAATTCGCTAATTGTATTCAAATTTTCAAATATGTTTTGTTTGTCAAATTTTTCCCAATCTTCGTAAGGTATAGTTTTAAATTTATTGTCCTCGATGAATTTTACAAATTTTCGGTGGTCTTTGAGTAATTCTTCTCGCAAATTTTCTTTTAGAGAATTTTTGTAGATTGCATTCATAGGAAGTAATTTATTCTCCTTTGAAACGCAAATCACTCCGTCAAAGTTTTTATCCAGCTTAGAAATTAAAAATCTTATAAAATCCTCATTTATATTCGGCATATCACAAGCAGTCAAAAATGAAAATTCACTTTCAGAATAGCAAAGCCCACTATGAAGTCCTGCAAGTGGACCCTTTTTGTAAAAAATATCTCTAACGACTTTAACTTTTAAATCTTTGTAATGCTCTTTATTATTTGAAACCACAATTATATCTTCAAAAATATTTTTTAAAATTTCTATCGAATTGTGCACCAGATATTTTTCGTCAATTTCTATAAATTCCTTAGGAAAGGTCATTCTTCTGGAATTTCCTCCTGCAAGTATAATACAATTTATCATCACTCTACTACCAAATCTGTAAAATCTGCATCACAAAACAACGCAAATTCAATCGGATTTACGACAAGGGAATTTCTAACTTTTCCGGCACTAATCAAAAATTTTTCCATAGTCTTTGCTCTTTTGTCAAAAACCGTTTTAAATTTTGTTTTCATTCCAACCGGACTACAACCACCATGAACATATCCAGTAAGTGGCTCAAGTTCCTTTTGAGAAATCATTTTAATACTTTTTATTCCAAAGTATTTACTTGCCTTTTTCAAATCCAAATGCTCATCAATAGGAATGACACAGACATAATGATTTTTATCACTTCCCTCTAAGACAAGTGTTTTAAAACAAATATTTCTGTCAATTCCTATTTCTTCAAATTCTTCAGTTTCTTCTCTAACAACAAAATCATATTTTATTTTTTTGCTATCTAAAATTCTACATACATTTGTTTTACTAATTTTTTTCATTTTTATTTAAAAAAGTCTTTAAATGTTGCACCAACATTTTTATTGCAGGAGCATTTTCTCCACCACGAGGAATGATTATATCGGCGTGTTTTTTGCTTGGCTCGATAAATTCTTCGTGCATTGGTTTAACTGTATTTTGATATTGAGTCAAAATACTTTCAAGACTTCTCCCTCTCTCTTTTGTATCTCTTAAAATTCTTCTGATTAGTCTTTCGTCTGCATCTGTATCTACATAAACCTTTAAGTCCATAAGCTCTCTAAGTCTTGCATCTTCCAAAATCAAAATCCCTTCAACGATTATTACAGGTCGTGGATATACTCTTAGAGTTTCTTTTTTTCTTGTATGAATCGTAAAGTCATAAATCGGAAGATCAACTTCTTTTCCTGATTTTAAAACTTTTAAATCTTCAATAAGTTTTTCAGTTTCAAATGATTTTGGGTGGTCGTAATTCAACTTAACTCTTTCTTCCATTGTCTTATCATCATTTGCCCAGTAATAAAAATCGTGGCTAATCATTACAATTTCATCTTTAAATTGTTTTTTTAATTTTTCAATAATTGTAGTCTTACCGGAGGCAGAACCTCCAGCAATTCCTACAACATATATATCTTCATTTTTCATCAAAAACTCCTATAAAGCAATTACTCTGTGATATACTTTTTTACCTTTTTTAATAACAATTTCTTCCAAGTTAAGAGAAACTTTTGTATTTGTATCTGTAATTTTTTCTCCGTTTAAAGAAATTCCACCTTGTTCTATAAGTCTTCTAGCCTCTCCATTTGATTTTGAAAGACCACAAATTCTAACTAAATCCAAAATTCCGATTTCTTCATTTTCAAAATTGCATTTTTTAATTTCAGTTGAAGGCATATTTTCATCTAAAAGCTCGCCACTAAATAATGCTCTTGCAGTTTCTAATGCTTTTTGAGCTTTTTCTTCGCCATGAATAATTTTTGTTACTTCAAAAGCTAAAATTTCTTTTGCCTCATTAATCTTTTCGTCTTTATATTGACCTAATTCTCTACATTTTTCAGTTGGCAAGAATGTTAGCATAAGTAAGAATTTTTCAACATCTCTATCATCAACATTTCTCATATATTGGAAAAGTTCATAAGGAGAAGTCTTTTCTTCATCTAGCCAAATAGCACCCTTTTGAGATTTACCCATCTTAACACCGTCAGCAGTTGTCAAAAGTTTGAAAGTCATGGCATAAACTTTGTCTTGTTCAATCTTTCTAACTAAGTCATATCCACCAAGAATATTACTCCATTGGTCGCTACCACCTAGTTGTAATTTACAACCATGTTTTCTGTAAAGATGTAAGAAATCATAACTTTGCATTAACATATATGAAAATTCGAAGAATGTAAGTCCTCTTTCCATTCTGTTTTTGTAAGCATCACAAGTAAGCATTTTATTTACACTAAAATGCACTCCAATTTCTTTCATAAATTTTACAAAATTCAAATCTAAAAGCCAATCTTTGTTGTTTTCAATAATTGCATTTCCATCTGAAAAGTCGATAAATCTTGAAAGTTGTTCAAAAAATCTTTGAGCATTGTGATTGATTTTTTCTTCAGTCATTACCATTCTCATATCACTTCTTCCTGAAGGGTCGCCTATCATTGTAGTTCCCCCTCCTAAAAGAGCGATTGGAATATGTCCGTAGTTTTGCATTCTCTTCATAACCATTATTTGAATGAAATGTCCGATTGTTAAACTATCCGCTGTCGCATCAAAACCGATATAAAATTTAACTCTTTCTTTAGATAACAATTCTTTTAACTCTTCTTCATAAGTTGCTTGTTCAAAATATCCTCTGTCAACAAGTTCTTCAAAAACATTTTTGTATTCCATAAAAACCTCCTATAAAAAAAGACCTATAACTTTGAAAGGACGACTTATCGTGGTACCACCTTTCTTCGCATAGGCCTTATAATGTTTAAGCACAATCACTTCTGAGCTCCTGTGTTGTATGCACAATCAACACTCAATATTAAATATAGTAATAATTATATAGAAAAAAGTTAAAAATGTCAATACATTTCTATCTTTCTAACTCTTTCATCATCAAAAATTAAATCTTCCAAATGCTCCCTTTCAAAATCAATCGGAACAAAGGTATAAAACTTTACAGTTACAGTTGCTCTCTTTTTTACAATTTCGATATTTTGAATTTCTAATTTCAATCTCTCTAAACATTCTCTAATTTCTCTAATTTGATTAAAACTGTCTTCAATCGTAACTTCAAATGTAACTGTCAAATGGTCTTTGCTCAAGAAAGTATCTTTATGCATTAAAATTTGAACTATTACAATCAAAATTGTTCCAAAAATTCCAACTGCATAAAGACCTGCCCCCATAGCAAGTCCGATTCCTGCCGTAGCCCAAACTCCGGCTGCTGTTGTAAGTCCATTTACTGAATTGTTTTTTATAAAAATAAGTCCTGCACCTAAAAATCCGATTCCTGACACAACTTGAGCCGCAACACGAGCTGCATCAAACTCCCCAACATCAAAAAAACCATACTTTGAAACTATTATCATAAGTGCAGATGCCAAACAAACTATTGCATGAGTTCTAATACCTGCTTCTTTATTTCTACTCTTTCTTTCAAAACCAATTATTGCTCCCATTGAGGTTGCAAGAATCATTTTTACCAAAAATTCTAAATTTGTGTAAATAACTTCAATATCGATATTCATATAATTCTCCTAATTTTACTTCTATAAAATATCACTTTATTTTAATTAAATTATATAAATTAATAAATAAAAAGTCAAGTCGATTTTTATACAAAAAGCAACAACAGCTTTATCTTTTTATAAAATTAATATTTTTAGTACAATTATTATATAAACATATTCCTGTAAATTCATCAAAATTTACTAAAATAGAGCCAAAAAACTTTATATTATCCTCAGAATAATTTTTATAAAAAAAATTATAATATGTATGTAATAAACTGAAATCACTTTTTGAAAAGTGTAAAGCATTTATGAATATATGATTATGAATTATAATAATATATTCGTTTTTTTCTCTTACTTTTTTAAATAACCATTTAACGTACTTAGGTTCTAACGAAGTATAAAGTTCATTATTAGTTTTTGCTTCATTTGGGACTTGTTCAAATTTTGTTGCAACAAATCTATCGTTACAATATTTCAAAAAAACAAATGTAATATCTTCTAAATTAGAATTTTTATAATATCTTTCAATTTTTTCTAATATTTCATTACTAAAAAATACATCAACGTGTGAATTGAAAGTATACATTTGAAAGTTCATTTATATTTCTCCTAATACATTTTTCAACTTTTTCATCTGATATTAAATTTATAAAATAATTAAGACTTTCATAATAATTATTAAAATTATACTTACAACTATTTTTAATAGATGAATTAACGTATTTATCAAACATACACTGTTTACATGTAGGTTTAATAAAACAATTTTTACATAACCTAAGATTTTTCTTATTATTTTTTTCTATGTAATTAATTATAAATTCACTATTAATATCTCCATTAAAAACATCTCCTACTTTAAAATTTTTCAATGAATTGTCAATATTAGATGCAATAAACATTTGACACGGATAAATACTACCATATGGATCAATGGCAATTTGTCCTAAAAACGCATCACAAAAATAACCACTATAAAATGTTGCATAAATAGAATTTAAAAAAGATAATAATCTAGAGTTAGAAATACCATATTTTATAAAAACATCTATATCTCTATTTAATGAATTATCAATCGATGAACCTTTAATAAGTTTTATTAACCTATCATTCCCATTTTCATTCTGGATAATATTTAATTTAATTTTATATCTTTTATAATTTTCTAACATTATATCTGTATAAGAAACATTATTTTTTACATGCTCTTCTGTATAAGTAGATTCAATAACAATTTTATTAGATGTGTTTTTTTGTAATTTTATTATATTCTTATCTATAACGTCAAATGTTCCACTACCATCTTTAAATTTTCTATTCGAATCATTTATATTTCTATTTGTAGAATCTAAACTAATTATTATATGGATATTATATTTATTTATTAAATATAACATCCTCTCACTCAAATTAGTTCCATTAGTTACCATGGAAAATGTAGGAGTTTTAAATTTATATTTTTTATCAAAATATTTACATATATACTCTATAGCATCTACATTTAAAGTAGGTTCTCCCCCAAAAAAATTTACTTCTCCTATACTTTTATATTTTTTTCCCAAATATTCACAAACTTTAGAATAAGTATTAAAGTTCATATAACAACATTTTTCACCATAGCTTCCAGCGTTAGCATAACAATATTTACAATTTAAATTACACTGATTTGTAACCAAAATTCTAACCATATTCAATTTTTCTTTGTTGATAATATATTCACTAAAATAACTTTCTTTATACAATTTATTGGATAAAAACTTATATAATTCATAAGATTCTTCATTTTTTCTAAATAAAACTAAAGCAGTGTTCTTACCAATATTAAAAAATTTCTTAGAAAAAATATCATATACTAAAAATTTTTCAGATTTTTTTCTTTCAATATCAGAAACTATAAATCTCCCTATTTTCATAACTAACCTCCAAGTAAAATAGGTGCAACAAAAAGATTGCACCTATTCTTGTAATTTTTTCTAATTACCTCCTCCGTCAGGACCTCCATTACCACCACAACAAATTCCACACCAAGCTAATAACTCATTAGCCAATGTTTCAAACTCTTCTGTTGAAATTTCTTCAAGTTCCCAACTTTCAACATTTCTTTCCACTAATTCTTTCATAGCTTTTCCTTCTAAAATTAATTATTTTCAACTTCAGAAATCGTGTATAATTTCTTGAAGTATGAATCAAAATTCATAAGCTCTTCAAAATTACCTTTTTCTTCTATATTTCCATCTTTTAATACCAATATTTGGTCATATTGTTTTAAATTTTCCTTTATTAATCTATGTGTTACAGAAATCAATGTTATATTTTCAAGTTCAAGTAGTCCCTTTTCTATTGAAAATGCAATTTCATTATCCAAACTTGATAAAATTTCGTCAGCAAGTATTATCTTTGTATCCTTTATCAAAGACCTTGCAATTGAAATTCTTTGTTTTTCTCCTCCAGATAAGTTATTTGCGTTTTCAGAAATCAATTCCTTATCATACAATCTATCCAAATATTTACCAAGTTCAGCTTTCAATATAACATCTTTTACTTTTTCTTCCGAATAATCTTTACTAAATAATGTTATATTATCATAGATACTTCCTTTGAATAGAAATACATTTTGATTAATTGTTGAAATTAAATTTATAATAGAATTTCTTGAAACTTCATCCAAATCAGTTCCATCTATACAAATTTTTCCCTCATCTGCTTTAATTCTTTTTGAAATTAGCTTCATCAAAGTTGATTTTCCACTTCCTGATAAACCTACTAAAGCATATTTTTTGCCTTTTTCAAAATCAAAACTTATATTTTCCAAAACTTTTTTATCATCATATTTAAAGCTAACATCCTTTAAAGAAATCTTATTATTAAAGTCTTTAATTTCTGTTGTTTCAACATTTTCTTCTGAAATTAAAGTATTTTCTATTTTATTTAATATTTTATCAACAGACTTAAATTTACCATAAGATTCTATTGCAAACATCAAAGGATTCACAATGTGATTTGTAAGTTGCACACAAACAATCATTTGTCCAAGTGTTATAAATCCTTTATATGCTAAATATCCACCACAAACAAAACCACCTAAAAATGTAAAACCTCCAAAAAAGTATGAAATCATAGTTACTAAACTATACCTTTTTTGATATGCAAGTCCTTTATCATAAACATTTTTTGAGTTATTATAAAACACTTTTGAAATAAATTTTTCTAGTCCAAATACTTTGATTGTTTCATAACCATTAAAATATTCACTTGTTCTTGCAGTATATTCACTTTGAGAATTTGAAAATTTCTCTTTAAAAGTTTTTAAATTTTTCATCGGAATATTTCCAAAAACAAATGAAATTATAGACAATATCATTAAAGCAATTGTCATTTGATAGGAAACATAGAAAATTGTACCAAATGCAAACACAAACAAAAATCCAGATTTAACCAAATTTAAAAATGTTCTAAAATACTCTGTTTCTATTGTATTAATATCATTAGTAAGAATTGAAATCTTATCCCCTACATCATTATTATAAAAACTTTCAATATCTTGTTTTATCAAATTATTAAATATGTAAATTTTTGTATCTAAAGACATTTTAGCTACAAACTTATAACTCATAACTTCATAAATCCATTTAAAAACGCTCTCTGTAATAAGTAAAGCAAAAGTATAAATCATAACCTTAGAAAATTTCATATTTATTGCTCCACTGGCAGAATCTATAACATACCCAAAAAACATTGCAACGCCTATTTCCAATGAAATATAAATAAACATAACTATAAAAAGCGGCAACAAAATGTTCAAATTATTTTTCCATATTTTTTTCAAAATATCTCCCTCCTAAAAACATTTTCACTAACTTATATGTTAATTATATATCTAAGATAAAAAAAAAGTCAATCCTCTTATTATATTAATTTCTTATGTGATTATTATTAATTATAAATATTTCTTATAATAAGTAAATTCTAAATTGCAAAAACACTCCAAATATGCATAATAAAAAAAAGGAAAAGTAACTAAAGACAAGAAGTTTATTACTCAAAATCCTTAGTTATTTAACCATTTTTTATTTTAAAATTCTATTTTATTTTTATCTTGCAATCATATCTTTTGATATGTCAACACTTTTAATATTATCTCTTGTAATTGTTCTTGTTGTAAAGCCCCAAATGTTACAGAACCAATTTTTCTTTTCTTTATCAAAAATAAAATGGAATCCAACTTTTGACTCAACAGGTGTTATTGAAGATAATTGAGGTGGCTTTTCATTTTTTCCGTAAGTAGTTTCTTGGACTAACAAATGTCCACCGATATACATTTCGTAAGTATCCCCTTGTTCTCTTATTTCAAAAGAATTAAGGTCAAACTCTACTGACGGATAACCTCCAACATATTCTCTACCACTATTTATTAAAGAATCTACTCTGTTCTTTTCTATCTGTAAAGACGGGTCTCTCATTATAGTCAATAAAGAGGAATCTTTTTTACCTCTTGACTGAACATCTTCTCTTAACATTTCAACAGTTCTTGAAATTGCAAAGTCCAAAAGTCTTTTATCTGAAAGAGAAGTGCTAACATTTATTGAACTTTCTCCGGAATAAGTAACTCCATCAGAAATTGTATATCCCCAAGGCATCTTTGTTACAACTTTTAAAACATCATCTTTCTTTATATTTGTTCCTGATAATTTATTGAACTCTCTTACAGTAAGCTCTGTATTCTTATCATTTACAAATAAAATACTATCTTCATCTCTTGTTACAATCTTAAAAGAACTTTCTTTTGAATTTGTATCAAGCTTTATAACTTCATTTGCAAGTTTATAGTCAGTTCCCTCTCCATAAGAAACAGTTTTAACCTCTGCTTTTTCAGTATAGAAAAGAGAAACTTCATCTTTTAATTTTACATTATTGTCATAGTAGAAAATAGTATATTTTCCAGGAAATAACTCATATTCTTTATCAGAAATTTGTTCTTCCTTTTCATTTAATAAAATAGTTGTTTCTACCTTATCACTTTTTTCAACCTTTAACTTTACAGGGTCTAAACAAATTTTATAATCATCAAAAATACCTAAAACTTTTCCACTCTTTTGAAGTCTAACAGGTCTTTCACTCTTGTAATTTTTATCTTTTTTCAAATTCTCAGCATCTTCTCTAAGCCATTTATTAATAGTTGTAAGCCTTAACTCATCTTCTTCTAACAATGCTATAAAAGATTCCGCCTTGTTTTTATCGATAGTTTTTCCATTAAAAACCATATTTGTAGTGTAAAAACCAATTTTTTTAGACTCTACCCCTGATAAAATATTTGGTAGCTTAACACCTAAAGAATGATATGCCTTTAGTCCAAAGAATCCAACAATAGAAAGAGCAAAAATAATGGTAAATGCAAAAATCATCTTTAACATTTTTGGAACTTTTGGCATTTCATATTTATTTACGTCTTTTTCTTTCTTTGCTTTTACTTCTTTAGGCTTAACATTTTCTTTCTTTTCAATTTCTATCAGTTTTTCAATATTTTCTACTGGAGTTTCTTCAACTTTATCAATTACATTTTTAACTTTTTGTTTCTTTTCTTTATTTTTCTTTTTCTTATCATAGGAATTATTTCCCCTACGACGTCTTTCGTGTAGAGGAACTACATTCCCATAAATAAGTTTAAGTCTTTGTGTTTCTGTTAAAATTTCATCTTCTTCATTATTTTCTTCAACATTTTCAACTTTTTTTTCAGAATTTATTTCTTTGTTTTCTTTATCAGTTGAAAATGTATGCTCTTCTATTTCTGAATTGATAAGATTTGATTTAAAATCTAAATCATCAATTTTATTGACCTCTTTAGAAACTTCTTTTTCAATTTCTTCAGAAATAACTTCTTCCAAAACTTCCTCTTTGGGAATTTCTTTTTCAGAGTATTCTTCTCTCCATTGAGAATAGTTCGATAAAATTGACCTATCAAATCCTCCTTCTGAAAAATTTGAAGAATTTTTTTCAATTTTATCCTTTTTCTTATTTTTTTTAGACACGAAAAAAACCCTCCTTAAATATTTCTACGCTTCTAATTCTTTTTCTAATTCATCAACTAGACCTTTGAAAATTTCAAGAGCTTTAGCGATTGAATTTTTATCTTCCATATCTATACCGGCCATTCTTAATTGGTTTATTGGGTGATGTCTGCAACCATCTTTTAAGAAGTTTCTATAACTCTTTAGTGCTTCCTTATCTCCACTAACTACTCTGCTGGATAAGAAACTTGCAGCACAGAAACTTGTTGCATACTTATATACATAGAAATTGTTGTAGAAATGAGGAATTCTAGCCCATAAGTAATCAGCTAAATCACTTCTTTCAACATTTTCTCCGTAGTATTTATCATTTAATTTGCCCATAATTCTTGTGAAATCATCAGCCGTTAAAGCATTTCCGGCTTCAACTTCTAAATGTGTATTCTTTTCAAACTCACCAAACATAGTTTGTCTAAATACAGTTCCAATGAACATATTAATATAATAATTTAAAATGTAAATCTTTTCGTTTTTATCCTTAACATTCTTTAACAAATAATCTAAAAGAGTTAATTCGTTGAAAGTTGATGCAACTTCTGCAACAAAAATCTTATATTGAGAATAAAGGAATTCATTGTCAAGTCTTGAATAATAACTGTGCATTGAATGTCCAAACTCGTGAGCTAATGTAAACATACTGTTTAAATCATCAGTATAGTTCATTAAGATATATGGTTCTGTATCGTAACTTCCCCAAGAATAAGCTCCACCTGCTTTTCCTTCTCTTGGATAAACGTCAACCCAACGATCATCAAAACCTCTATTTAAAACTTCAACATAATCATCTCCAAGTGGTTTAAGACCTGCTAAGATTAATTCTCTAGCTTTTTCATAAGGATATTTTTGATTGAAATTTTTATCCAAATTTACAGAAACGTCCCACATATATTGTTTGTCTTTCTTTAATGCTTTCTTTCTAAGTCCATAATATTTATGAAGAGAAGGCAAATATTCTTCAATACTTTCAATTAATGAATCATAAACTTTTTCAGGAACAGCATCTTGGAATAATTCCATATATCTTGCTGAAGGATAATTTTTAACCTTAGCTAAAATAGTCAAATTCTTAATTGCACTGTATAAAGTTGTCGCATAAGTATTTTTGAAACTTGAAATAGTTCCATACATTTTATCAAAAGCTTCTTTTCTTACTTCTTCATTTTCATCTAAAAGGAAATTATTATAATTAGCTGGAGTTAATTTTTCTCCGTCTTTATTTTCAATCTTACCATAATCCATATCTGCATAACTTAACATATAGAATGAATTTTGACCTGTTCCAACCATTTCTCCACAATTAGCAAGTAATTTTTCTTCTTGTTCACTTAAAGTATGAGGTTTAAATCTTAAAATATTTTCGAAATGTACTCTATACTTTTCGTTATCTCCCTCTTTATAAAAGTTTTCCAACTCTTCATTAGATAAACTCATAAGGAATGGATCAAAAAACGCCATAGCTGAACTAAATCTTGTTCCTAGTGAATTTACTTCTAAAGCTAACTTTTGAGATTCAGGAACTCTACTGTCCTCATCTCTTTTCATATATGAATAACAATACAATTTTTCAACAAGTCTAGATGACTTTTCAGATAATTCCATAATATGCTTTAAATTCTTAACAGATTTTTCCGTTTTTATAATTTCTTCAATAATTTCATCACAAATTTTGATTTCAGCCCTAGCCTCATCTACATTTTTGTAAATCTTTTCCAAAGACCAATTATATTTTTCCATCATACCCTCCAAACCAAAAAATTAAAATTCCACACATTAATTCTAACATTTTTTTAACTTTTTATCAATATATTCACATAAAAAAAGAATGTTCGCACATTCTTTTTTTACATAGTACTTGTAAACCAAAGTTGTTTATATAATTTATTATTTTTAATTAAATTCAAATGTGTATCAAAACCTACAATTTCTCCTTTATCTAAAACCAGAATTTTATCCATTTGTTTTACTGAAGATAAATTATGTGTAACTACAATCATTCCGGTATGAATATGATTATAAAGAAAATCAAAAATCTTTTTCTCTACAACTGGGTCAATTGCCCATGTAGGTTCATCAAAAACAAAAAATTCTTCATTCTTGTGCAATCCCCTAAGTATAGCAAGTTTTTGCCATTGACCTTGTGAAATCGAAACATCTGAAAATCTTTTCGATAATATTTTATTATAATCTAAATCATTTTCACTAAAATAATCTATTTCTTTAAATCTCGACAAATCTACTTCTTTTTGATAATCTGAAATTTTTACATTTTCAATTGAAGATATTTCATATTTTGAAAAATCTTGAAAAACAGCACTACTTTTTGCAATTTTTATTTTCCCTTCAGTTTGTTCATACAGTCCTAAAATCAATTTTGAAATAGTTGATTTTCCTGAACCATTAACTCCTACAACACCTATCTTTTCATTAGTTTTGATTTTAAAATTTATATTTTTTAATGCATATTCATTTGTATTTGGATATTTAAAACTTACATTTTCAAAAATTATCATATTATCATAAATAATATTTTTTTCATAATTCATATCTAAAATTTTAAAAAATGCATCAAGTTGTGGTAAAAGGCTATTTACATCTTTAATTCTTCCATAAAAACCTTCTTCCGATAGTGAAAAAATTGATCTAATTGTTACAAATATCACTCCAAACTCTGCTATACTAACCTTATCTTTTAAAACATAAATAATTACATAACTTATCAGATAACAAATTATCTTCAAAAGACCTAATCTAAAATCATTGACTAATAATTTCTTATAAAAGATTTCACTTACATCACAAAATTCTTCAGTTACAAGATTGAATCTTTGTAAAAAATATTCAGTTGTATCAAATGTTTTCAACTCCTTTACCGTTTCTTTATCTAAAAACAGACTCTCAAAATATTCTCTTTTTCTTCTTAATTTTTTTAAATTTTCTTCTAATTTTGTTTCAATTTTCTTATCAAACTTATTGTGTAAAAACTGTAATAATAAAACTACCACTAAAATTAATACAAAATATGGACTCAACAAAAATAGATATACTGCTAAAAACAAAAAATTAAATCCATACATAAATACAACATCAATATATGCATTAGTAATATACGTTAAATTTGATGCACCTAATTTTGCTTGTGATAAAATATCTAAAAAATTATTATCTTCAAAATAAATAGGCAAGAGCTCTTTACTCATTAATGTTTTTTCTATTTTCGAGCTTAAAACTAAATCATAATATTCACAATAAAATCCCATAAAAGATCTAAATGTATAAGTTAATATTTTTATTAAAATAAAAACAGAGATATATATAAGCATTCTAGAAGTTGTCAATTTTCCAGAAATGAAAAGCCCCAATTTTTCTAAAGTTAATTGTAAAGCATAAATCGTAAAAACAAATAATAAAGATTCTAAAATGAATATTCCATAATTAATTAAAAATCTCTTTTTATCTAAATTAAAAACTAGTTTAATTGCTTTAAAAATATTATTCATCATACCAACTCCTTTGCGTTGTATAAAGCTCTTTAAAGTAAGAATCAGAATTCAATAAATTTTTAAAAGTATCATTTTCTACTATTTTACCATCTTTTAAAACCAAAATATAATCGCAACTTCTACAGCTTCCAAGTCTATGAGTTATCCAAATCCCTATGTTATCTTCAGCAATTATAGAATTTACATTTTCTATAATTTCTCTTTCGCTTATTGAATCAAGAGAAGCAGTTGGTTCATCCAAAATTAAGCAATCACAATTTTTAATTAAAAGTCTTGCTAAAGCAATTTTTTGCCATTCTCCAAGAGATAACGAAATTCCTTCTTCAAGTTTTCCTAAAAATTGATTTTTTCCATTTTCAAAGCTCTCAATTTTTTCATAAATACCAACTTTTTTTAGAATTTCATCGATATCATTATTGTTATAAAAATCTATATTTTCTGAAACTGTCATCTCATATTTTACAAAATCTTGAAAGATAACTCCGAAATGTTTTACTAAACATTTTCTTGATATTTCCCTAAGTTCAACTCCATTAATTAAAATACTTCCTTCATAATCTAGAAGTCCTAATAAAATCTTAACTAAAGTAGTCTTTCCTGTACCATTTTCTCCAACAATAGCATACTTGTTTTTTCTTTCCAAAAAAAAACTACAATTTTTTAAAACATAAGAATTACCATAAGAATAAGATACATCTTTAAACTCAATTCTATCTATACTATCAATAGTTTTATCAAATTCTATAGCAAGTGAATAATCTTTAGATATAAAATTTATAAATTTTTTTAAGAAAAGCTTGCTATCAACAAATTTTTTTACATCAATAGATAATTTATAAGAAATTTCATCTGTAAATACAAGTAAAGAACTAATTAGAGCAGTACACAAACCAAAACTTATAGAGTTTTTACCAAAAAAAATTATCATAAAAAAAATAGTAAACAATATTATCATCATAAGCATTATTCCGACATTTGCATAAAATTCCGAAAAAAATAAAGTCTTTCTTTCTATTATAATCCCTTTATCCTTAGATTCTTTCCATTTTTTCTTTATAAAATCATTGTACTTAAATAAAGTTCTCTCAAGAGCAAATTCTTTATTAATTAATACTTTAGTAAAATAACTTGCACGTCTAAAAAAATTTCCACTTTCAAGATAATTTTCATATTCTAAATTTCCAGAATAAATAGCAACAAAACATAGGGGTATAAAAAGGATAAAAACTATAATTCCAAGATACCAAACAAATGTAGAAACGATAAAACAATATCCTAAAAATCTTATAAAATACGAAAATAATGAAATGATTGATTTCAAATAATCTTTAAACTTAGGAACTACATCTTTTATAAAGTATATTTCTCTGTGAAAATCTTCATTTTCATAATTAAAATATGGAATTTCTGAAATAAAATTCAAAATAAATTCCGAAAAAACCTTATCAATATGTAAATTAAATTTATAGTTTATAAAATTTAAAAGCTGTCTAAAAATAAAATGTAAAAATAAAATTATAATAAATCCAATAAAATACTCTATCTCCTGAATGTTATTAAGAAATTTCCCAACAATAAAAATTTCTAGAATTGAGATAAAAGAAAAAACTAAACTAAAAAAGAACAAAAGAAGAATATAACTTCTTTTCAATTTAGTAACCTTGATTAACTTAAGCATAAACCCTCCCATAAAAAATTTATATATAAACCAATTTATCCTTTATCAAATTACTTAAAAATTCTTCTACATCAGACAGTAATACATTAAAATCTACATTGTAAATTTTAGAAATCCTATCAACTATTAACCTAATATTTACCTCCTCGCAAAGTATCATTCTAATTATCTCAAATCCAGTATCTTTAAACTCAAAATAACTTTGATCTTTTTCATTTTTAATTATCACTCTATCTTCTAGTATTTGCCAAGATAAAAAACTTTGAGGTTTAATAAAAGCAATATCATTCATAAACTATCGCCTTTTCCTATATCAACCTTAATATAGCAAAAAAAATATAATAAGTCAATATATTTTTACCAACATATTCATATAAAAAAAGAATGTTTGCACATTCTTTTTCAAAAAATTTTTATTCTATTGTATATTCAATCCAACCTTCTGCTTTTCTTTTTATAATCTCACCAATTCCAGCAGATACTATTTGAATATTTTTCTGTTCATAATTCGGCTTTAATCCGTTTAAAGCATTTTTACAGAGTTTAACTTGTAGACTTTCATCTTTAAAAAACTCATCTTCTTCCAAAAAATGTGAAACCACATTTCCTGCACAAACTATTTCAATTTCGCAAGTATCACCCATTTCTTCGCAATACCTTCTATAATTTACGATTTTTGCCTTTAATTTATCTACAAGTTTTAATCTTTCAATTCTAAATAGCACTCTATAATTCATATTATCTCCTAATATCCAAGTTCTACTGCTTTGTTTACAAGTTTTTTTACAAGTGGAATCATTTCGTAAGCAACTTTGTTTTCTTCTTCAAAAAAGGCCGTACAAACAATAGTCGGATTATCTACCGGATAAAAGACAGTTACCCAAGAGTGTATCTTGTCCTTTGTCTTTTCGGCAGTACCCGTTTTTCCTGCAACTTTTTTTCCTCTTATAAAGCCTATAAAGTTTGCATCACCGGAAGATTTTAAATAATCTTTCATAGTATCCATTGTTTTTTTATCTGAAACTCTTGTTAAAATTTCCGGAGAAATTTTTTCAATTATCTTTCCTTTAGGGTCTAAGATTTCTCCAACGATATAAGGTTTCATCATATTTCCACCATTTGCAACTGCACTTGTGAACAATGCAACTTGTAATGGTGTTACCAAGTCTTTACCTTGTCCGAATGCTCCCGTTCCAAGCTCTAATGCCGTTGTTTTTTCATTAAACGGAATCGGAGAGATTGCAGTTTTTAATTCAAAAGGAATTTCCTGACCGAACATAAATCTCTTATTTACATCAATCATAGCATCAACGCCAATTTTTTGAACTTGGTCTGCAAAGTAAGTATTTGAAGATTTTACTATGGCTTTTCTCAAATCAATATTTCCATTATATTCATTTGCATAGTTATTTATTTTGTAATTCTCAATAATAGTTGAGCCTTTGTCATTGTATTTTAAATCTTCTCCGCTTAACTTTTCAAGTAAAGCAGTTCCGGTTACAATTTTATAAACAGAGCCCGGAGGAAAAAGTCCTCCAATACTTCTTGCCAAAAGTGGTGCATTTTCTTCATCAGCAATTATATTAGACCAATTAGCCTCTATTGTATTCGGGTCAAAAGTCGGTCTGTCTGCCATTGTGATTATTGCACCTGTTTGTGGATTCATCAAAATCATTGAACCCTTATGTCCCTCTAAAAGAGCCTCAGCATATTGTTGCAATTCAGTATTCGTCGTTAATTTTACTGTATTTCCTTCCTTTTGGTCAACTAAAATCTTCTTTAATTCTCCAATCGGTGTTTTATCTTGTTTATTTAAAAGGGTTGCATTAAATTTCTTTTCAATTCCCGTTTTTCCGTACTTTTTACTATTATATCCAACGATATGCGCATAAGCACTTCCATAAGGAAAATGTCTATACTTTTCTCCTTTTTCGTCCTCTTTTGTTTCAGCTAAGATATTTCCGTTGGAATCTAAAATATTTCCTCTTTTTAATTTATTATCGTCAACCCAATTTCTTTTATTGTTTTCATCATTTTTTAGTTTATCAGACTTTACAACTTGAAAATAAGTCATATATCCAAGTATTAAAATGAATAACAAACTTATAAATGTTAAAACTCTTTTATATCTTTTACTTTCAGTCATATTATCCTCCTATTATATTTTCTTCAGAGGCGTATTGCAAAACTCCAAGTGCGATAAAACTTGAAAGGATTGATGAGCCCCCATAACTAACAAAAGGAATTGTAATTCCTGTAAGTGGAATAAGTTTTAAAATCCCACCGAACATTATTAATGCTTGAAAAGCGAAAATCAATGAAAGACAAAAGGCTACATATTTATAAAATCTATTTTGTTGTTCCATAGAAGTTTTTATTCCTCTGTAAGTCAAAATCAAGAACAACATAACTAAGCCCATTCCCATTAAAATTCCCATTTCTTCGCAAATACTTGCAAAAATATAATCACTTTCTGCAAAAGGAATATAGTCCGGTCTTCCAAGTCCGAGTCCGGTTCCAAAGAAACCGCCACTTGCTATTGCATAAAAGCCTTGAATGATTTGGTATCCCATTCCGCCTGCATATTTAAAAGGGTCTAACCAAATTTTAACCCTAACCTTAACGTGAGTGAACAAAATATAACCTAAAATTGCCCCAAAGCTAAGGATTAAAAAGTTTATAATCATATATTTTCTATGTGGCTCATACATATATTGTGCAAATATGAATACTCCTGAAAACACGAGTACTGAGCCCAAGTCTTTTTGTAAAAACAAAAATCCTACAAATGTATAGAAAAAGAAATGCAAACTATGTCTTTTAAAAAATGATTTTTCAAACTTATCTCTATTCTTATAAAAGGCGGCGATAAGAAAAACAAAGGCTATCTTTATAAGCTCTGACGGTTGAAATGCAAAATTTCCACCAAGTCTTATCCAGTTTTTTGCACCATTAATATTTTTACCAAATAAAATAGTTGCGATAAATAAAATATAAGAAACTCCGGCATAGAAATAATACATTTTATTCCAAATTTTTATATATTTTAAAATCAAATATACAACCCAAAAAGCTATAATTCCAATACAAAACCATATAATTTGTCTAAAAGCCATTTTGTTATTCAGCCTGTAAATTTCCAAAATTCCAATAGAAAAAAGCATATTTGCAATAAGCATTATATAATAATCGCCTCTTGTAAACTTTTGCACCAATTTCCCTGAAATATATACAAAACTAATCAAACCAACCATAAAATAAAGTTTAGTTCTATCAAAATTAGCAAAATCTCTTGCCATAATCAAAAACAAACCTAAAATTTGAAAAAATAACAAAAGACCTTGAATACTCTTTGTACTGACATAGGAATCTACTGTTAAAGTCCTAAGCCTTGACAACAATCTTTTCTTAATCATCATAAACTTCCTCATTTACAAATAAAAATTCAATTCTTCCAACGTCAATTAAGTCCTTATCTTTAAGTTCAATAGCCTCAGTAATCGGCTCTCCGTTTAATAGAGTTCCGTTTGCAGAGCCTAAATCTTCGATATAAAAAATACCGTCGTCTTTAATAATTCTCATATGATTTTTAGAAATAAATTTGTCATTTATTACAATATCATTAGAATCTCCACGACCAAGAGTAGTTTCATCAGCAATATAGTAATGCTCATGCACCTTAAAAGGCAAACTCTCTTTTCTGTTTATAAGTTTTAGATAAGTATTAGAAACGTCAGTCATTTCACTTGTAGTACTAATATCCAAATAAATCATCTTTATTATATTGTAAATAAAGTAATAAATAATAATTACAAAAATATATTTAAAAATGATTGCCATTAAATCATATAACTTTAGACTACCAAAAGTTTCAACTGAAAAAACTTTCTCTAAAATTTCAAAAATTTTATCCATATTTCCTCCGTATTCCTATGTTAAAAATATTTTTCATTAAATTTTATTTTACCATAAATACACTAAGTAGTCAAAATATTTGATAAATAAAACAAATCCAATCCGTTTTTTGTCAATTCATACACTCTATCACAGACTTCATAAATATACTTCTTATCGTGTGAAACGGAAATAATCGCCCCTTTATATGACTTCAAAAGTTTTCTAATCTCAACTGATGAAAACGGGGATAAATTTCTTGTCGGCTCGTCCAAGACTAAAACTTCCGGATTTTCCAAAATCATCTTTAAAAAATAAATTTTAGCTTTTTGTCCTCCGGAAAGAGATTTTAAATTGTGTAGCATTTCATCTGCTGTAAACTTCATTGAACCCAAAAATGTTCTAATCTTTGTAGTTTCCTCTTTTTCATAAGTTTTACTAAGATAGTCTATAATGCTCATATCAATATTCATCTTATCATCATAATTTTGTGGCATATAAGAAATCTTAACATTTTTCTTTATATTTTCCAAAATTATTTTTAAAAGTGTAGTTTTCCCTATTCCATTTTCTCCAATTATACAGATTTTATCATTTCCAAATACTTTTAATTCGATATTTTCGCTTAGGATTCTATCTTTTACAACAAGTTTTTCCAAATTCAAATCTAAAATTTCCTTTTTTGTAGAATATTTTATATCTTCGTCAAATTTTATAAAAATCGATTCTTCATAATCTGGAAAATCAAGCAAATTTTCTTTTTCCTTTTCTAGCCTTCTTCCGATAGATTTTACAGTATGCATTTTTATTTTTAACTCAGTTCCCAAAAAATCATTTTTTGTATTTCTTATTTCATGTTGTACTCTTTCATAAATTTTTTGATACTTTCTTTGTTTTTTGTCAAACTCTTCTCTTTGCTTTTTAGCGATTCTTTCCTGTTTTTCAATCCTATTTTCTCTATTTTCAACATAATCATCATAATCCAGTCTTTCAATAGAAATTTTAGATTTTTTCTTTCTCATAAGCTGTTCAATGTGAATAATTGTATTTGCACAATTTTCAATTAAATCCTCATCGTGAGAAATAAAAATTATTGGAATATCAATGTTTTTTATGAAATTCTTAAGCCATTCAATAGAATTTATATCCAAATCGTTACTAGGTTCGTCCAATAAAAGACAAGTAGGCTCTTTCATAAGTTCGCAAAGTAAAATAAATTTAATTCTTTCTCCACCTGATAATTCACTTATCCTTTGCTTTTCATTTATTAAATTTTCATCAAAATTCAACTCCTTTAACAATTTATAAAATAAATTATAGTCAAAATAATCCTCTTTAATTTTATTTTCAAGATATTCCTTTGTTGAAAAATCTAAAATCTTCGCTTCTAAAATCTGTGGTAAATATCCTATAACTTCATTTTTCTTATTTATCTCTCCACTTATTTCAGCATATTCTTTTAAGCCCTCATCATCTACTATCGCCTTTAAAATGCTGGACTTTCCATTTCCCTCTTCGCCGATTATACAAACTTTCATATCTTGCTCTAAAGAAAAATTAAAATCCTCTATTACAGTTCTTAAATCCTTAATTAAATATATTGACAAATTTTTTATACTAAGCATATATCCTCCTAAATTTTGCCACAAAAAAATGGCTAATAATTCACTTATTGCCATTTTAAAATTCAAAATTATGTACTCAAAAAAGGAGTCTAAAAAAATAAGCACACAAAAAGGAATGTATAACTAAAAATGGCAACAAAAAACTAAGCTTTAAAAAGCTATTAAATTTTCGTTTCATAATCAGTTATCTAATAATCATTCCTTCCTCCTAAAATTCTCTTTAATTTTAATATATCGCTATATCAATTACATTTGAACATATTTCCATTTTAATAAATTTAAAGCGGTAAATATGATGAAATAAATATTCTTTTACACAAGAATTGTACACTCATATTTATTTTAACATAAACAAATTAAAGTGTCAAATCATTTTTACTAGTATTAATATGAACATACATCAAAAATAAACTTAAAAATACTACTAATAAAATAAACTCTTTTAAAATCCATATCGTATTTAGTTCTAAGATGCTTTACTGCTTTTAATTTTTCTTAAGATTTTATTAATTCATATAATTCTTTGTCAATTATTCACTCCATTTTAATCTATGTAAATTTCCAAATTTTTCAAGTTCTGAAAAATCTTGTTGTCTTAAAGCCTCGTACAAAATTATTGATGCAGAGTTTGAAAGGTTAAGTGAACGAATTTCTCCCCACATCGGTATTCTTACACAATGTTCTTCATTTTTAACCAAAATTTCTTCAGGGATTCCCTTGCTCTCTTTTCCAAACATTATATAATCATTTGGAGAATATTTAACTTCATCATAAGTTTTCCTTGCCTTTGTAGTTGCAAAATACACATTTGCATTTGGATTTTTTTCGTAAAAATCTTCAATATTTTCATAAACAAAAAGTTTTAACTTATCCCAATAATCAAGTCCTGACCTCTTTACCATTTTATCATCAAGCGAAAAACCTAACGGTTTTATCAAATGCAATTTTGTGTCGGTTGCAACACAAGTTCTTCCAATCGCTCCGGTATTAAACGGGATTTCCGGCTCCAATAAAACTATATTAAACAAAATTTACTACCTCTTTTCTTTTTCTCTATCTATAAACATAATAATCGTGCAGATTGTAAGTGAAATTGTACTTAATAAAATAGTCTTTAGCCCTAAGATTTCACTAAATTTACTACCAATTATCGCACCCACAACAAAACAAAATATAACAATAAAATACATTAAACTATGCTCTAAAAATTTTTTATTTTTTGTATAAAAATACTCCGACAAATTATGAGTTGCCCCTCTTAAATTGCCAATACACATTGTAGTTGAAAAATCTATTCCACAAAGTTTTTTAAAACTTTGAACTTGAATTCCACAAGCAAAAGACGTTAAGGCATTTGCAAGTGCATTCATATTTTGAGGAATAAATCCAACTATAAAAAGCAAAATAATTTCAAAGATAACAGCATTTTGTCGCCAATGCAATTTAAAACTATCCTTTTTTCTAAATAAATCTGCTAAAAAAATTCCAAAAGCAAAAAATGCTATTGGAAAAGCATATTTCAAACACATTTCTAAATTTCCTTTAGAGGCATAAACTCCAAAGAGTAACATATTTCCAGTTTGAGCATTTGCAAAAACTTCTCCTCTTAAAAGATATGAATATGCGTCCATCAGACCACCACTTAAAGCTAAAAAAATTGCAACTTCAATGGACTCAGACATTTGTAATGCTTTTTTCATATACAAAACTCCTTTTAAAACATTCATAAGATAGTATATACCAAACAAAAATTTTTTACAAGTTTTAATTTTTATAAAAAAAAAGAATGGTTAAAAAATTAACCATTCTTAAAAATTTTATCTAAGCCAGCATTTCCAGGAATTTTGCAACCCCGATTCCGAAGAATGTTCCTGTAATAACTCCAATTAAAGCCATTAATACAGCGATTGGTACTAATGATTGTGAATAAGCAGCTGCAAGTACCGGTGATGATGCAACTCCACCGATATTTGAAAGTGATGCTATACCACAAGTGAATAAATCAAGTTTGAATAGTTTTCCAATTATTGCCATTAAAATTCCATGAATTCCAAGAATTACAAAACCTGCTAAAATATAATAAGGAGCCTCTGTAAGTTCTAAGAAGTTTGCATTTGATGCAATTAAACCGATTAGCATATATAATAAAACATTTGAAACTTCAGGTGAACCAGGTATTCTTGCAAGTGGAGTCATCGCACAGAGAACACCAAGAATTGTAGTTATAATGATTGTCCAACCTGTTGCTCCCATAAATGCAAGTGCAGGAATTTTAACCATTTCATTTCCGATTATTCCTGTAACTGCAGTAACAGCAAGTGAAATACTTAATAAGAAAAATATATCTTGGAAAGTTATTTCTTTACTTATTTTTGAGAATTTTGCAGTTAAATGTTCGTTGATATTGTCAATTTTTGAAGTGTCAGCCTTTGTCCATTTATTAAATTTATTTGCAAATGGTACTAAGAACAATAAGAACATTATCCAAATTGAATAATCTATTGAGTCAATCAACAAAGTATAACCCATTCCGGAGCCTTCAAGACCCACTGCTTGTTGAACAGCAACCATATTTTGAGTTCCACCAACCCAACTTCCTGCTAATGCTCCAAAAGTTAAAGGTGCATTAGGAGCTAATTTTCCTTTGAAAAGCAAAAATGCAACAACAAAACCAATCATAATAGTTATAGTCGCAGTGAAAAATGAAATTATCATTCTTGGACCCAACTTTGCAATATCTCTAAGGTCTGCTCTTAATAACATTAAAAATATCATTGAAGGCAAAATTGCATCTTTCAAAACTCCTCTCGCTGTGGAAACGCTTTTAACACTCATATCCCACACGCCCAATGTTGATAAAATCATTGAACCGAAATAGATTATAACTAATGCCGGAATATATTTAAAAAATTTTCCATTTTTGAATTTCTTTTCCAAGTAAATCACTATACCTGAAACGAAAAACAATAAAGCTATAAACTGAAATCCATCTTTAATCATAAAAAAACCTCCTAAAATAAATCTTTAATAAGAAAAACATTTTCTTACTTATTATATTTTAGCACCATACTAAATTATTGTCAATATTTTTGATAATAAATATCTAACTTTATAAAAAAATGATTAGCCTCCTAAATTGCAAGAATAAATTAGCCACATAAAAATAATTCTCTAGGTGTTTTGTAATTGAATATTTTTTTAGGATA
>NZ_JACVDA010000012.1 GCF_016552165.1 Parvimonas parva | reverse complement strand
TATCCTAAAAAAATATTCAATTACAAAACGCCTAGAGAATTATTTTTATGTGGCTAATTTATTCTTGCAATTTAGGATTTGGAGATGAAGGACCTAAATTGATAGAATATATATTTAATCTATTGAAATATATGTTTTTTTATGTTATACTTTTTAAGTATGTAAATAGAAAAATTTAAAACTTTAATTTTTATAAAGTGATTAGGAGGAATATAGATGAATACTAAATTAGTATCAAGAGATGATAAAAGAGTAGTTTTTACATCAGAAATTAGTTCAGAGGCTTTTAATGCTTCAATTAATAAAGTTTATAACAAAATGAAATCAAGATTTAACATTCCTGGATTTAGAAAAGGTAAAGCTCCAAGAAAGATTATTGAATTAAACTATGGAGAAGGAATCTTCTTTGAAGACGCTGTTAATGAATTATTACCTGATTTATTCGAAGATGCTGTTAAAGAATTAAAAATTGGTAAAGATATCTGTGGTATGCCAAAGATTGATATTGAAGAATTTGATAAGGATAAAGTTATCGTTGTTAAGTTTGACCAAGAATTAAGACCAGTTCCAGAACTTGGAGATTATAAAAATTTAGTTGCTGATGATGTTAAATTTGAAGTAACTGATGAAATGGTTGATGAAAGAGTAAATAAAGAAAGAGAAAATAATGCAAGAATAATTACAGTTGAAGATAGACCTGTAAAGGATATGGACACTGTAAATATTGACTTTGATGGTAGTGTTGAAGGAATTGCTTTTGACGGTGGAAAATCTGAAAACTATGATTTAGTTGTTGGTTCACATACTTTTATACCTGGTTTTGAAGAACAATTAATCGGTAAAAATATTGGAGATAATGTTGATGTTAATGTTATTTTCCCAGAAGAATATCATTCAGAAGAATTAAAAGGAAAATCTGCTCTTTTCAAAGTTAAAATAAATTCAATTAAAGAAAAACAACTTCCAGAATTAGATGATGAGTTTGCAAAAGACGTTTCAGAATTCGATACATTAGAAGAATATAAAGCAGACATCAAAAAACATCTTGTTGAATCAGCAGATAGAAATGCATTAGTTCAAAAACAAAATAATGCTATTGATGCTCTTATCGAAAGTTCAAATGTTGAGGCTCCAGAATCTATGATTAATGAAGAAGTTGATAAGGCTTTTAGAGATTTTGCTGGTAGAATTAGACAATACAATATGGATTTAGATAATTATTTCAAAATGTTAAATACTACTGAAGAGGCTGTTAGAGAACAATTAAAACCAGAGGCTACTAAGAGAGCTAATGCTGAGCTTGTTATTGACGCTTTTGCAAAATTAGAAAATATTGAAGTTTCTGAAGAAGAAATTGATAAGGAAATCGATGAATTCGGAAAGAATATGAAAGTAAAAGATTTTGAAGGATTTAAGAAGGAATTAAAATCAGGAGAAGGTCTAGAAGGTATTACTGCAAGTTTAATTAGAAGAAAAGCGGTTGATCATTTGGTAAGTCTTGTTAAATTCCAAGAACCTAAAAAAGAAACTGTTGAAGAATAATTAATTGAAATATAGCTTGCATTTATCAAGCTATATTTTTTTATTGTGGAACAACAAAGTTCCCAGATACCCTCCCGATGCAAAGCATCGTGGAAGGGTGGTGTTTTTATTAGGAGGTAATTATGGCGCTTATACCTATGGTAGTTGAACAAACTAATAGAGGAGAAAGGTCTTATGATATTTATTCAAGACTTTTAAAAGAGAGAATTATATTTTTAAGTGGAGAAGTGAATGACCAAATGGCAGATTTGATTGTTGCACAACTTTTGTTTTTAGAATCAGAAGACCCTAAAAAAGATATTCAAATTTATATAAATAGTCCGGGAGGTTCTGTTAGTGCAGGACTTGCGATTTACGATACAATGCAATACATTAAGCCTGATGTAAGTACAATTTGTATTGGACGTGCAGCAAGTATGGGAGCATTTTTATTAACTTCAGGGGCAAAAGGAAAGAGATTTGCTCTTCCTAATGCTGATGTTATGATTCACCAACCACTTGGTGGAGCTCAAGGTCAAGCTGAAGATATTAAAATTCAAGCTGAAAAGATTTTAAAGGTAAGAAGTACTTTAAATGAAATTTTAGCTAAAAGAACAGGACAACCACTTGAAAAAATTGAAAAAGATACAGATAGAGATTTCTATATGACAGCGCATGAGGCAAAGGAATATGGAATTATTGATGAAGTTATAGAAAATTAAGGAGTTAATTTTGGAAAAAAAGAATACCAGATGTTCTTTTTGTGGAAGAGAAGTTGAAGAAGTTGACCAAATAGTAAGTGGAATTAACGCTAATATTTGTAATGAATGTATAGAAATTTGTCATTCCATGCTTGAACATCAAGAAAGAACAAAGAAACAAGAAAGACTGGAAAAATTACCAACTCCTGTTGAGATAAAGAAAATTTTGGACGAATACATTATTCAACAAGATGATGCTAAAAAAGCATTGAGTGTTGCTGTTTACAATCACTATAAGAGAATTAACAGAGATACCCAAAGTGATGTTGAAATCCAAAAGTCAAATATTTTACTTGTTGGCCCAACTGGAAGTGGTAAAACTCTTTTAGCTCAAACTCTTGCGAAAGTTTTGGAGGTTCCTTTTGCTATTGCAGATGCGACAACTTTAACTGAGGCAGGTTATGTTGGAGAGGACGTTGAGAATATAATTTTAAAATTAGTTCAAGCAGCTGATTACGACATAGAAAGAGCTGAAAAGGGAATAATATATATTGATGAAATTGATAAGATTACAAGAAAAAGTGAAAATCCGTCTATAACAAGAGATGTTAGTGGAGAGGGTGTTCAACAATCTCTTTTAAAGATTATTGAGGGGACTGTTGCAAATGTTCCTCCAAAGGGAGGAAGAAAGCATCCAGATCAACAATATATTCAAGTTGATACGTCAAATATTTTATTTATCGTTGGAGGAGCTTTTCAAGGAATTGAATCAATTTTAAAAGCGAGATTAGAAAAGAAATCAATGGGTTTTGGTGCAGAAGTTAAATCGGAAAAACTTGATGATTTTTCTGAAATAATCAAAAACTTAAGACCCGAAGATTTGTTAAAATATGGTTTGATACCTGAATTTGTAGGTAGAATACCTATGATTGTAACTTTAGAAAGCTTAAATGAAAATTCTTTAGTTAGAATTTTAGAAGAACCAAAAAATGCGCTTATTAAACAATATAAAGAGCTTTTCTCAATGGACAATGTAAAACTTGATTTTGAACAAGAGGCTATAAAAGAGATTGCAAGGATTGCTCTTGAAAGAAAAACAGGAGCAAGAGGACTTCGTGCTGTTATAGAAAATTCTCTTTTAGATACTATGTTCAACTTGCCTTCTGAAAAAGATGTTGAGAAATGTACTGTTACAAAAGAAGTTATTTTAGGAGAATCAAAGCCTGTTTTAGCTTTTAAAGAAAGTAAAGAATAAAGGAAAATATTTATGAGCAATATAAATTTTAATATTGAAGAAAAATTAAATAGACCTGTACTTGCACTTAGAGGTCTTTGGATTTACCCATATTCTGTTGTTCATTTTGATGCTGGAAGAAAAAAATCTATTGATGCGATAGAAACTGCATTGAAAAAAGATTCTATTCTAGTTGTTTTTACTCAAAAAGATATTAGAACTGAGGACCCTAAAGCTGAAGATTTATATGAAATGGGAACAGTTGTTATCGTTAAGCAAATTTTGAAGATGAATAACGGTGTTACTAGAGTCTTAGCTGAGGGTATTTGCAGATGTAAGGCAAAGAAAATTTATGATGACGGTAGATTTTTAAGAGCAGATGTTGAAGAATATTATTACAATGAAGTTGAGAGTGAAGATGCTGAATTATTAACTCTTAGAAATATGGTTGAAGGTGCTTTTGAAGACTACACAACTAAGAAAAGACATTTAGATGTTGATACGGAAGTTAGTGTTCAAGTTTCTTTAAATATGGATAAATTCACAAATAATGTTGCAAGTTATATAATGGGATTGTCTGATGATGAGCATTTTGAAAATTTCAAAATTTTTGATATGCGTCAAAGGCTTGAAAAACTTTATGAAATTTTACAAAATTCAATAGAGTTATCTTTCCTTGAAGAAAAATTGTCAAGAAAGGTTTCATCAAGACTTAATAAAAATCAAAGGGAATATTATTTAAGAGAACAACTAAATGTAATAAAAGAAGAACTTGGGGATGGAGAAGATTTAAGCTCAGAGCTTGATGAATATGCAAATGCAATAATGAGCTTTGGTTTTGACGAAAATATTGAGGAAATGTTATTTAAAGAAATTAGAAAACTTTCAGAAATTCCGTCAGGTTCTCCCGAAGGAAATGTAATTAGAAATTATCTTGATAAGATAGTGGCGCTTCCTTGGAAAAAATCAAAAAAAGAAAAATTAGATGTTAATTATACTAGAAAAATTTTAGATAAGGAACATTTTGGACTTAAAGATGTTAAGGATAGAATTGTTGAGTCGATAGCTTTAAGACAGATTTCAAACAATCAAAAAGGTTCAATTATTTGTTTAGTTGGCCCTCCGGGAGTTGGTAAAACTTCTATCGCAAAATCCATTGCAAAGTCTTTGAATAGAGAATTTGTTTCTATGAGGCTTGGTGGACTGCATGATGAAAGTGAGATAAGAGGTCATAGAAGAACTTATGTCGGAGCAATGCCGGGCAAAATTTTGAATTTGTTAGAACAATGTAAAGTAAATAATCCTGTATTGTTGCTTGATGAAATAGACAAAGTTTCAAATGATTTTAGAGGCGACCCTTCAAGCGCATTACTTGAAGTTCTTGACCCTGAGCAAAATAATAAATTTACAGATAACTATATAAATATTCCTTTTGATTTGTCAAAAGTTATGTTCATTACTACTGCAAATACAACTTCTACAATTCCATCACCATTGCTTGATAGAATGGAAGTTATACCCGTTTCAAGTTACACTTATGACGAAAAGGAAAAAATTGCTATCGACCATTTAATTCCGAAGGCATTTAAAAACTTTTCTATAACTAAGAGAATGCTTGATATAAAAGTTGATGCAGTTAGAGATATGATTCGTTATTATACTAGGGAATCAGGAGTTAGAAACTTAGAAAGACTGATAGAAAAAGTTATAAGAAAATCGGCTGTACTTTTGGTTTCAGAGAAGACTAAAAAAGTTACAGTGAATTCTAAAAATCTTGTTGATTTCTTAGGAAAGAAAAAATATCACGATGACGTTTTGGAAAAAGAAGATAAAGTTGGACTTGTAAATGGTTTAGCTTGGACAGAAGTCGGAGGAGAACTTTTAACAATAGAAACAGATATTGTTAAAGGCACCGGAAAGATACAACTTACCGGACAACTTGGTGATGTTATGAAAGAATCAGCGATGACTGCAATTTCATTTGTAAGAAGTAAAGCTGATAAATTTAATATCAATGAGGACTTTTATAAAGAAAAAGACATTCACATTCACGTTCCTGAAGGTGCTGTACCGAAAGACGGTCCATCTGCAGGGATAACAATGACAACTGCAATCGTAAGTGCTCTTACAAACAGAAAAGTTAATAGACAATTTGCGATGACAGGAGAAGTTACTTTAAGAGGTAGAGTTCTTGCTATTGGTGGTCTTAAAGAAAAAATTCTTGCTGGAAATAGATATGGAATAAAAAATATAATTATTCCAAAGGAAAATGAAGTAGATATCGAAGAAATTCCTGAAGATATTAGAGAAACTTTAAATATCTATCCTGTTTCTGATGTTTGTGAAGTGTTAGACTTAGTTTTAGAAAAAGAGGTGTAAAGTGAAAATAATTTCAAGTGAATTAGAACAAATAGCTGCGATTATTTCACAATATCCTAACTCTGATTTGAAAGAAGTCGCATTTGCCGGAAGAAGTAATGTAGGAAAATCAAGTTTTATAAATGCTTTTATAAATAGAAAAAACTTAGCTAGAACAAGTTCTAAGCCCGGAAAAACAAGAACGGTAAATTTTTACAAAATAAATGATGAGTTTAGATTGGTCGATTTACCCGGTTATGGATATGCACAAGTTTCAAAAAGTGAAAAGGAAAAATGGGGAACAATTATTGAAACTTATCTTTCAAACAGAGAAAATTTGTGTGAAGTTATACTTGTTGTAGATATCAGACATGCACCGAGCAAGGAAGATGTAATGATGTATAATTGGCTTTTAGAATATGGTTTCAGTGGTTATGTTATTGCGACAAAAGCCGATAAGATTTCAAGAGGTCAATGGAATAAACATTTAAAAATTGTTAGAGAAACTTTAGGTGTAAAAGATATGAATCTGGTTATACCTTTTAGTTCTGATTCTAAAGCTAATTTAGATTTAGTTCATAACAAAATAGAAGAAATACTAAGCTGTGAGTAATCACAGCTTCAGACTGATGACAAAGGTGTCAATGAGAAATCATTGGCGCTTTTTTAGTTATGATTTAATAGAAGATAAATATTGTTTAGATAATGAGACCAAGTATGACCCAATAGTGCTTTTTAAAATAATATTTTTAAAATATATTTTTGAAATAAAAAGTATGTGTCAAACAATAAGAAAAATAGAGGTAAATGTAGCATACAGATGGTTTTTAGGATATGATTTTTATGATAAGATACCACATTCGGAAAAGAAATAATAAAAAAAGCACAGACAAAACTAATGCTTTGTCTGCGCTCTGAAATGATGTTCTATGTGAACATCGTTTTTTTTAAAAAAACTAATTTTTTATTTTTTTTATTGAGTTTTTTATATTATATATAATTTTATTTTTTGGAATTGTATCGTGTTTTTTAAATATTGGTTTTGAACGTTCCCATTCTTCTTCTTTTTCAAAACTTAATTCATATATACCATTTTTTAATAACATATTATTTAATTCGTCATCAAAATATCCTTGTGAAATTTGGTATGTCAATTTATTTTCTTTTTTTATAATTAAAATTTTTCCAATACTTTTTCCATTTTGTAAAATTAAAAACGAAAAATGTTTTTCTTTTATAGAATAAGGTTCAGATAATATTAAATCGCTATTATTGTCTTTTTTTATTGTATCAAGATTTTCTTTAGTAAACAAATCTTTTGCATAATCTACCACTTTTTTTGGAACCGGATTACTTATAATATAAAATCCGGTTTCATTTAAATTTTTATCAGATATAAATGTTTTATCATTTTTTATACTACTACAAGAACATAGAATTAAAATAGAAAACAAGAATATCCTTTTGAATGGACTTTTCATAATAAAACCCTCCTAACTAAATTTATTTAGTTTAATAAAGTGTATCAAAAAAATAGTTTAATGTCAACATAAAAACGTTGTATATTTTAAAATTTTTTAAATTTATTTTCCTTTTGTACATTTGTAAAATTAAGTTAGGTATAAAAATTTTTTTAAATTATATTTTTTCATTTTATTACTTGCTCTTAAATGTATTTTTAGAAAAAGGAATATTTACAATAAGTGTTAGACATAAAGTTTCTATCAAAGAGTATTTTAAACTATTACACAATACAAAATAATTAAATACAAACACCATTGAACTTGACGCTATTATAATTTTAATAGGATTTGTTATCAGCTTAAATTTTCTGATTAATAATAACATAACAATGATGTAAATTATACTTAATTTTGGTAGTATAAAGTTTTTTAAAAATTCTATATCCATAATTAATCATCACCCCAATCAGATTCTCTAAGCATAATAATATGTTTTTGCTTATTTTTTTCTAAAACGATTTCTTCTTTGGTTAAATTTGTCTCTTTTGCTAAGATTAAGCTTGAACTTGTAGCAAAAGTTGATGCAATTAACAATGGTGCTATGAATTTCTTTTTCATAGTAAATCTCCTAAAATAAAATATTATAAGAAAAAATTAGTTAATAAAATTTCTTACGATAGAATTGTAACATACAAAACGGGATTAGTAAATATTTTTTTTGATATTTGTACTAGTATAAAAATATAATTTTTTCTAATAATACAAACGATTGATAAAAAATATCAATTAATTCTATTAACTTGTTTACAGATATTTTTTGTATATATAAATTTTCTTTTTGATTTTGTTGAGTATTTTGTGTTTCGTGATTTTTACAACTTGAAATACAAAATAAAAATAAAAAGCAAACTAATATAGTATTAAAAGTTTTAATTATCTTCTTTATTCTTTTCATTTTTACTTGACTTTTCACATATATATCTAACAGCGAAAAACAGAACGGTAGAGTATATATAATATATAATTAATGATTTTAAAGTCATAAATTTACCAAAATAATTAATTGTAAAACAAAATATTGAAAAAATTAAGTATTTAATATAGATATTTTTAATATTATTTTTTTTTCTGATTATAAATGCTAGAAATAATGTTATACAGATAATACATATTCTTTTTAAAATTAAATAGTCCATATTAATTTACCCAAATAAGCATGAGCCTAAAGCTATAACAGCTTTAATTCCTAAATAATATATTGCTGAACCTGTAGCTAACATTCCTAACACTTCTTGAACAGAAAAGTCTATTCCCAAAAGTGCCATTTTTTTTAACATACAAGCTGTTACTTTTTTGTAATTTTCAGGGTGTTTTGCTATTTCTTTCCAATTTCCATAATTTTCTTCACCCCAATCGGATTCTCTTCTCAACACAATTACTGGTTCTTTGTTTTCTTTTTCTACAACAGTTTCTTCTTTGACTAGATTGACTTCGTTGGCTGAAGTTAAATTTGTACTTACAGCGATGCTAGATACAACTAATAATAGTGCTATGAATTTCTTTTTCATAGTAAACCTCCTAAAATAAAATATTATAAGAAAAAATTAGTTAATAAAATTTCTTACGATAGAATTGTAACATATAAAACGACATTAGTAAATATTTTTTTTGATATTTGTATTATAAAAATATAATTTTTTCTAATAATACAAATAATCGATAAAAAATATCAATTAATTCTAGAAATCTATTGAAATAATGATTTTGTTGTGCTATTATAGTTGTGTTAAAAATATAAAATATGGAGGGAATAAAATGGTAACAAATGAAATGATGAAAAATTTTAAAAATCGTTTTGAAAATGATGCTACAAGTAGAGTTATTTCAAATGCGATTGCTAGAACTGGAATTCAAGAAAGTTCTCTTAATAATGACGTTTTAAGATTTCATAATTTTAAATTTTCAGATAGTGTAAAGAAAGCTGAAATAACAAATCAAAAGAAATCAGGCCGTTGTTGGATGTTCTCAGGACTTAATGTTTTGAGATTAAAAGTTATGGAAAAATTAAATTTAAAAACTTTTGAATTTTCACAAGTTTATCTTTTCTTTATGGATAAAATGGAAAAATCAAACAACTTCTTAGAACTTATGATTGAACATATAGATGAACCACTTGGAACAAGACTTATGGATTGTTTGTTAGACCTTGGTGCAGATGATGGAAACTTTTTTGAATGTTTTGATGATTTAATTTCAAAATATGGTATTGTTCCTAAATCAGTTATGCCTGAAACTTTCAGCTCATCAAATTCAGAGGCTTTTGTTGAACAAATCAATGTTAGACTAAAGAGAACTGCTATGAATATGAGAAAAGCTCATTTAAATGGTGCAACTGTTGAGGAGTTAAGAAAATTAAAAGAAGAAACTCTTTATGAAGTTTATAACATTTGTACAAAAGTTTTAGGGAAATTACCGGAAACTTTTGACTTTGAATATATGGATAAAGATGATAAATTCCAAAAGATTACAAATCTTACTGCGATGAAATTTTATGAAGAATATGTTGGTGATTACTTTGCAACTAAGGTTGACTTAATCGAAGACCCAAGAGGAAAATATCCATTTGGTAAAAAGATTGAGTTAAAATATTTCAAATCAGTTAGGGAAGGAAATCCTGTTGCATCACTAAATGTTCCACAAGAAGAAATTAAAAAAGCAATTATAGCATCACTTAAAGCTGGAGAGGCTGTTTGGTTTGCTTGTGATGTTATGAAAAATTGTGATAGAAAATTAGGAATAATGGATAAAGACTTATTCAACTATGATGAAACTTTAACAGAACTTGGAGAGTTTTCAAAAGCAGACAGAATTGATTACAGATATACAGATTTAACTCATGCAATGACTTTTGTTGGAGTTGATTTAGACGAAAATGGAAATCCAATAAAATGGCAAGTTGAAAACTCTTGGGGAGATGAAATTGGAGATAAAGGAATTTTCTCAATGAGCGACTCTTGGTTTACAAATGAAAATATTTCAGCAATAGTTGATAAAAAATTCGTTGATGAAAAATGGTTAAAAGGCTTAGAAGAAGAATCAATCAAAATTGACCCTTGGGAACCATACGCAATGATGTTAAAAAGATAAATTTAAAAGGAATTACGCTTGTAATTCCTTTTTTAATTTAAATCTTTATGAGACTATTTTTTATACTTAAAATGTGTTAGAATATTATTGTTGATTAATTATTTAGGAGGGAAGTATGAATAAAGAAAATTTAGATTTAAAATTTGGCGATTATAATTATGTTCGTCCTGATTTTGAAAAGCTTATAGCTGATATTAGAGCTTTGACTCAAAGACTTGTAAATGCTAATACAAGTGAGCAAGCTGTTGCAACTTATAATGAACTTAATGAAGTTAGCGGAACTACTGATAGTATGATGACTTTAGCAAATATAAAAAATTCTATTGATACTAAAGATGAATTTTTTGATAAGGAAATGCAATTTATTCAAGAAAATTATCCAAGAGTTCAAGAGGCTGAAGTTGAATATGTTAGAGCTTTTGTTAATAGTAAATTTAGAAAAGAATTAGAAGAAGAGTTTGGTGTTTATTTATTCCAAAAATATGAAAATTATTTATTAACTTTTAATCCTTCAATTATGGAAGATTTAGTTGAAGAATCAAAAGTTGTTATGGAATATCAAAAACTTTTATCTGCTTGTTCAAAAGAATGGAATGGAGAACAATTAAATATTGTTCAACTTAGCAAATATTCTCAAGATTCAGATGCTGAAACTAGAAGAAAAGCTACAAATCTTATTTCAGAAATTTATGAAGAACAAACTGAAAAGTTAGACGAAATTTATGATAAGATTGTTAAGATAAGAGATAGAATGGCTAAAAAACTTGGCTATAAAAACTTTATCGAGCTTGGTTACAAAAAAATGGGAAGAGTTGACTATAATGCTAAAGATGTTGAAGGTTATAGAAAACAAATTTTAGAAACTATTGTTCCTATTTGTAATAAGTTAAGAGAAGAACAAAGCAAGAGAATTGGTGTTGATAAGTTGACTTTCTATGATGAACCAATTTTCTTTAAAACAGGAAATCCTGCTCCACATGGGGAAGAAAAATGGTTAGTTGAAAGAGCAGAAAAAATGTATAGTGAACTTTCTCCTGAAACAAAAGAATTTTTTGACTTTATGAAAACAAAAGATTTATTTGACTTGGATTCAAAGGGAACAAAGGCTGCTGGTGGATATTGTACTTACTTAAGAAATTGGAGAAGTCCTTTTATCTTTGCTAATTTCAATGGTACAACTCATGATGTTGAAGTTTTGACTCACGAGGCAGGACATGCTTTCCAAGTTTTTTCATCAAGGGATTATATTCCTGAATATACTTGGCCAGGAATGGAATCAGCTGAAATTCATTCAATGAGTATGGAATTTTTTACTTGGCCTTGGATGGATTTATTCTTTGAAGAAGAGGCTGACAAGTTTAGATATAATCATATTGCTCATTGTCTAATGTTCTTACCTTATGGTGCGTTAGTTGATGAATTCCAACATATCGTTTATGAAAACCCTGAACTTTCTCCAAAGGAAAGACGTGAAAAATATAGAGAATTGGAAAAGAAATATCTACCATATAGAGATTATGCAGGAATAAAAGTTCTTGAAGAAGGTGGATTCTGGTTTAGACAAAGACATATTTACCAAATGCCATTTTACTATATAGATTATACTTTGGCTCAAGTTTGTGCTTTCCAATTCTGGAATAAGGATAGAAAAGACCACAAATTTGCTTTTGCTGATTATTTAAGACTTTGCAAAACAGGTGGAACAAAACCATTCTTACAATTACTTGAAGTTGCAAACTTAGAAAACCCATTTATTGACGGAACTATCAAAAAAGCTGTTGAACCAATAGAAGAATACTTAAATTCTGTTGATGCAAGTAAGTTTTAGAGATATTATTGAAAATTAAAAACGCTCCGAGTGGAGCGTTTTTTAAATTTCTATTTCTTTTATTTCTTCAATTAAATTTTTGTTGTTTTCTAATACGGGATTGACTTCATTTTCTATAAATTCATCAACTTGTGATGGGCATCTTCCGATGTATTTTGAAGGGTCTAAGACTTCTTCAAGTTCATCTTCGTTTATGTCAAAAAATTCATCATCTTTTATTAATTCTAATAAATTATTTTCAAGTCCTTTTTCTTTTACATTTTTACCTGCTATTTGTGAAAGTTCTCTAATTCTTTCGTGAAGTTCTTGTCTGTCTCCACCTTTTTTAACTTGGTTCATCATTATGTTTTCACTTGCCATAAAAGGTAATTCAGCCATTAAATGTTTTTCGATTACTTTTTCATAAACTACCATTCCGTCAACTACATTTGCATAGAGTTCTAATATTCCGTCTATCGCTAAGAATCCTTGAGAGATTGAAAGTCTTTTGTTTGCACTGTCGTCTAAAGTCCTTTCAAACCATTGTGTAGCGAAAGTCATAGAAGGGTTTATTACATTTGAAATTACAAAGTTTGATAATGCACCGATTCTTTCTGATTTCATTGGATTTCTTTTATAAGGCATAGCTGATGAGCCGATTTGATTTTTTCCAAAAGGTTCTTCTATTTCTTTTAAATGTTGTAAAAGTCTTAAATCGTTTGAAAATTTGTGAGCAGATTGTGCTATATTTGATAGTAAAAATAAAATTTTACTGTCGATTTTTCTTGTGTATGTTTGACTTGAAACTGCAAAAACTCCTTTGAAATTCATTTCTTGTGCTATGAAATTATCAAGTTTTTTAACTTTTTCTTCGTCATTATCGAAAAGTTCCATAAAAGATGCTTGACTTCCTGTTGTTCCTTTTGCTCCACGAAGTTTTAGATTTTCTAAGATGAAATTCAATTCTTCAAGGTCTATAAGTAAATCTTGCATATATAATGTTAATCTTTTTCCAACTGTTGTAGGTTGTGCAGGTTGAAAGTGAGTATATGCTAGAGTAGGAATTTTTTTATATTTTAAGGCATTTGTTTTTAATAAATTTAAAACATTTATAATTTTTTTCTTAACAACCAAAAGAGCCTCTTTCATAACAATAAGTTCTGTATTATCTCCAACGAAACAACTTGTTGCTCCAAGGTGGATAATTCCTTTTGCATTAGGGCATTGAACTCCATAAGCATAAACATGACTCATAACATCGTGCTTTACAATTTTTTCTCTTTCTAAAGCAACTTCAAAATTTATATCATCTTTAAAAGATTCAAGTTCTTTGATTTGCTCATCTGTAATATTTAATCCTAAGCTCTTTTCTCCTTTTGCAAGAGTTATCCATAATTTTCTCCAAGTTTTAAATTTGAATTCATCTGAAAAGATATAACTCATTTCTTTGCTTGCGTATCTGTTTGTAAGTGGATTTGAATAAATGTTTCTCATAAAAACTCCTTTAATTTATTTTTTTAAACTAAATTTTTAGTTCGTCATATATTTTATTATATCATAATTTCATTCTGAAAAAAACTGTTAAACAATGTTAATTGAGTTTACAACTTAATTGTAAATGTGATATACTTATAGATAATAACAATATGGCGGTTAGGAGGTAATTTTAATGATAGATAATGAAGAAAGAACAAGAAGAATGAGAGAGAGAAAGAAGAGAAAGAGAAGAAAAGAAAATTTTGTAATTATATGTGCAGTTTTCTTGGCTCTTTTTTCTTTTTTAGGTGGTAAATATGTTTTAGGAGTTTTAAATCAAAATAAAACACAAAATCAGATTAAAAAAGACGATACTAAAAAATCAGATGATAATGCTACTGAAAAGAAAACTGAAGTTGAAAAAGAACAAGAAAAATCTAATCCAAGTGGAATTGACTTTGCAGAATCTGGAAATCATATAAAATCTGCAGACGCTTATGCTTATGATACTGCTGAAATTAGAGATTATATTATGAGTAAAAAAGAATATACCGGAAAGAAAGTTGTATTCTTGACTTTTGATGATGGTGTAACTCCGGGAATTACTGATAAAGCGTTAGATATATTAAAAGAAAAACAAGTTCCTGCTACATTTTTTATAGTAGGTAAGACTTTGAACGACCAAGCTAAACCATATTTGGAAAGAGAATTAAATGAGGGACATGGAATAGCTATCCATAGTTTTACTCATGACTATAATAAATTATATCCAAAAAGAGTTCCAAATCCTGCTGTAATAAAAGAAGAGGCTGAAAAGACTATGGCAAGATTAAAAGAACTTTTAGGAGATAAGTTCAATACAGGTGTTTGGAGATATCCTGGTGGACATATGTCTTGGAAAGGGCTTGAATCCGGTGGTAATGGAGATGAAACTTTAAAGAGTTTAGGACTTGAATGGATTGACTGGAACAGTTTGTCCGGTGATGCTGAGCCTTTAAAAGTTAGACCTACTAACGAGGCTGAAATGTTAAAATATGTTAAGACATCTTTGAGTTATTGGAAACAACAAAATATTGTAGTTGTTTTAATGCATGATTCTCAAGGAAAAGACTTAACATTAAGAACATTACCTAGTATAATTGACCACTTCAAATCAAATGGTTATGAATTCGGCATTTTGAAATAGGTGAGATATGATTTATTTTTTAATAGGTATTTTAATTATATTAGTTGTTGTTGCAATTGTTTTGATTTTACAAATTTCAAAAAAATCTAATGATGAAGTTATAAAAGATGAAGATATTTTAAAATTAAAACTTAGCTTTTCTGATGAATTCAATAGACTGAATGATAAGCTAAATGTAAATAACGAAAAGATTACTAGTCAACTACTTGAATTTAAAAATTCTACTAATGATAATATTATAAAAGCAGGAAAAGAAAATATTGATTCGATTTTTAATTTTAACGACAAATTAAAATCTGAACTTAAAAGGGATTTTTTGAATCTTACAACTGTTGTTGAGGGAAGACTTGACAAGATAAATGAAAGTGTTGAATTAAAACTTGAAAAAAGTTTTGAAGATACAAAAAAGACTTTTAGTAATGTTATGCAAAGTTTGGGTAGGCTTGATGAGGCTCAAAAGAAAATGGAATTTTTATCCAATAATGTTCAAAATCTAAATAATGTTTTGACGGATAAAAAAACTCGTGGAATTTTTGGAGAGGTACAACTCTATCAAGTTTTATCATCTGCTTTTGGTGATAACAATGAAATTTACCAAAAACAATATAAACTTTCAAATGGAACTTTAGCAGATGCCGTATTGTTTGCGCCTGAGCCTGTTGGAACTATTTGTATAGACAGCAAATTCCCTTTAGAAAATTATAGAAGAATTTTTGAAGATGTAGCTGAAAATAAAGTTGAAAACGAAAAGAGTTTTGAACAAAATTTAAAGAAACATATTGATGATATTTCTTCAAAATATATAATAAAAAACGAAACGACAGATCAAGCGATTTTGTTTTTACCTGCAGAGGCTATATTTGCTTATCTTAATGCTTATATGCCTAAAATTGTTGAGTATGCCTATTCAAAGCGTGTTTGGATTACTTCTCCAACTACGATGATGGCGATACTTACGACAATACAAGCAGTATCTCAAAATTTAAAACAATCTCAATATGCATTGGAAATTCAAAAAGAATTGAATTCTCTTTCTGTTGAGTTTGATAGATATGCCAAGAGATGGGAAACTTTGGAAAAAGATATAAATAAAGTTAGCAAAGATGTTAAAGATATTTTTACAACTTCTACAAAAATTACAAGACGTTTTGACAATATAAAAAATGTTGAAGTTTTTGAAAAAGAAGATATGGAAGAAATTTTAAAAATAGAAGAATAAATTTTAGATAAAAGTGGTACAATTTGTATCACTTTTTCAAATTTTTTCATAAAAAAATTTTATAAAAACAAAAAATATATTAAAAATGTAATTCAAATCACATAATAAAATATTTTTGAAAAAACGCTTAAAAATTCGAAAAAAAACTTAAAAAAATTCAAAAAAAGTATTGCAAAATCTATTTTGTTATTGTATAATATATGAGTGCTTGTGTGCACAAAAAGGCGTTGACGAAATAGGTTGCTCACATTAAACGGCTGTTTTACAGCTTGTGAGGTAATTATTTCTGAGTATGTCGAACTAGATTTCGGCGACGGGTCGCCGTATTTTTTAGAAGTGAAAATGGAACACACGGATGAGTTGATACGGAAGACCTAGTTGCATGATGCCAAAACATGCGAAATAAGGAGGTAAAAAAATTGGCAAACAAACAAAAAATCAGAATTAGATTAAGAGCTTACGATCATGAATTAATCGATAGCTCAGCACAACAAATAGTGGAATCTGCAAAGAGAACTGGTGCAGAAGTATCAGGACCTATTCCACTACCAACAGAAAAGGAAATCATTACAATCTTAAGAGCTGTTCACAAATACAAATATAGTAGAGAACAATTCGAACAAAGAACACATAAAAGACTTATTGATATCCTAAACCCAAATCAAAAGACTTTGGAAAGTTTAAAGAAATTAAATCTTCCAAGTGGGGTAGATATCGAAATTAAGTTATAAATCTTAGAATGATTGTAAATCAATCCGCTGTAAGTAATAGGAGGTGTACTCAATGAAGAGTATTTTAGGTAAAAAAATTGGAATGACTCAAATTTTTACTGAAGATGGAGCAGTTGTTCCTGTAACAGTTGTTGAAGCGGGCCCAATGTTCGTTATACAAGTTAAAACTGTTGAAACTGATGGTTATAATGCAATCCAATGTGGATATGTGGACAAAAAAGAAAAGAAGGTTACAAAACCTCTTAAAGGACATTTTGACAAAGTAAGTGTTGGATATAAGAGATTTGTAAGAGAATTTAGATTAAACGAAGGCGAAACTTTTGAAACTGGACAAGAAATTAAAGTTGACTTATTTGCTGAAGGAGATAAGGTTGATGTTATCGGAACTTCTAAAGGTAAAGGTACTCAAGGTGCTATCAAGAGATGGAACTACGGAAGAGGACCAGAAGGTCACGGTTCGAAATCTCACAGAGTAGCCGGTGCTAGAAGTGCTGGTACTTATCCAGGTAGAGTACTTAAAGGTAGAAAAGCAAGTGGAAAAATGGGAAATGAAAAAAGTACTGTTCAAAATCTTGTTGTTGTAAAAGTTGACGTTGAAAAGAACCTAATTCTTGTAAAAGGTGCTATTCCAGGACCTAAAGGTGGTTTAGTAACAATTAGAGAAGCGGTTAAGAGATAGTTTAAGGAGGATAAATAATGCCTAAGGTTAATGTTTATAACCAACTTGGAGAAGTTGTTGGTGATATAGAATTAAACGAAGCTATTTTTGGTGTTGAAGTTAATGAACATGTTGTTTATGAAGTAGTAAAGAACCATTTAGCTAATAGAAGACAAGGCACTCAATCTGCTAAAACTCGTGCAGAAGTACGTGGAGGCGGAAGAAAGCCTTGGAGACAAAAAGGTACTGGTCGTGCTAGACAAGGTAGTATAAGAGCTCCTCAATGGAAAGGTGGCGGGGTTGTATTCGCACCAAAGCCAAGAAGCTACAGATACTCAGTTCCTAAGAAAGTAAGAAGACTTGCTATGAAGTCAGTTCTTTCTTCAAAAGTTCTTGAAGGAGAATTAAGAATTTTAGATGCTTTAACAGTAGATGCATTCAGCACTAAGAAAGCAAAAGAAATATTAAGAAACTTAAATTTAGAAACAAAGACTATGATAGTTTTACCAGAAGGAAATGATATGATTATTAAATCATTCGCTAACCTTCCAAAGATTGAAACTGTTGTTGTAGATTATATGAATGTTTATGATTTAATGAGATTTGATAATCTTGTAATCGTAAAAGATGCCTTATCAAAAATTGAGGAGGTGTATGCATAATGACAGCATATGATATTATTATTAAACCAGTTGTAACTGAACGTTCAATGGAAAATATGGAATCAAAAAGATACACTTTCAAAGTTGATACTAAGGCTAACAAATCAGAAATTAAAAAAGCCGTAGAAACAATTTTCGGTGTAAAAGTTAAACAAGTAAACACAATGAATATTACTGGTAAGAAAAAAAGAATGGGAGCTAATGTTGGCAAAAGATCTGATTGGAAAAAAGCCATTGTTACTCTTACAGAAGATTCTAAAGAAATTGAATTTTTCGAAAGTATTTAATATAGGAGGTAATATTAATGGCTATTAGAAAGTATAAACCAACTTCTGCTGGTGTACGTGGAATGAGCGTTTTAACTTTTGATGAGATAACTAAGACTCAACCTGAAAAGTCTTTAGTAGTTTCTTTATCAAAATCAGGCGGAAGAAATTCATTAGGTAGAGTTACCGTTAGACATAGAGGTGGCGGTGCTAAGAGAAAATATAGAATAATAGATTTTAAAAGAAATAAAGATGGAGTACCTGGAAAGGTTGCATCTATCGAATACGATCCAAACAGAACAGCTAACATAGCATTAATTCATTATCTAGACGGAGAAAAAAGATATATCTTAGCTCCAGAAGGATTAAAAGTTGGAGCTATGATAGAATCTGGAGAAAATGCAGATATCGTAATCGGTAATGCTTTAAAATTAAAAGACATTCCAGTAGGTACAAATGTTCATAATATTGAATTAAAACCTGGAAAAGGTGGACAATTAGTAAGAAGTGCAGGTTCTGAAGCTCAATTAATGGGTAAAGAAGGAAGATTTGCACAATTAAGATTACCTTCAGGTGAATTTAGATTAATTCATTTAGAATGTAGAGCAACTGTTGGACAAGTTGGTAACTTAAGTCACGAACTTGTAACAGTAGGTAAAGCAGGAAGATCAAGACATATGGGCAAAAGACCTCACGTTAGAGGATCTGCAATGAACCCAGTAGATCACCCTCACGGTGGTGGGGAAGGTAGAACTCCTGTTGGACGTCCAGCACCTTCAACTCCTTGGGGTAAACCAGCTTTAGGACTTAAGACTAGAAAGAAAAACAAAAAGTCTAATAAGTTCATAGTAAGAAGAAGAACTAAAAACTAATTAAGGAGGAGAACAAATGGGTAGATCTCTTAAAAAAGGACCATTTTGTGATGATCATCTTTTAAAGAAAATAGATGCATTAAACAGTGCAGATGAAAAGAAAGTTGTAAAAACTTGGTCAAGAAGAAGTACAATTTTTCCACAATTCGTTGGACACACAATAGCTGTTCATGATGGAAGAAAGCACTTACCAATTTATATTACTGATGATATGGTAGGACATAAACTTGGAGAGTTCGTTTTAACTAGAACTTACAAGGGACATGTTGGAAAGAACGAAAAAAATAGTAAAGTAAGATAATAGATAAGGAGGGAATAACATGCAAGCTAAAGCAATTGCAAAATATCAAAGAATTTCACCTCTTAAAGTAAACTTTATTTGTAGAGAAATAAGAGGAAAGCATGTAGATGAAGCTTTATCTATTCTAAGATTCACTCCAAAAGCGGGTGCTAGATTATTAGAAAAGGTATTAAAATCAGCTGTCGCTAATGCGGAAAACAATCATAATTTAGATAGAAAAGACCTTTATGTATTAGAAGCTTATGCAAATGATGCTCCAGTTATGAAAAGATGGAGACCAAAGGCTAAAGGTTCAGCTTACCCAATTTTGAAAAGATCAAGTCATATTGGTGTAACAGTAGCAGAAAAATAGTGTAAGGAGGATAAAAAATGGGTCAAAAAGTTAATCCTCATGGGTTAAGAGTTGGAATAATCAAAGATTGGGACTCAAGATGGTTTGCCGACAAAAAAGAATTCGGTAATTTATTAGTAGAAGACCACAATATTCGTAAACTTGTTAAAAAAGAGGTAGCTCTTTCAGGAGTACCTAAAGTTGAAATAGAAAGATCAGCAAATAGAGTAAAGGTTACAATTTTCACTGCTAAACCAGGAATGGTAATCGGAAAATCAGGAGCTGGCGTTGAAGAATTAAGAGTTAAGATTGAAAAATTAACTGGTAAAAAAGTAATTGTTAATGTTGAAGAAGTTAAAAGACCTGACTTAAGTGCTCAATTAGTTGCTGAAAACATTGCAGGACAATTAGAAAGACGTGTATCTTTTAGACGTGCTATGAAACAAGCTATGCAAAGATCATTAAAATCTGGAGCAAAAGGTATTAAAACTGCTGTTTCAGGAAGACTTGGTGGAGCTGATATGGCTAGAACTGAAGGATATTCTGAAGGAACAATTCCTCTACAAACTTTAAGAGCTGACATTGAATATGGATTCGCTGAAGCTGATACAACTTATGGAAAATTAGGTGTAAAAGTTTGGTTATACAAAGGAGAAGTTCTTCCAGGAATGAAAGCTGCTGTTATTGAAGAAAGACCAGCTAAAAAAGACAGAAGAAACAAGAAAGACAATAAGAAAAGATTTAATAAAACTGGCGCTAAGAAAGAAGCTTAGTTGCCGGAAGGAGGAAAGAGTCTATGTTAATGCCTAAGAGAGTAAAATATCGTAGAGTTCATAGAGGCAGAATGACTGGTAAAGCTCTAAGAGGAAATACAATTTCTTACGGAGATTATGCAATTCAAGCATTAGAACCTTGCTGGATGACTGCAAACCAAATCGAATCTGCAAGACGTGCGATGACAAGATATATAAAAAGAGGCGGTAAAATTTGGATTAAAGTGTTCCCTGATAAGCCTGTTACTAAAAAACCTGCTGAAGTAAGAATGGGTTCTGGTAAAGGGGCTCCTGAATATTGGGTAGCAGTTGTTAAACCAGGTAGAGTGTTATTCGAAATGAGTGGAGTTCCTGTTGATGTAGCTAGAGAAGCTATGAGACTTGCTGCTCATAAATTACCTGTAAAGACTAAATTTATAACTCGTGAGATGAAGGAAGGTGAAGCTAATGAAAATTAAAGAAATTCGCCAAATGAACGATAGTGATTTACAAGCAAAATTAAAAGATTTAAAAGTAGAATTATTTAATCTACGTTTTCAATTAGCCACTGGACAGTTAGAAAATCCTATGAGAATTGGTGGCATTAGAAAAGATATAGCTCGTGTTAAAACTATTATCAGAGAACGTGAGCTTAATGCTGGAAAGGAGGCTTAATACTATATGGAAAGAAATAGTAGAAAAGTCATAATAGGAAATGTAGTTTCTAATAAGATGGATAAGACAATAGTTGTAGAAGTTGCAACTTTCGTTTCTCACCCACTTTATAAAAAACAAATGAAAAAAACTACAAAATTTAAAGCACATGATGAAAATAATGAATGTTTAATTGGTGATAGAGTTAAAATTATGGAAACAAGACCTCTTTCAAGAGAAAAGAGATGGAGACTTGTTGAGATACTTGAAAGAGTAAAATAATTTTCATCTGGAAAGGAGTATCGTATGATTCAAACAGAAAGTCGTTTAAAAGTTGCTGACAACTCTGGCGCTAAAGAACTTCTTGTTATTAGAGTACTAGGTGGTACTAATAAGAAATATGCAAAAGTTGGCGATATAGTAGTATGTGCTGTTAAAAGTGCTGCACCAGGTGGAGTTGTTAAGAAAAGCGACGTTGTAAAGGCGGTAATCGTTAGAACAACAAATAGTATAAAAAGAAATGATGGAAGCTACATTAGATTCGATGATAATGCAGCAGTAATTATAAAAGATGATAAAAACCCAGTTGGTACAAGAATTTTCGGTTCAGTTACAAGAGAGCTAAGAGCTGGTAACTTTATGAAGATTATATCTCTTGCACCTGAAGTATTATAATAGGAGGTGTTAGAATGAAAATTAAATCTGGAGATACTGTTATTGTAATTGCAGGAAAAGATAAAGGTAAGACTGGTAAAGTAGTTAAAACTTTAGCTAAAGAAAATAGAGTAATAGTTGAAGGAGTAAACGTTCAAACTAAACACAAAAAAGCTAAAAGCCCTAAAGATGAAGCTGGTTTAATCAAAGTTGAAGGAAGTATTGATGCTTCTAACGTAATGTACTTTGATACAAAGGTAAATAAGCCTTCTAAAATTGGTTACACTCTTGAAGGAGATAAAAAAGTTAGAATCAGTAAAAAAAGTGGTTCAAAAATAGATAAATAGTTGAAAGGAGGCAATCTCGGTGACTTCCAGAATGCAAGTTAAATATAAAGAAGAAATAGTTTCTGCTTTAATGGAACGTTTTAAATATAGAAATATTATGGAGGTTCCTAAACTAGATAAGATTGTTATCAACATCGGTTTAGGTTCAGCTAAAGATAATCCAAAAGCTTTAGAAAGCGCTTTAAGAGATTTGGAAATTATTTCAGGTCAAAAACCTGTAATAACTACTGCTAAAAAATCAATTGCTAACTTCAAATTAAGAGAAGGTATGAAAATTGGTACTAAGGTAACTCTTAGAGGAGAAAAAATGTATGATTTCCTAGATAGATTAGTTAATATAGCTCTTCCACGTGTAAGAGACTTTAGAGGTGTTAGCGCTTCAAGTTTCGATGGTAGAGGAAATTATGCATTAGGTATAAAAGAACAATTAATATTCCCAGAAATCGTATATGATATGATTGATCAAATAAGAGGAATGGATATTATAATAGTTACTACTGCTAAGACTGACGAAGAGTCTAAAGCACTTTTAGAGCTATTAGGAATGCCTTTTAAAAAGTAGTAGGAGGGAAATTTAATGGCTAAAAAATCAATGGTACAACGTGAATTAAAACGTCAAAAGTTAGTTGAAAAATATGCTGCAAAACGTGCAGAATTAAAAGCCAAAGGGGACTATGTTGGTTTAAGCAAATTACCAAGAAATGCATCACCAACTCGTTTACACAACCGTTGTAAAATCACTGGACGTCCTCATGGATATATTGGAAAATATGGAATCAGCCGTATTGTATTCCGTGAATTAGCTTACAAGGGAGAAATTCCTGGCGTTAAAAAGGCTAGTTGGTAATATTTAGATAAAGGAGGAAGCTTATATGATGACTGATCCTATAGCAGATATGCTTACAAGAATTAGAAACGGAAATAATGCAAGACATTCATCTGTTGAAATACCTGCATCTAAAATGAAAAAGAATCTTGTACAAATTTTATTAGATGAAGGTTTTATTGAAGGATATAACGTAACTGAAGATGACAAACAAGGTATCATCACAGTTGACTTAAAATATGGAAAAAATAACGAAAAAGTTATCTCAGGACTTAAGAGAATTTCAAAACCTGGTTTAAGAGTTTACGCTAGAAGCCACGAAATTCCAAAAGTTTTAGGAGGACTTGGAATCGCAATTATCTCAACATCAAAAGGAGTTGTAACTGATAAAGTTGCTAGAAAAGAAGGTATTGGTGGAGAGGTTCTTTGTTACGTTTGGTAACAGACTTAAGGATTAAAACTAAGGAGGTAAACCAATGTCAAGAATTGGATTAAAACCAATTGTTGTTCCTGCTGGAGTTGAGGTAATCTTGGGAGAAGAAAACTTTGTTGAAGTAAAAGGACCTAAGGGAGTATTAACTCAACAATTAAGCAGAGAAATGAACATTAAAATGGAAGGCGATACAATAAATGTAGAACGTCCTTCTGAAATAAAAAGACATAAATCACTTCATGGATTAACAAGAACTTTACTTGCTAACATGATTGAAGGTGTTTCAAAGGGATTTACTAAAACTTTGATTATAGAAGGAACTGGATATAGAGCAGCTAAAGCTGGAAATAAATTAACTTTAAACTTAGGATATTCTCATCCAATTGAAGTTTTAGATCCAGAAGGAATTACTGTTGAAGTTCCTGAACCAAATAAGATAGTAATCAATGGTATTGATAAACAAAAACTTGGAAACTTTGCAGCGAATATTCGTTCTCATAGAAGACCTGAACCATATAAAGGAAAAGGTGTTAGATATGAAGGAGAATACATCAGACGTAAAGTTGGTAAGACTGGTAAATAGGAAGGAGTGAAATTTAATGTTAAAGCAAATTAACAAAAATGAAAATAGAAAAGCAAGACATGCTAGAGTAAGAAAAAAAGTTTCTGGAACTCCTGAAAAACCAAGATTAAATTTATATAGAAGTAATACTAATATATATGCTCAAATTATAGACGATACTAAAGGTGTAACTTTGGTTTCAGCTTCAACTTTAGATAAAGAATTTGCTTCATTAGAATCAAAATCAAACAAAGAAGCTGCTAAAGCTGTTGGTCTTGCAATTGGTAAAAAAGCAATTGAAAAAGGCATTACAGAAGTAGTTTTTGATAGAAGTGGTTACTTATACCATGGAAAAGTTAAAGAATTAGCTGATGGAGCCAGAGAAGCTGGACTTAAATTTTAGTATCAGGAGGGTAATTAATGGAACTTTTAATTAAAGAAGTAGAAAAATTAGAATTAGAAGAAAGAGTAGTTGCCATCAACCGTGTTACTAAAGTAGTAAAAGGTGGTAGAAACTTTAGATTTAGCGCTCTTGTTGTTGTTGGTGATGGAAACGGACACGTTGGTGTTGGTATTGGTAAAGCACTTGAAGTTCCTGAAGCTATTAGAAAAGGCGTTCAAGATGCTAAGAAACACGTAATTAGAGTACCTCTTGTAAATACTACAATTCCTCATGAAGTTGTTGGAGTTTTCGGAGCAGGTAGAGTTTTATTAAAACCTGCCGGAGCTGGTACTGGAGTTATCGCTGGTGGTCCTGTTCGTGCGGTTTGCGAACTTGCTGGAATTAAAGATGTAAGAAGTAAATCTTTAGGAACTACTAACGCTAGGAATATAGTTAACGCAACTATGGAAGGATTAAAGAATCTTAAGAGAGCAGAAGATATTGCTAGATTAAGAGGAAAATCCGTAGAAGAAATATTAGGTTAAGGGGGGCTTTTAAAATGGCAAAGCTCAAAATAACACTTAAAAAGAGTAAAATTGGTAGAATAGAAAAACATATTAAAAATGTTGAAGCTTTAGGTTTAAAAAAAGTTGGTCAAACAGTTGTTAAAGAAGACACTCCATCAATTAGAGGTATGATCAATCAAATTAGTTTTATGCTTGAAGTTGAAGAAATTTAAGGAGGTATAAAGCGTGAAGTTACATGATTTAAGACCTGCTGAAGGTGGAGGCTCAAAAGCAAGAAAGAGACTTGGTAGAGGTTACGGTTCTGGACTTGGTAAGTACGGTGGTAAAGGACGTGACGGTCAAAACTCAAGATCTGGCGGTGGAGTAAGACCTGGATTCGAAGGTGGACAAATGCCACTATTTAGAAGACTTCCAAAGAGAGGTTTTACTAACATTTTCGCTAAAGCATACGCAGAAGTAAATGTAGAACAATTAAATATTTTTGAAGACGGTACAGAAGTTACTGAAGAATTAATATTTGAAGTTAATTTAGCTAAAAGAGCTAAAGCAAAAGATGGAGTTAAAATTTTAGGAAATGGAGAATTAACTAAAAAATTAACAGTTTCTTGTAGCAAGTTTACTAAAAGCGCTATCGAAAAGATAGAAAGCATTGGAGGAAAGGTAGAGGTGATCTAATATGTTCAAAACTCTATCTAATGCATGGAGAATAAAAGAAATCAGAAGTAAAATGATTTTCACATTATTGATGATTGTTGTTTATAGACTTGGTAACATCATTCCTATTCCATTTATGGATAAGAATGTTGTTAACCAACTTATGAACGGTAACTCAGGTGGTTTAGTAAATTTACTAGACTTACTTGCTGGGGGTAGTTTAAAGCAAATGAGTGTTTTTGCTCTTAGTATCTATCCTTATATCACAGCATCAATAGTTGTCCAACTTCTTACAATTGCATTCCCAAGACTTGGAGAAATTGCAAGAGATGGAGAAATGGGCAGAAAAAAAGTTGCAAAATATACAAAAATAGGTGCAGTAATTCTTGGAATATTCGAAGCAATGGCAATAGCAAATGGATTATTTGCTAAAGCGATAGTTGCAAAAGGATATATTCAATCAGGATTAATTATTACATCTTTACTAGCAGGCTCAATGTTCTTAGTTTGGTTGGGAGAAATAATTACTGAAAAAGGAATTGGTAATGGTATTTCAATCATCATCTTCCTTGGTATAGTTTCAAACCTACCAACACAAATCGGAACATTTGCTTACGGAATTATGACTGGAACAGTTGGAATTTTGACAATAATAGGTGTTGTACTAGCAGCTATTGCAATAGTTGTAATCGTTGTGCTTATCAACGAAGGTGAAAGAAAAATAACAGTACAATATGCTAAAAAAGTTGTAGGAAGAAAAATGTATGGTGGACAAGCTACTCACATTCCTGTTAAGGTTAATATGAGTGGTGTAATGCCTGTAATCTTTGCATCATCTTTATTAGCTATGCCACAAACTCTTTCATTATTATTTGCTGGTGGAACTCCAAGTTGGATTAGCTCTTATTTAACAGTTGAAGGTTCAGTTGGTGTATATGTATATTCAATATTAAACTTTATATTGATTATATTATTTGCATTCTTTTATTCATCAATTCAATTCAACACTGTTGAATATGCAAAAAATTTACAACAATATGGTGGGTTTATTCCAGGAATTAGACCAGGAAAGCCTACTGGAGAATATTTACAAAAAATATCAAATAGAATTACTTTCTCAGGTTCTATTATATTAGCTTTAGTTGCTTCAGCACCAATAGTCCTTTCACGTTTAAGTGGAATGAGAATAAACTTTGGTGGAACATCAGTTATAATCATAGTTGGTGTTGTAATTGAAACAATGAAACAAATAGAATCTATGATGTTAATGAGACACTATAAAGGTTTTTTAAATAAATAGTTTATAGGAGATAAAATATGAGACTAATTTTGTTAGGACCCCCAGGAGCTGGGAAGGGAACTCAAGCGTCAAGTATCGTTTCTGAATATGGAATAACACATATTTCAACAGGAGATATTTTTAGACATAATATAAAAAATGAAACAGAACTTGGAAAAAAAGTTAAATCTTACTTAGATAACGGTCAATTAGTACCAGATGAACTTACTATTGACTTAGTTTGGGACAGACTTTCAAAAGATGACTGTAAAAATGGATTTTTACTAGACGGTTTTCCAAGAACAATTAATCAAGCAGAAGCTTTACAAAAAGGCTTAGAAGAAAGAGGACTTAAATTAGATAGAGTTGTGAACATTGAAGTTGACAAAAATATCTTAGTAAAAAGACTTTCTGGAAGAAGAGTTTGTAAAGACTGTGGAACTCCTTATCATGTAGATGTAAACCCAACTAAAGAAGAAGGTGTTTGCGATAAATGCTCAGGTGAAGTTATTCAAAGAGCTGATGATAATGAAAAAACTGTATTGGATCGTATAGAAGTTTATGAAAATCAAACTTTTCCTCTAATTGAATTTTATACGAATTTAGGCTTGATTTTAACTGTTGATGGTACTTTACCTATTGAGGATGTCTTTTCACAAATTAAGGAGTCTCTTTCTTAAAATGTCTAACATTTGGGAGAGTGTACTATGGATCTAAATTTTGATTTTAAAGTAGGTCAGGTTGTAAAATCACTTAAGGGCCGTGACAAGGGCGAAGTAATGATCGTAGTTGAGGTAATAAGTTCATCATTAGTAAAGGTTGCTAATGGTAGTAACAGACCTCTTTCTAAACCTAAACTTAAAAAGTCAAAGCATTTGCAAATTTATAATGACGTGCTTAAAGATTTTAGTTTGAATCCATTATCATTTAATGATTCTAATGTGAGAAAACTATTAAAATCATATATACAAGATAATGTAGAAAAATAGGAGGTTCTTTAAATGTCCAAAAAGGATGTTATAGAAGTTGAAGGAACTGTTATTGATGCTATGCCGAATACTATATTCAAGGTTAAACTTGCAAATGGTCATGAAATAACAGCTCATATATCAGGAAAATTAAGAATGAATTATATAAGAATTCTTCCGGGAGATAAGGTATTAGTTGAACTTTCACCTTATGACTTAACAAAAGGAAGAATAACTTGGCGAAACAAGTAGCATAGGAGGGACTTAAATGAAAGTAAGACCATCAGTAAAGAAAATGTGCGAAAAATGTAAAATCATCAAGAGAAAAGGTAGAGTAATGGTGATTTGTGAAAATCCAAAGCACAAACAAAAACAAGGTTAAGAAAGATGGAGGTGTAGGTAACAGTGGCAAGAATTGTAGGTGTCGACTTACCAAGAGAAAAAAGAGTAGAAATTGGTTTAACTTATATCTATGGTATAGGTAAAAAAACTTCAAATGATATTCTTAGAAATGCTGGAATTAATCCAGATACAAGAGTTAAAGATTTAACTGAAGCTGAAGTTGCTTTAATAAGAGCTGAAATAGATAAATATCTTGTTGAAGGTGATTTACGTAGAGAAATCGCTATGAATATTAAGAGATTAAGAGAAATAAACTGTTACAGAGGAATCAGACATAGAAGAGGATTACCTGTAAGAGGACAAAATACTAAAAATAATGCCAGAACAAGAAAAGGTCCAAAGAAAGTTTCTGGTACTAAAAAAGGTAAATAAGGAGGGGATTTAATTGGCAGTTAAGAAACAAAAAGCTCGTATAAAAAGAAGAGAGCGTAAAAACATTGAAAAAGGACAAGCTCATATCGTTTCTTCATTTAACAACACTATGGTAACTCTTAGTGATTTGAACGGTAATGTAATTTCTTGGGCAAGTGCTGGACAATTAGGTTTTAGAGGTTCAAGAAAATCTACTCCATTTGCTGCACAACAAGCTGCTGAAGAAGCTGCAAAAAAAGCTATGGAACATGGACTAAAAGTTGTAGAAGTTTACGTTAAAGGACCTGGGTCAGGTAGAGAAGCTGCTATCAGATCATTACAAGCTACTGGACTTGAAGTTAGTTTAATTAAAGATGTTACTCCAATCCCACATAATGGTTGCAGACCACCAAAGAGAAGAAGAGTGTAATTGCAGACTTTTAAAGGTATTTAAAAGTTTCGATATGAATTAGACTAAGGAGGATAAAGTCTATGACAGAAGATTTAAATACAAGTATTGAAGTTTTAGATATAGATCTTGAAAAAAACTATGGTAAATTTGCTATAATGCCTCTTGATAGAGGATATGGTACTACGCTAGGTAATTCTATGAGAAGAGTTCTTTTAGGTTCTCTTCCTGGCTCTGCCATAGCAACTGTTAAAATTGACGGTGTTGGACATGAGTTTACAACAATTAAAGGCTCAATCGCTGACGTTCCTGAAATTTTAATAAATATTAAGGGAATTGCATTAAGGAAATTTAATGAAGAACCTGTAGTATTAGAATTAAATGTAAAAGGACCAAAAGTAGTAACAGCTGGAGATATTTCTGAAAATCAAAATGTTGAAATAGCTAATAAAGACCACTATATAACAACTCTTAACGAAGAGGGAGAAATCAGAATGGATCTTTTAGTTTTAAATGGTAAAGGATATAGAGTTAGCGATTTGAATAAAGAATATTGCGATATTAATTCAATAGCAGTTGATTCTTCATTTTCTCCTGTAAAGAAAGTAAACTTTACAGTAGGAAATACTAGAGTTGGACAAAGTATAGATTTTGACAAACTTGAAATTGAAGTTTGGACAGATGGAACTATAACTCCACAAGAAGCTCTTTCAACAGGTGCTGGAATCTTTATAGATTATTTAAGTCTATTTAGAGCATTACCAGACATTAATCTTGATAATTCAAGTATAAAAGATGGTAAAAATTTAGATGCTAATAGTGTTTTATCTAAGAGTGTTGAAGAATTAGATTTATCCCTTAGAAGTTTTAACTGTTTGAAAAGAGCAAACCTTGATACAGTTAAAGATATTATTTCACAAGATATAGAACAACTAAAGAAGATTAAAAACTTTGGTAAAAAATCTGTAGAAGAAGTAATAGATAAAATGCACGAATTAGGTTTAAAATTTTTAGATGAAGAATAAAAAGAGGAGGTAGTACTTTGGCTAATTTAAGAAAACTTGGACGTAGAGCTGACCATAGAGATGCAATGCTTAGAAATCAAGTTCAATCTCTTATTGAAAATGGTAAGATTGAAACTACGTTAACAAGAGCAAAAGAAACTAGAAGAGTAGCTGAAAAAATGATAACTCTTGGTAAAAAAGGCGATCTTCACGCAAGAAGACAAGCTTTAGCTTATATTTACAAGACTGAAACAGTTCATAAGCTATTTGAAGAAATTGCTCCACTTTACAAAGAAAGAAACGGTGGATATACAAGAATATTAAAGCTAGGACCTAGACAAGGGGACGCAGCTGAAATGGCAATTTTAGAGTTAGTAAAATAATTTACTTAATATAAAATCAAGGCACTGAGAAATCAGTGCTTTTTTTGTAAAAAATTATTTATAATAAATTCTTATGAATAGTTTTTATCTATTAGTAAAATTTATTTTACATTATACTAACTTTGATGTAGAATATAAGTATATATTTATTTTTTAGGAGGATATTATGAAAAAATATTTTAAAAAATTAACTGCGCTTTTAGCTGTTTGCGTTTTACTTACAGCTTGTGCTGGTCAAAAACAAAATACTGAAAAGAAAGAAGAAACTAAAACGGCAGAAAAGAAGTCTGATACTGTAAATGCACAAATCAGTTTTAGTGGTTCTTCAACTTTAGCTCCGGTAATCAACAAGATTTCTACTGATTTTATTGAAAAACATACTACTTGGGATAAGGTTGATTCTTCATTGCCAAAGGAAAATATAACTATTTTCGTATCTGCCGGTGGTTCAGGTGCAGGTGTTAAGGCTGTTCTTGATAAGGTAGCAAATTTTGGTATGCTTGCTCGTGATATAAAAGATAGTGAAAAAGAAAAAGTTAAAGATTTAGAATCATTTACTTTAGGAATTGACGCTCTTTGTCTTTGTGTTCACCCTGAAAATAATATTATAAAAGCTAAGAATGGAAATTTAACTAAAGAAGAAATTATAAAGATTTTCTCAGGAGAATATAAAACTTGGAAACAAGTTGACCCATCATTGCCTGATGAAGAGATTGTAGTTGTTACTCGTGATTTAAGTGGTGGAGCTCATGAAGTTTTCCAAAAGAAAATAATGAAAGAAACAAAGGTTAAACAAGATGCAATTCAAGCTCCTTCAATGGGTGCATTAGTTTCAAAAATCATTGAAAATAAAAATGCTATCGGTTATGCATCATTTGGTATAACTAATCAAAATAAAGGAAAATTAATTCCATTAAAGGTTGATAATGTTGAGCCTACTGAAGAAAATATTTTGAATAAGAGTTACTATATTTCAAGACCTTTAATCATTATGAAGAGTGGAAAACTTACTGCAACAGAAAAAGTATTTGTTGATTTACTTCAATCAGAAGAAGGAAAGAAAACTATAAAAAATATGGGATTCATTCCAAGTAAATAATAGGTTAGTGGCTAAAGATATGGAGTTTTTTCCTTTCTTGCTATTTAAGATTACAAATTTTTAGGAATACTTTTTGGTATTCCTATTTTTTGGAGTTGTTATGAAAAATAAAATTTTTAAACATACGATATATTTTTTTACATTATTTACTATTTTGCTTTTATTAACTTTGATAGTATTTTTGTATAATCAGTCCTATCCTTTTTTTATAAAGAATGATTTTATAAAATTCATTTTTAATAAAACTTGGGATGCAAGTGAGTTTTCTGGAAGTTTTGGAATTTTTAATATTTTACTTGCGAGTATTTTTATATCCATACTTGCTTGTGTGATTTCACTTCCAATTGCTTTTGGAACTTCACTTTTTATATGTTTTTATTGTAAGAAATCTAAGACAATTTTAATGTGGCTTATAAATATTTTGGCAGGTATTCCGTCAATTATTTATGGTTTTTTCGGAATGTTTATAATCGTAAAAAATATAGAAAAAATATTTAAAGTTTCGGCAGGAGAAAGTGTGCTTGCCGGTAGTATTATTTTATCAATTATGATTTTACCTTATTTTGTTTCAAATTTAATTGAAACTATTGAACTTATAAAAAATAAATATAAAAGAGATTCTGACGCTTTGGGAATTAGCAAGGAATTTTTTATAAGAAAAATTGTTTTGAAAAAGTTAAATTTTTCAATTTTAACCGGTTTTATGATTTCATTTTCAAGGGCTATTGGAGAAACTATGGCAGTTATGATGGTGATTGGAAATGCTCCAATTTTTCCAAAGCTATTGTCAAAGGCTCAAACAATTCCTTCACTTATTGCTCTTGAGATAGGAATGAGTGAGGTTTATAGTGAGCATTATTATGCGCTTTTTGCAAGTGGTTTTGTGCTTTTGATTTTGGTTTTAATCATAAATATTTTGTTGTTTTTGATTAACAGAAAGAGAGATAATTATGATAAGATTTAAGGATAATTTAATTAAAATTTTTGCATATTTTTCAATTTTCGTGGTTATGATTGCAATTTTTTCAATTTTTTCTTTTATATTTTTCAATGGCTTTTCAGAGATAAGTTTAAAATTCTTAATGGAAAATCCTAAGGGATTACCTATAGGTGTTGACGGTGGAATAAAAAATGCGATAATAGGTTCGTTTTTGCTTATGTTGTTATCAATGATTTTTTCAACGGTTTTGGGAGTTTGCTTTGCGATTTATAATAAAATTTTTTGTAAATCAAGATTTTTAAAAACTGTTTTAAGTTTTGTTGTTCAATGTGTTTCATCAATTCCGTCTATAATTATCGGACTTTTTGTTTATGGTTTTTTTATTGTAACTTTAAACATTCCAAAGAGCTTATTTACTGCAAGTATTGCTCTTTCTCTTATGGTTTTTCCATTCGTTGAGTTAAATGTGGAAAAGCTACTTGCGGAGTTTGATAGGCAATGTATAAGAGATAGTTATGCTCTTGGAATTGATAAGTTGTATATGTGTAGAAAATTAATTTTACCAACTATTTCAAACAAAATAGTTTCAATTTCAATTTTGGCAGGTAGTTATGCAATCGGAGCTACTGCTCCATTGCTTTTGACCGGTGTTGTTTTTATGGCAAAACCGAATGGACTTTTAAGTCCGGTTATGGCTTTACCATTCCATTTGCATATGTTGCTTAGTCAATCCTTTGGAACTCAAAAGGCTTATGCAACAGCTTTGGTTTTGATTGGGATTTTGATTATTTTGAATTTGTTGTCTGAAATTATAATGAGAAATATTGGAGGTAAAGTAGTTGAATATATTAGAAATAAGAAATCTTAGCATTTTTTATAAGGAAAAAGAAATTTTGAAAAATGTTAATTTGGATATTAAAGAAAATGAAATAATTTGCATTATGGGAAGTTCAGGCTCAGGTAAATCTACTTTGCTTTCCTGTTTAAATGGATTTTTAGTTGAAAATGGTGGAAATTATACGGGTGATGTATTTTTAAAAGGAAAAAATATAAGAGATATAAAGCCGATAGATTTGAAACGGAAGATGTCAACTCTTTTTCAAGATTCAAAGCCTTTTGACTTTTCAATAGAAAAAAATCTTACCTATGCAATGGAGTTCTATGAGGGAAAGATTAAGAACAAAAAAGAAAGAGTTAAAAATCTACTTGAAAGTGTAAATTTGTATGATGAAGTAAAGGATAATTTAAATATTTCTCCTTCAAAATTATCAGGAGGACAAAGACAAAGACTTTGTATTGCAAGGATGCTTACAACTTGCCCAGAAGTTTTGATTTTTGATGAACCTTGTTCTTCTTTAGATGAGAAAAATTCTATAATAATTGAATCTCTAATAAAAGAACTTTCAAAAAAATACACTATAATAATTTCAACTCATAACGAAAAACAAGTGAACAGACTTGCAGATAGAATAATTAGAATTGAAAATTACAAATTGCAAGAATAAGTTAGCCAATTGAAAAAACTTCAAAAGGTGTTCTATAGTTAAATAGTTTTTTAGGATAATTATTTATCCAATTTTTAATAAATGCTACTCTTTTCTGAGTAGTATTTTTTGTTCCTTTTGGTAAAAATCTTCTTATGAGTCTGTTGTGGTTTTCGTTGCTTCCTCTTTCATAACTGCTATATGGATGTGCATAATATATTTTTTCATAGTAAAATACTTCATATAATCTTGCAAACTCTGCTTTATACACTTTTTTAAATTTTCCATAACATGTTCTTTGAATTACTAATCCTCTTTTTATTTCATTATTTATTATTTGAGGACTTTTTCCTAAAAGTCTTACTATTTCTCTATTACTTTTTCTTTCTTTTTTCCATTTTTCTATTAATTTTCTTAAATCTATTGTTAAATGCTTATGTTTTATGTTACAATTATTGTGCATCTCATTGAGGTTCCTTTCTTAGTTTTTTGTCAATTACTATTATACCTCTTTGAGATGTTTTTTTCTATTCTTACTGGCTAACTTAATTTTACAATATGGGTTACAATATACGTTAATAAGTCATAGATAAAAAATGTAAAAAACTATTGACAATATATATATATATAATATAATTGTAAAAGAATGAAAAAAAGTTTTTTTTATAAGAAAAATGAAAGATTAAAAAAATTATATAAAAAGAGAGGGGTTAAAATGAAAAAATTAAGTAAAAAAAGAGTTGTAAGTACTTTACTTTTAGCAGTTATGGTTTCTCCTTTAACTAGTGTTACAAATTTACAAACTGTTATAAAAGCACAAACTCAAACAGAAGTAACTATTAAAGATAAGGCGTTAGAAAATGCTTTAAAAAAAGCGATAGCAGATAAAAAACATCAAAATGTAAGTAGTATAACTAAAATTTATAAAGAAGATTTAGAAATATTAGATTTTAGTTTAGAGTTAAATGATGAAAATATTAAAAGTTTAGAAGGGGTAGAAAATTGCAAAAATTTAAAAAAACTTTATTTTAAAAATTTAAATGTAACAGACTTTTCTAAAATTAAAGCTTTAACGAACGTTAAAGAAATTTATTTTGAAAATTTAAATAAAGATGCTGATATATCGGCAATTTCTAGCTTAACTAATCTTGAAAAAATTAGCTTTGAAAATTTAAAATTAAAAACTTATCCTAATTCTTTATCAAATTTAACTAAACTAAAAGAAATTACAATGAGAAATACTAATTTTAAAAATGTAAGTTCTTTAAAAAATTTAACTAATTTAGAAACGTTAATAATTACAGGTCAAGGTTTAAGTGAACCACATAACGAGAAAGAAGAACAATTAACAGATGAAAATATTAAAGATTTATCTACTCTTACAGGATTAACTTGGCTTGGTTTATCGGATAATCAAATAACTGATTTATCTTCTATAAAAAACTTAACAAAATTAGAACATTTAAATTTAAATGATAATAATAATTTAGAAAGTTTAGATCCGATAAAGGATTTAACAAAATTAGAAGATTTAAGTTTTTCTCTTACTAAAGTTAATAACTTAAAACCATTAGAAAATTTAAAAAATCTTAAACAACTTAGATTTATTAGATTAAATCAATATGGACCAGAAAATATTGATTTAACTCCATTAACAAATTTAACAAAATTAAATTATTTTGATGCACCACATGCAAATATATCAGATGTAACAGCACTAAAGGGAAAGACATTTGAAGAATTAAATATAAATGATAATAAAATTAAAGATTTTTCTGTTATAAAAGATGAACTAGAAAAATTTAAAAAATTAAAAAATTATCAAGAAAATCAAATAGTAGATGACTTTAAAGATCAATGGATATATCATGAATTAAAAAACGTTAATGATAAAGTTGATTTAACATTAAAAGATGAAAATGGAACAGTTGAACAAATTACAAATGATAATTTAAAGAAAAATGAAGATGGAACATATTCTTTAAAAACATTAAAAACTACTCAGTTTAAAGTTGGTAAATATTGGACTGTAAGGATAGATGCAAGAGAACTTATAAGAAAAGAAAAAATTGATCAAGTAAATAAAGTATATGATGATATAATAAACAATATAGAAAATGATAATTCTTTAGTTCAAGAAGAAAAAGACAAGTTAAAAAAAGATTTAGAAAAATATTCAAAAAATATGCGTGATAAAATATTACAAAAGATAAAAGATGAATGGAACGAAGATGAAATAATAAAAGTAGCAGATGGCTTTAGTGCAGCAGTCTATAAGCCTGAAATTATCGAAAAAAATAAAGAAAAAACAAAAGCAAAATCTGAAATAGAACAAAAAGCAAAAGAAAAAACAGATGCTATTAACACGGATAAAAGCTTAACAGATGAAGAAAAAGATGAGCTAAAGAAAAAGGTAGAAACAAAAAAAGAAGAAATTAAAAATTCTATATCTAAAAAAGGTACAAAAGCTGAAGTAACTTCAGAAAAAGAAAACGGACTAAAAGCTCTAGATGAAATAAAAATAGAAGAAAAAGATAAGAAAAAAACAAAAGCGAAAGAAGAAATAGAAAATCTTAAAAATTTAAGTGAAGATGAAAAGAAAGAATATAACGTACAAATAGACTCATCTACAAAAAATTCAAATATAGATACTGTAATAGAAGATGCAAAAAAGAAAGATTCTGAAAAGTTAGAAGCGAAAAAACAATCTGTAAATGATAAAATAGATAAAGAATTTACATCATTAAAAGAAGAAGAAAAAACATCATTAAAAGAAGAAGTAAAAAATGCAACTACATTAAAAGATTTAGATATAATCTTAGAAAAAGCACAAGCTTTAAACGAAGGAAACTTAGAAAAATATAAAGAAAGTGTAAAGAAACAAATAGAAGAACTTAAAAACTTATCTAAAGAAGAAAAAGATAAGCTTATAAATAGCTTAACACCATTAGATAGTAAAGAAAAAGTAGATGAAGTTTTAACAAAAGCAAAAGAAAAAGATAAAGAAAATCTAAATTTCGAAAAAACAAAAGCAAAAGAAGAAATAGATAAGTTAGACAACTTAAGTAAAGAAGAAAAAGACAGCTTTAAAACTAGAATCGATAATGCTACAAATAAAGATGACATTAATAAAGTACTAGAAGAAGCGAAAGCGAAAAATGAAGAAAACAAAAAGCCAAAAGTAAATCTAGATGCTGAAAAACAAAAGGCAAAAGAAGAAGTAGATAAGTTAGACAACTTAAGTAAAGAAGAAAAAGACGGCTTTAAAACTAGAATCGATAATGCTACAAATAAAGATGACATTAATAAAGTAGTAGAAGAAGCGAAAGCGAAAAATGAAGAAAACAAAAAGCCAAAAGTAAATCTAGATGCTGAAAAACAAAAAGCAAAAGAAGAACTAGATAAAAAAGTAAAAGAAAAGATAAAAGAAATTAAAAATTCTACTTTAAGTAAAGAAGAAAAAGAAAAGCTAATATCGAAAATTTTACAAAAGCAAAAAGAATTAGAAGAAAAAATAGAAAAAGGAAACTCAAAAGAAGAAATAGAAAAAGTTTTAGAAAAAGTAAAAGAGAAAATCGAAAATATAAATGTTAAAAAAGGTAAAAAAGAAAAATTACCAAAAACATCTATTTCTACAATAGGAATATCTTTAACAGCTTTAAGTTTACTTGGATCTATAGTTTCTAAAAAGAAAAAAAGATAATTTAAAAACACCTACCGTCTATAAAAGGTAGGTGTTTTTTGTTATGGTAGAGAATTAAAACTTGATTTATATTATTAATTATGTTATAACAGTAAAAGAGGATGGTACTTAATACGAATACAAAAGAGAAGCTTCTAAAAATTAAAAAAATTTTAGAAATGGGAACTCACGATGAATTGATTGAAAAACAAGGAAGATATTATGAGTTATACATGGGAAATTTGAATTGGATTAAGAGTATAAATATTTAGTGAAAATCAAAGTCTGTAATTTGACTTTGATTTTTTTATGATATATAATATATATATATATATATTTATGATATATATAATATTTTTACAATGGGAGGATTAAAATGAAATTGAGAAAATTGTTTGTTGGTTGTGCATTAGTATTTGCAATAATTTTATCTAATAGTAGGATAGATAATAAATTTGTTTTAAGAAAAGAAATCGTTTCTGCTGATGCAAGTGGAACTTGGAAAAAAAGTAATGATGGTAGATGGTGGTTTGCATATTCTTCTGGAGGTTATGCAGTAGGATGGGAAATAATAGGAGGTAAATGGCATCATTTTAATTCTTCTGGTTGGATGGAAACAGGATGGCTTGAATTGGAAGGTAAATGGTATTATCTTGATAGCTCTGGAGTTATGGAAACAGGATGGCTATATTTAGGTGATAAAACATACTATTTGTTTGGTACAGGAGAAATGGCCGTAGGTGTTACAGTTATTAATAAAATTGAATATTTTTTTGATGGAGATGGAGAATTATCACAAAATGATAAAGCTTGGAGTGTTGGTATTAATTATGCAGACTTTTCATTATCAAATTTTTTTCCGATTGATACAACGAGAGATGCAGTAGAAGCATATAATTTTTACAAACAAATGGGTTATGATGCAGATTGTCATACACTTCCGACATATGAAGTTTTAAGTTCAAAAGCTTCAAATAATATGCCTAGACTTTCAAGTGCAATCCAAATGTATTCTGGTCATGGTTCTAGTGAAGGAATGATATTTTATTCTAATGAATTATTAGGAGCAAAGTGTAAAACTGGAATACGAAGAAAAAATTCTAAATCTGTAAAAGGATTTGATTTTGTAAGATTATCAGAAGAAGATATGAAAAATGTAAGGTTAATAGTATTTGCTGGTTGTAATACAGCAAATGGTTTTTATAATATAGCAAGCGAAGCTTATGAAAGAGGAGCAAAAACTTTAATTGGCTATACTGTAAGTGTAGTTGATGGAAGAATAAGTGTTTTTAAAAATGACGAAAAATTTGATATAAATGAAAATAATACGGTAGAAAAAGATTCGAAGACAAATATAGAAAATAAACTTCGTAGTAAATCTCTAGGAGAATATAAAATTATAAACTCGGAATGTATTTATCAAGATGGAAAATTTTATACTTTGCATTCTGTAGAACATTCAATAAATAATTCAAAGATGGTGCTTGATATTTATGAAAAAGAATAATTTTAGTTTAGATTTTAGTTTGGAAAATAGAATATATCGTAAGACTTTTAAAAAAATAATTAAGATAATATTAATATATTTAATTTTTAAGTTGATATTAAGTCTATATTTTATGTTTAATGTGTATATGTTTAAACAAGAATTTTTATATGGCAAAAAATTGGAATTTATAGTCGATGAAATAGGATATAAAATAGATACTCTTGAAGAAAAAAAAGAAATTATTAACCTGATAACTGATTTTTCTAATAAAAGTTCAAAAGTTAATATACTATCTTATAAATGCTTACCTAGAGTAGAAATTTTTACAGATAGTTATTATGTAAATGCTTATGAATGCTATGATTATTATTTTAAATTTATGTTAAGAGATTTTTCTGTTGGAGGAAGATTTTTAAAAGAAGAGTCATTAAATAAGTTGTTTGAAAAATATGGGAAAAAAGATTTTTATGGTCTTGAGGGTGATTTTACAAATATTTCTGATGTTTATAAACAAATAAGGGAAAATTATAGAAGTTTTGATGTCAATTCATATATAGAAGATAAAGAGGATATTGACGGAAAAATAATTTACCATTTATATGAAAAATATAAAGGTGCAAAATTATTAGATGGTTACGAAATAGTCGTTAAAGATAATAAATTTAAAGTTACAAAAGTTGAGAATAAAAAATTTGATATAAAAGTTGATGATGCTCTTTCAAAATTGGGAATAGATAGATATTTAAAGTATAGAGAAGATAAAACCGGAGAAAAATTGAAAGTAATTAAAACTGAATTTATTCATCAAGACTATAAATTTTATAATCGTTATGAAATAGAGCGTACTTTTGATGGGAAAAAATCTATAATTTTTCTATATGAAGAAAAATATATAGGAAAATAATTTTGTAAAGATAAAAAATTTATTATATTCAATTAAAAAAATTAAAGGAGACAAACTATGAAAAATAAACCCTTTAAGTTGTTATTAATATTATTATTTTTGTTTTTAGTTTCAATACTTTCTTATAATCATTTTAAAGTTGAAGTGGATGAAGAAATTTCAAAAACAGAATCTGTAATATTAGAAAAAGAAAAGACTATTAAAGAATATGTTGATAATGCTAATAAAGATGTAAAAGATAAAAAATTGGTAGTTGTTTCTCACAAAAAAGTTAAAGATACAAATGGAGTGTTATATACAAGATATGATATGCAAATTGAAAATGCTAGTGGAACAAAATCAAAAATTTTTTGTATTTATAAAAAAGAGTAAAATTTACAAAGAGTTACTTAAAAGGTAACTCTTTTTTGTTGTGTAAAAATATGATAAAATATTCATATCAGATTGAAAGAGGTAATTATTGTGGCAGTTGGTTTTATAACGGGAAGATTTGGAGCTGATAGGACAAAAAAACTTTTGGAGCTTTGTTTTGAAGAGGCAAGGCGTGATGATAGAAAGCCTATTTTTATTTTAGTTCCGGAAAAATTTACATACGAAATGGAAAAAAGACTTAGTGAAATGTTTGAAGATGAGAAGAATATCGACCCTAATTTTAGGATTAGAGTTGTTAGTTTTTCTACTTTAAGTAAAATAATTTTCACAAGTGTTGGAGGTCTTAAAGAGAGAAAACTTACAACAAGCGCAAGAAGTCTTTTAACTTTTAAGGCAATAAATAAGGTTTCAAAAGATTTAGTTACTTTTAAGTCTAATGATTTGAAAATGGGTTTTGTAAATAATGTTATGGATATGATAATAGAGTTTAAGCAAAATGATTTTTCTGTCTTAGATGTTTTTGCTATGTCAGAAAATATAGAGAATGAGTCATTAAAAGTAAAGATGAGTGATTTACATAAAATTTATAATTCTTATGAGAGTTTAATTGAAAAAAAATATTTAGATACAGAAGATACATTAAATATTTTTGCAAGAAAGCTTGACGATTTTGAAAGCATAAAAGGTGCAACAATTTTTGTTGACGAATATATGGATTTTACTCCTGCGCAATATTTAGTTATTGAAAAACTTATTACTTTTTCAAAAAATATTTATTTTTCTCTTTTAACTGATTTTAGAAATTTGAATTCAAAAATGAATATGTTTCAAAGGAGTAATTCAACATTTTTGAATATTAAGTCTATTTGTGAAAAAAATAATATTCCTTTGATTGATAATATTTTTATTTCTAATGAAAAATATTATGATGCAAAAGATTTGGCATTTTTAGAAAAAAATATTGGAGGTTTTTCTCCAAAAACTTATTCTGAGATTTCAGAAAATATTAGAATTTTACAATTTAAAAATATATATGAAGAAGTTTCTTTTATTGCAGAGGAAATTTTGAAGTTAATAAGAACTGGAAATTTTAGATATAATGATATAACTTTATGTATGAGAAATTTAGATGATTATTCATATATAATAAAAAGAGTTTTTGAAGATTACAGGATAGATTATTTCTTGGATAAAAAAATTTCTGTTATGGAAAATCCTATTATGATTTTGATTTTATCCATTTTAGATATGAAAGATAAAAATTATTCATACGATTCAATTTTTAGATATTTAAAGAGTGGTCTTACAGGAATTTCAGATGAAGATATTTTTCTTTTAGAGAATTATGTTATAGCAAATGGAATAAAAGGAAGTCAATGGTTTGATGAAACTTGGGATAAGCCGATTCTCCATAGTTTTGAAGAAGATAGCGATGATGAAAAACTTGCAAAGATAAATGAAATAAAAAATTTGGTTGTAACACCGATAAAAAATTTACACGAAAAGTTAAAAGGAAGAAATACTGTAAAGGAAATCTGTAAATATTTATATGAATTTACTTTAGAGATTGAACTTTTTGAGAGAATAAATGAATTTGTTAAAAATTTTCAAAATGAAGGAAATTTATATAAGGCTAAGGAATATTCACAAGTTTGGGGAAGTTTTATTTCAGTTTTAGATGAGTTGGTTGAATTTATGGGTGATGATAAAATTGCTTATTCAAAATTTATAAATTTAATTAAGACAGAGCTTGAAAATATTGAACTTGGAATTATTCCTCCTTCAAAGGACGAGGTTTTTGTTACAACTGTTGACAGGATGAAAAAGCCTTCTACAAAAATAGCTTTTGTATTGGGCGTTAATGACGGAAATTTTCCGAAAAATATAGTAGATAATGATTTAATCAGCGAAAATGAAAAAGAAAGTTTAAAAACTTTGGGCTTTAATTTTTCTAATAACAATTTACTAAAAACTACTGATGAACAATTTTTAAGTTATAAGACTTTCAGCATTGCAAAAGAAAAATTGTATATAACTTTTCCAATTTCCGATTTAGAGGGAAAGAGCCTTTTAGTTTCAAGATTTGTGAAAAAAATTAAATTCATTTTTGAAAATTTGAAAGTTGTAAGTATAGATTATTTAAAAGATTTTTCTATTATGGATATTTTTGAAACTTTTTCTAAAGAGAGATTGTATCAAATTTTAGTTTCCAATATTGAGGCTTTAAATTCAAATAAATTGAGCGAAAATGATAAATTCAATTTTAGAGAAATAATTGATTTCTTAATTGAGGATGAAGATTATAAATATAAAATTGAAATTTTAAAGGATAAATTAAATTATAAAAAAGAAACTGAAAATATAAAAGATTATACTTCATTTCTTTATGAAAGTGGAAATGTAAGTATTTCAAAACTTGAAAACTTTATGCGTTGTCCTTTTTCATATTTTATAAATTATGGACTTAGAGCGAAGGAAAGAGAAGTTTATGACTTTTCCCCTGCGGATTACGGAACTTATTGTCATAAGATTTTTGACGACTTTTTTAAGGGAGTTTTTGAAAATAATATTGATTGGAATACAATTGATAGAGAATTTATCCAAATGGAAGTAGAAAAATTAACGAAAAAAATGTCTGAAAAGTCTAATTTTATTCTTGAAAGCTCTCCAAAATATAAGTATTTTTCAAGTATTACACAAAAAAATATTGTTGAAAGCATAGAAATTATGGCTGAACAAGTAAGACGTGGAAACTTTGTTCCAACAGGTTTTGAAACAGAATTTGGAGATAAGTCAATAAAACCTATCACCTATACTTTAAAGAATGGGAAAGAAATTAAATTAGTTGGTAAGATTGACAGAATTGATGTTTTTAAAGGAGAAAATTTTGACTTTTTAAGAATTATTGATTATAAATCTTCAAAAAGAGATATTGACTTAAATCAAGTCTATGCAGGACTACAACTACAACTTTTTGTCTATATGAATGCAATTTTATCTTCCAATAAAGAAAGATATAAACCTGCAGGACTATTTTATAGTGATTTTACAACAAATTTTGTCGGATTTGAAACTTATTCCAAAATGCTTGATATGAACGACGAAAGTTATCATAGTGAAAAACTTAAGAAAAATAAACTTACAGGATTTGTTATAAAGGATATGGAACTTTTGAAGAATTTGGATAGGACATTGGATGCGGATAATTTAACTTCTGAAATACTGCCTATTAAATTAAAGTCAAAAGGTCAAGAAATCGGAGCAAGTACATTGGGCTTAACTACTGATGAATTTGATATTGTAAATGAATTTGTTTTAAATAAGACTAAGGATATTTGTGAAGAAATTTATTCAGGAAATATTGATATAAGGCCTTTCAGATATAAGAATAAAAAGCCTTGTGATTATTGTAAATATAAATCCATTTGTAGATTTGATATTAAGCATAATAAATATAATAATGTCAAGAATTTATTGACTAAAGATAGACCTAATGAAGTTTTTGAGTTGATGAATTCTGAAAATAAAGAGAAAAGAGGTGAGAAATAGTGAGTGAAGTAAAGTGGACTAAAGAGCAAAGACAGGTAATAGATAGTAGAAATACGAATTTACTTGTATCTGCAGCAGCAGGTTCCGGGAAAACAGCCGTACTTATCGAAAGAATTATAGAGCTCGTTTTAGATGAAGAAAATCCGATTGATATCAACAAATTACTTGTTGTAACTTTTACAAAATTAGCTGCATCTGAAATGAGAGAAAGAGTAAGTAAGGCTATTGAAAAAAAACTTGAAGAAAATCCGGAAAATGAACATCTTCAAAAACAATTACTGCTCCTTAGCGGTGCTGACATCACAACTATTGACTCTTTTTGTAAGGATGTTTTGATATCTTATGCTCATTTGGTAAATTTGGATAGCAATATAAAAGTTATAGATCCTAGCGAAAATGAAGTTTTAGCCAAAGAAGTTATGCAAGAATTATTTGAAGAGCTGTATGAAAATAATGATGAGAACTTTTTGAGACTAGTTGACTGGTATGCCAAGAAAAATACGGATGAAGGACTTTTACAACTTTTATTGAATGTAAATAATTTTGTGAACTCTCATCCTTTTCCAAAAATTTGGTTAAATGAAAAGGCAGAATTTTTTAATACAAATACAAAGGATGATGATTTTTATTTAGAAAATTACATCTTGGATATTGCAAAAGATGTAGATATGGATTTAGAATTTTTTGAACTTAGTATTAAAAATAATTTGAAAAAAATAGAAAATTATCCTGAACTTGAAAAATATATAGATATTTATAATATTTTGTTAGATGCTCTATCTGTCGTAAAGGAAAATTTAAAGAAATTTTTAAAAGACAATACGAAGTTTGATGAGCTTAAAATATCAACTAATGAATTCTTAAATTCAAGCTTTGGAAGTTTTAGAATTTCAAAATGTGATGAAGAAGTAAAAGAAATATACAATAAAGTAAAAAAAGAATTGGATAGTATAAAGTCGGAAATTTCAGAGTCTCTTAAAACTTTAAATTTAGATATAGAAAATATAAAGAGAGAAAGTGATTTAATTTATCCTTATGTTCGTTCAATTTCCGATGTTGTAATCAAATTTAAGGAAAAATTTTGGGAGAGAAAACAAAAATTTAACTATGTAGATTTTGCAGATATTGAACATTTGGCATTAGAGATACTTGTAGATATTGATGAAGACGGAAATATTAAACCGTCTAAAACGGCTTTAGAATATCAAGAAAAATATTCCGAAGTCTTTATTGATGAATATCAAGATAGTAACCTAGTTCAAGAAATTCTTTTATCAGCAGTAGCAAAAGAAAATAACAGATTTATGGTGGGAGATGTTAAACAGAGTATTTATAGATTTAGACAGGCAGATCCGAGTATTTTTATGGAAAAATATGAAAATTATAATAGAATAGAGGAAGATATTGAAAGTTTTAATCGAAAGATAATGCTTTATGCGAATTTTAGAAGTAGAAAGGAAATTCTTGAGGGAACAAATCTGGTTTTTTCAAAAATAATGAAAAAAGAAACAGGAGAACTTGACTATACTGTTGACGAAAGATTAAATCCTATGGCAAGTTTTAAAGAAAGTGATGAAAATGTCGGCGGTGCAGTTGAAATTCTTTTAGTTGATGAAAAATCTGATGAAGAGTATGAAGACGAGATAATTTTAACTGATGAGTATTCAGAAGATTTTGAGGAGATGAAGTCTTTTAAACTTGAATGTATAAAAATTGCAAATACAATTTACAATATGATGAACAATAAAGAAAATCCTTTTAAGGTTTATGATAAAAATTTGGATGATTATAGGAAAGTTGAGTACAAAGATATTGTTATTTTGATGCGTTCTCCAAGCAGTAATACAAAAATTTTAGAAGAAGTATTTTTAGAATATAATATTCCGATTTATGCAGAGAGTACGGGTGGATATTTTGATACTTTTGAAGTTGATACTATAATTAACTTACTTAAGATTATAGATAATCCTATGCAAGATATTCCTTTAATTTCTGTAATGTATTCTCCAATTTATAATTTTACGTCAACAGAATTAAGCGAAATAAGACTTGTAGATAGAAAATTAAAAATTTATGAGCTTTTAATAAAAATTTTAGAAGATGAAGACATAGAAATTAGAATAAGTTTAAAGGAAAAAATTGCAAAATTTATTTCCGATTTAAAATTATTTATACAAAAAAAATCTTTAGTTTCAGCAGATGAATTAATTTGGTTTTTATATAAATATACAGGATATTATAATTATGTCGGACTTTTGGATATGGGAGAGCAGAGAAAAACAAATCTGATGTTACTTTTTGAAAAGGCTAAAAATTATGAAAAAAATTCTTATAAGGGATTGTTTAATTTTGTAAATTATATTCAAAAAATCAGTTTAAAAAGTGATGTTTCAGAGGCGAAATTAATTTCTGAAGATGCGAATGTAGTTAGAATTATGAGTATTCATAAGAGCAAGGGCTTGGAATTTCCTATTGTATTTCTCGCAAATACGAATAAAAAATTTAATTTCAGAGCTGACGATAGCAATTTAGTTTTACATCAAAAACTTGGTTTCGGTGCAATTGTTTATGATATGGATAAAAAAACTTCTTTCAACAGTATTATGAAGAAAAAAATTGAAAAATTCAAGAAAAATGAACAAATTGCAGAAGAAATGAGACTCCTTTATGTTGCAATGACAAGGGCAAAGGAAAAACTTATAATAACCGGAAGAGTAAAAGATTATGAGAATTTAAGAGAAGAAATAAGCTCCGGAATTGATGAAAGAGGCAATATAAGTAATTATAAAATTCTAAAAATAAATAATTATCTTGATTGGATATTAAGCTCTATTGATAATCTTAGTGTTTATGGAAAGAGTTTGAATTGTTTAGGAAGAGAAGAAAACTTTTTAGGTAATGAAGACTTAAAATTTCAATTAAATGTAAATACTAAAACAGAGGAATTTATAGAATATCAAAGAATTAAAGAAGAAGTTAAAACAAATAAAATTATTTCAGATAACGACTCTTTAGAAATTAAAAAAGAAATGCGAACTGTTAAAGAATTTTTGGAAGATAGATTTAACAAAGAATATATTTATAAAAATGTTTTGAATAAGCCTTCAAGTATTACCGTTTCTGAAGTGAAAAAGATGATACAGGAAGATGAAGAAGATAAGCATCAAAAATATTATAGTGAAAATTTAGTTTTAAAAACTCCGTCATTTATTCATCAAGGAGAGGAAAAAGTCGGATTTAATTCTGCAGAAAAAGGAACAATTTTCCACTTGGCTATGCAACTTTTAGATTTTTTAAAATTTGATATGGAAGATGTTTCCAAAATCAAAGAAGAAATAAAAAGACAGATAAATTCATTTGTAGAAAAAAATATTATGACAGTGGAAGAATCAAATACAATAAATATAAATTGGATTGTAAAGTTCGTTCAGTCGGATATTTTTAAAGAGATTTACATTTCAAACAAATTTGGAAAATTATATAAAGAAAAAGCCATTGACTACAACTTGAAGCTCAAAAATCTTTACAAAGATGAAAATATTTCGGAAGATGAAAAAATTATGGTGGTAGGAATAATTGACCTTTTCTTTGAAAATGAAAAAGGAGAAATAATCTTACTTGACTACAAGACAGACTATGTAACAAAAGAAAATCTGGAAGAGGTAAAAAATAGATATAAAATACAATTAGACTTATACAAATCGGCGATCGAAGAAATCTCCGGAAAAAAAGTAGTAAAAAAAGGACTATATCTATTTGGCATAAATGAATATGTGGAAGTTTAAAAGCAAAGTCAGTTGACTTTGCTTTTTTACTTTGATATAATTTAAATATATGTTATTTAATTTAGAATTAATACATACAATATTTTTTATTAATAGGAGGAATAAAATGAAATTGAGAAAATTGTTTGTTGGTTGTGCATTAGTATTTGCAATAATTTTATCTAATAGTAGGATAGATAACAATTTAGTTTTAAGAAAAAAAATCGTTTCTGCGGATGCAAGTGGAACTTGGAAAAAAAGCGATGATGGTAGATGGTGGTTTGAATATTCTTCTGGAGGGTATGCAGTAGGATGGGAAATAATAGGAGGTAAGTGGTATCACTTTGATTCTTCTGGATGGATGGAGACAGGATGGCTTGAATTGGAAGGTAAACGTTACTATCTTAATGATTCTGGAGCTATGGAGACAGGATGGCTTGAATTGGGTGGTAAATGGTATTATCTCGATAGTTCAGGAGTTATGAAAACAGGATGGCTATATTTAGGTGATAAAACATACTATTTGTTTGATAAAGGGGAAATGGCCGTAGGTGTTACTGTTATTGGTAAAATTGAATATTTTTTTGATGGAGATGGAGAATTATCACAAAATAATAAAGCGTGGAGTGTAGGCACGGATTACAATGATAAACATCATATTAATACTACAGAAGATGCTATTTATGCTAGTATATTTTATAAAAAATTAGGATATGATTCTGAGTATAATATAATGCCGACATATTCAAAATTAAAAGGTTATTCTTCAAATAATATGCCAAGATTATCAAGTGCTATTCAAATGTATTCTGGACATGGTAGTGAAAAAGGTATAGTTTTTTGTTATAATCAAAATGACGGAGAATATAAAACGGGAATAAGAGTATATAATGATTCTGGTAGTAGTGATTATAAATATTTAAGATTATATGATTCAGATATGAAAAATGTTAAGATGATAATATTTGCAGGTTGTGAAACAGCAAAAGGGGGAGAAAATATAACTTGTGAAGCACGAAAGAAAGGTGCAAAAACTTCAATTGGATGGTTTACATCTGTTTCAGGGAAAGCACATAGTTTGTGGTTATATAGATTTAATGAATCTATATCAAAATATTATTCTATAAGAGAATCTTTATTATTTGCTGATAGTTTTAGTTATGATGATCCTAGAGTAAAAAATTATTATGTATATGGCGATAAAGATGGCTTTTTAGGAATGGGATCATGCTACAGAAACAAACAAACAAATAAATTAGATAATCGATATTTAGTTAAAAGTAGTAATTTAAATATATACGATGAAATAAAAAAAATTAATCCTAAATTTAGTACATTTGATTATAAAGAAGAAGTTATTGAAAATGAAAACGGAAAATATCATGAATTTTACAAACTGAGAAGTGGAGCTAAAACGGGACAGTGTTATGTAGTACATGTTAATAATGAAGAAATTAAAGTATATGAAAATAATATAAAGTTTGATATAAATATAAATAACACTTTTAATAAGAGTTCTACACTTGAAATCGAAAATATATTGAACAATAAGTTTAATGGAAAATCAAAAATAATAAAAACAGAAACGGTATATCAAGATGGAAAATTTTATAAAAAACATTTTGTAGAAAATATAATTGATGGAGAATTTAAGACAGAATATGATATTTATGAAAAAGAATAGAATTTTAAAAATAATATTAATAATTTTAGGTATAACTTTAATTTCTATATTAATTAGATATAACTATGAAGTGATTACATTGAAAAATGATATTTTATCAAGTGAAAAAGTGAAAATTTATTTTGAAGGAAATGGTCATACCATTAACTTAAAAACAGTTGAAGAAAGAAATGAGCTTATAGATTTGATTACCAATTATAAAATTAAATTTTTTTCTAAAATTGAAGATGTAGAAAAAACTCCTCCAGCTATAAGTTTATCTTTTGATGGTAAAGAAATAGATTTTTTTATATATGAAAAAAATTCTATAATGGATTTTCATAAAAATAAAAGTAAATATTTTTTGATTAACTTTTTGAGTGATAATATTTATGAAAAAAGTTTAATTAAAATTTATGAAAAGTTTTGTGAAAATTACAAAAAAGATTCTTATTATATTAAATTAAAAAGTAGAAATTAAATTAAAATTTATGGAGTATAAATTGCAAGAATAAATTAGCCACATAAAAATACCTCTATAGGCGTTTTGTAATTGAATATTTTTTTAGGATAATCATTTACCCAGTTTTCAATAAATGCTACTCTTTGATGAGTAGTATTTTTTGTTCCCTTAGGCAAAAATCTTCTTATTAGTCTATTATGATTTTCATTAGTTCCTCAGAAGTTCTTTGAATAACTAAATCTCTTTTAATTTCATTATTTATTGTTTGAGGACTTTTTCCTAAAAGTCTTGCTATTTCTCTATTACTTTTTCTTTCCTTCTTCTGTTTTTCTGTTAATTTTCTTAAATCTATTGTTAAATGTTTGTGTTTTGTGTTACAATTATTATACATCTCATTGAGGTTTTTTCTTAGTTTTTTTGTCAATTACTATTATACCTCTTTGAGATGTTTTTTCTATTCTTACTGGCCAACTTAATTTTACAACATTGGATTTTTAAAAAATTTTAAATTTTGTGATTTAAATGCTTGATTTTATAAAAAATTAGGAGTATAATATATTTGTTTTAGAAGAGATGAAAATAGTTATTGAAAAGTGAGTTTAACTATATTGTAATTTTAACAATTTAATAAAAAGTTATTGAAAGTATAATTTATTATTGCAAATTTGAAAGTGCATTTTTACGAATGCACTTTTGTTGTGGAACAAAAAGTTTGTTGGATAAAAAAGTTATACTTTCTTTTAATGGAGAAAATTTACTTTTCTACTTTAAACTTTTTGGAAAGGAGGGTTTTAAATGGAAAATTTTATTCAAAAAATATTTGATATTGATGAAAATGCTGAAAATTATCAAAGGGATTTGGAAATAAAAAAGCAAAAGCTACTTAATGATAGAAAAGAAAAACTTAAATGTATTGATGATGAATATTTTAAGGTTTTAGAGGAAGAAAAAGAAAACTTAAGTTTACGTTTGGAATCGATAGAAAAAGAAGATTTAAAAAAACTTGAAAGTTATAATAGAAAGTCTATTGAAACTAAAAATATTTTTATGGATAAAAAGGAAACTTTGGTTAAAAATTTTGCTAATTCTATTTTAGAAAGTGGTGAGCTTTATGGGGAATAATTTTCATTCAATTAATGCTAAGATTGGCGTTTTGAGAAAGGGAATTTTAAAAGAATCTGATTATGAAAAAATTTTGTCTTTTGAACAAAGGCACGAAATAGTTGATTATTTAAAAAACAATCCTCTATATAAATATGAAATTCCTTTGTATGAAGAAAGATCTATGAGAAACAGATACGATACGGAATTTATGCTCAATAAGATCGAGGCTGATTTGCTTGGAAAACTTAAATATTTTCTTTTTAGCGATGATAAGAAGATTATTGAAGTTATGCTTATGAAATATGAATTTAAGGATATTAAGATAATTCTTAGAAGTATCGTTGAAAATGAGAAAATAGATTTGGAAAGAGATACGATAATGTATAAGAAAAGTAAACATATTGACTATGACAAACTTGTAAATTGTGAAACTTTTCATCAGGCTTTAGAGATTTTAAAGGGTACGATTTACAAAAAGACTATTGCATCTTTAACTGATGAAGATGTTTTTAGACTGCATTTTCATGTTGAGATGAAACTTGATAGTTTGTACTTTTTATCTATGAAAAAATCTATTGATAAGTTATCGAAGTCCAGTCAAAATATTTTAAATGATTATTTTTCGGCTTTGATAGATACGATTAATCTTCAATGGATAATTAGGGCTAAGAAGTATTATAATCTTTCGAATGAAGAAATTTACAGTTATAGTTTAAGGTTTGGGAATTATATTAAGGGAGATTTTTTAAAGGATTTAATTTACAGTGATAGTATTGATGCTATTGTTGAGAAGATAAAGAAAACAAAATTAAGATATACTCTTGAAGATGAAAATGGAAATGCTATTGTTTCAAATAGGAATATTAAAGAGTATGTTTATAATAGGCATTTGAAAAAACTTAAAGATTATGATAATTCTATTTCTACTTTGCTTAAATTTATCATTCAATTAAATGTTCAAAATGAAAATTTAATTAGAATTGCAGAGGCTAATAAATATCAACTTGGTAAAAATGAAGTTAAAAAATATTTGATTAATATTCATTAATGGTTAGGGGGTGCAAAATTGGCTGTTGAAAAAATGAAGATGATGAATCTTGTTGCACTAAAACAAGATACTCATAGCATACTTAGAGAAATTGTTTTAAACGGTTCAATTCATATTACAAATTCCGGAAATTCTGAAAATTTCACAATGAAGTATATGGACTCACAAATTGGTATTTTCAATGACATGGGAGTTGCGGTTGATAAAATTAGACCATATCATAGAGAGAAAGTTTTTAAAAAGAGAAAGTATAAAGAGCTTTTAGACCAAATATTCAGCTTTTTTGATATTAAGGAAGAAGAAGTTACATTAGATGATTTACAAAGTCTTAATTATAGTGAAAAATTGAAATTTTTAGATGATATTTTCGAAAAATCTTCTGCTATTAAGTTAAGAGAAGATGAGAATAGAAAAAAGAGAGCGAGAATTAAAATTTTGTTAAATGCTGTTGAATATTTTTCTGATAGTGATATGAAACTTTCTGAGTTTTATAGTTTGAAACATATTAATTTTGATATGGGACAAATTTCTAAAAACTCTTGGATAAAGTTAAAGGCTAATTATGAAAATATAAATGGTTTGGTTGCTCACTTAGGAAGTAACAGTTATGGAGAAACTGTTATAATCTTTACTCCGTCAGTTTATGCAAAGGATATGAAATATTTTATTCGTTCTTTGTCTTTTGATATGATTGAACTTCCAAACTTAGATATTTCTTTTAAGGAATTTATTGTAAATAAAAAGTCTGAATTAGAGCTTTTAGAAAAAGAACAAGATGAAATTTTAAAAGAAAAGTCAGCTTTTAGAAAAAAATATTTACAAGATATTTTAGCTATGTATTATAGATATAAAATTATTGAAAAGATTGAAGAGCTTGAAGGGCATATTGCAGAGAGCAAAAATTTTATTTTGTTAAGTGCTTTCGTTCCTGAGTCAAAGGTTGAAAGTGTAAAAAATTCGGTTGAAAAAGCATCGGAAAGTTCTGCAATTTATTTTGAAGATGATACTAAAATACCTTCAAAATTTAAGATACCGACAAAGTTAAAGAATAATTTTATTTTAAAACCTTTCGAGGCTTTGGTAAAAATGTATTCAATTCCGGATTATAAGGAAACAGACCCTACACCGTTTTTTGCAATAACTTATTTGCTTTTATTTGGAATGATGTTTGGTGATGTTGGTCAAGGATTGATTTTTGTTTTAGCTGGAATGATGTTATCTAAGAAGATTGGTTCGATTGCTAAAATCATTCAAAGAATTGGATTTTCTTCTATATTTTTCGGTTTTATGTATGGTAGTGTTTTTGGAATTGAAGATTTAATTCCGGCATTTGTGATAAGACCTATGGAAGATATTGATACGATACTTGTTGCTACTATTGGAATTGGTATTTTGATGATTTTAATTGCATATTTTATCAATTTTAGAAATTTAAAAATGAGAAAAGAATTTGGAAAATTATTTTTTGATAAAAATGGTTTATCAGGATTTTTATTCTATATTTCATTTATAGCTCTTGTTTTAAATACTGTTTTATTGGAAAAATATGTAAGTATTAATGTATCATCTATGATTACAATAATAAGTGTTGCAGTTTTGATTATAACTTCAACTTTGATGTTTATGAAACCAAAACTTGCTCCAATGGTTAATAAGTCTGAAAAAAAAGAGGAATTTTCTCCAGTTGAAAGTGGTTTTGAAATGTTTGAAACTGTAATGGGATTTTTCTCTAACACTCTTTCATTCATAAGAGTTGGAGCATTTGCTATTAACCATGTTGGGCTTTTTATGGCTTTTCATGCTTTGGGTCAAATGTTAGGCTCAAGTATCGGAAATATATTTATGATTATTTTAGGAAATATATTCATCGTGTGTCTTGAAGGACTTATAGTTTTTATTCAAGCAATAAGATTGGAATATTATGAATTATTTAGTAAGTATTTTAACGGCGAAGGTATTAGTTATGAGCCGTTAAGAGTTGAATTACAAGGAAAAGAAATTTAGGAGGCAAATTATGAAAACAACTTTATTATTAATAACTTTAGGAATAGGAACAACAATTTTAACAGGAATTTCTTATTTAAGAAAAGGAAAGAAAACAACAAAGTCAGGATTAAAAAAGGCAATAGCGATTAATGTTTGTTCAATTTTAGCTTTATTTTTAATGGGACTTGTTCCAGATGTAGCATTTGCAGCTGAAACTGCTCAAAAGTCAACAAATTCAGCAAGTGGTTTAGGATATTTAGCGGCTGCTTTATCAACAGGTCTTGCAGCTATCGGTACAGGTATTGGTGTAGGACAAGCCGGTTCAGCAGCAATTGGTGCAGTTTCAGAAGATTCTTCAATTTTAGGAAAAACACTTATTATTCTTGGACTTGCAGAAGGTATTGCAATCTATGGTCTTATCATTTCAATAATGATTTTACAAAGAGTTTAGGAGATTTTTATGATAAGTTATCTTATATCAGATAATACAGATACACTTGTAGGAATGAGATTGGCAGGGATAACTGGAGTTGTTTTAAAGAGTAGAAAAGAGGCATTAGAAGAGTTTAACGACTGCTTGAACAATAAGGAAATTGGAATTTTGATTTTGACAGAAAAGATTTTTGACTTGATTAGTGAAGAGGTTATGGAAGTTAAATTAAAGAAAAAATTTCCTCTTATTGTTGAAATACCGGATAGAACCGGTTTGAAAAGAGATGCAAATTTCATTACTAAGTATATAAATGAATCGATAGGAATTAATATATAAGGAGCGTCTTATGATAACAATTGAAGATAAGATAGAATCTTTTAAAAGAATACTAAATGAAGAAATTTACGAAAGATACGATGAAGAATTAGAAAAAATTTCTTTAGAAACAGAAAAGCTGATTACAGAATATAAAGCTAAAAAGTATGAAGAAATTGAAAGATTAAAAAGAGATTATAGAGTAAAATTAGAAAATAAGACAGATAAAATTCATTCAAAAACTCTAAAAGAAGGTCAAGACATTATTTTAAATACAAATAAAGAAATTTATGATGAATTTTTTAAATTATTAAAAGAAGAGTTGATGTTTTCTTATGTTGATGAAAAAGGCGAAGTGTATTTAAAAAATGCTCTGGAAAATGTAAAAAAAGATGTAAAAGAAAGTGATGTTGTTTATGTCTTTGAAAAAACTTTTGAAAGAGATAAAAATATTGTTAAAGATATTTTAGGAGATATTGAAGTTAAAAAAAGTTTAAATATAAAAATCGGTGGATTTGAAGTTGAAAACGAAGAAAAAACTTATAGATTAAATTATTCGCTTGATTTTCTTTTAAATACGAAATATCAAAAGATTCTATCTGAATTTAAAAAAGAAATAGGTATAAACAATTAATGTAATGGGGTGAAAGATATGTGTAATACACCTAGAATAATTGATATAAATGGTCCTGTTGTTAAAGCTTGTGGTATGGGAATCTATAAAGTTCGTGATATGGTTTTGGTTGGTAGTAAAAAATTGATCGGAGAAATTATATCTATCGATGAAGATATAGCGACTATACAAGTTTATGAAGAAACTCAAGGACTAAAGGTTGGAGAAATTATAGAAAGTACAAATGTTCCTCTATCTGTAACATTGGGGCCGGGAATTATAGGGAATATATTTGATGGTATTCAAAGACCTCTTGAAAAAATATATTCAATGACCGGAGAATTTATTGCAGAGGGGATTGGACTTGTTTCTATTGATGAAGAAAAACTTTGGGAAGTTGAAATGCTTGTAAAAGTTGGAGATAAGATATCTTCAGGACAAGTTTTTGCAACAACTCAAGAAACAAGTTTTATAAAACATAAGATTTTAGTACCACCAACAGTAAGTGGAGAAGTAATAGAAGTTTTAGAGTCAGGGAAATATAATTTAAATACGGACTTAGTAACTATAAAAGATGAAGATGGAGAAATTCATAAATTAAAAATGTATCACAAATGGCCGGTAAGAATTCCACGTCCTGTAAATGTTAGAATGCCAATATCAAAACCTTTGATAACAGGTCAAAGAGTATTGGATATTTTCTTTCCTATAGCAAAGGGAGGAACTTCAGCATTACCTGGTGGCTTTGGTACTGGTAAAACAATGACTCAACATCAACTTGCTAAGTGGTCTGATGCTGATATTATAGTTTATATTGGTTGTGGAGAACGTGGAAATGAGATGACTGATGTTCTTGAAGAGTTTCCAAAGTTAATTGACCCAAGAACCGGTAAACCTCTTATGGAAAGGACAATTCTTATAGCAAATACTTCCAATATGCCGGTTGCTGCTCGTGAAGCATCGGTTTATACCGGAATTACTATTGCAGAATATTATAGAGATATGGGCTACCATGTTGCTATAATGGCTGATTCAACTTCAAGATGGGCAGAGGCTTTAAGAGAAATTTCAGGCCGTCTTGAAGAAATGCCTGCTGAAGAAGGTTACCCTGCATATCTTCCTTCAAGAATTGCACAATTTTATGAAAGAGCAGGTTATGTAAGAACTCTTTCAAAAGAGGAAGGTTCAATTACTGTAATTGGTGCTGTTTCTCCTCCAGGTGGAGATTTTTCAGAACCTGTAACTGAAAATACTAAGAGATTTGTTTCTGCTTTTATAGGGCTTGATAAGAATTTGGCATATATAAGACATTATCCTGCTGTTAATTATCTTACAAGTTATAGTGGATATATTAAGTTGATTAAGGATTATTATGATGAAAGTGTATCTCCAAAACTTTTGGAATTAAGGGCAAAGATGATGGAGCTTTTATCAGAAGATGATAAGTTAAATCAAATTGTTCAATTAGTTGGAGAGGACGTTTTGCCTAATGACCAAAGAGTTGTTATAGAAATTGCAAAAGTTTTAAAAAAGGGATTTTTGCAACAAAATGCAATGCATGAAACAGATTCCTATGTTCCGTTGAAAAAACAATTTGAAATGTTAAAGGTAATAGATAATTTGTATAGTAATTCAATTTTGGCAGTAAAGGAACAAGTTGCACTTGCTAAAATAAAAAATGATGATTTGTTTGAAGAAGTTATAAAGATGAAATACAATATTCCAAATGAAAATTATGAAAAAGCATTTGAAATTTTAAATTCAAAAATAAATAATTATTATACTGCTTTGATAGAAGAAAATCAGGGAGAGTAGGTGAGAATTATGCAAAGACAATATTTAAAACTTGAAAAAATAGATGGTCCTTTGATTGTACTTAAAGGGGTTGATAATGTTAGTTATGATGAGATGATGGAAATTGTAATTGATGGGAAAGAAAAGAGGAGAGCTAAAGTTGTTCGTATTCAAGGAGATAAAGTTATAGCTCAAGTTTTTGAAGGAACAACAGGTATTTCAACTCAAAATTCAGCAGTTACTTTTACAGGAACACCACTTGAAATTTCTTTAAGCAAAGAAATCTTAGGAAGAACTTTTAATGGAGTTGGAGAACCTATTGACAACGGAGATGCTATTATTTCAGATAAAAAATATAATGTAAACGGAAGACCGATGAATCCCGTTGCAAGAGAGTATCCAAGAGATTATCTTGAAACCGGTATTTCTGCTATTGATAGCTTAACAACTTTGATTAGAGGGCAAAAATTACCTATTTTTTCTTCTAATGGATTAACACACAATGAATTGGCAGCACAAATAGTTAGACAAGCTAAGCTTAAAAATTCAGATGAAAAATTTGCAATAGTTTTTGCGGGAATGGGAATAAAACATGATGATTATGATTTTTTCAGAACTGCATTTGAAGAATCAGGAGCATCATCAAGAGTTGTTTCATATATAAATTTAGCTGATGCACCGATAGTTGAAAGAATTTCAACTCCAAGAACTGCTTTAACTGCTGCTGAATATCTTGCATTTGAAGAAGGAATGCATATTTTGGTAGTTATGACTGATATTACAAGTTATGCAGAGGCTTTAAGAGAAATTTCTTCTGCAAGAGAAGAAGTTCCAAGTAGAAAGGGCTATCCTGGATATTTGTATTCAGACCTTTCAACTTTATATGAAAGAGCCGGAATGGTAAAAGGAAAAAAAGGTTCAATTACATTGATTCCGATTTTAACAATGCCAAATGATGATATAACTCACCCTATTCCTGACCTTACAGGATTTATTACTGAAGGACAAATTGTTCTTTCAAGAGATTTGTTTCAAAAGAATATTTATCCACCTATAAATATTTTACCTTCATTATCAAGACTTATGAAAGACGGTATAGGTGCAGGTTTTACAAGGGAAGACCACGACCAAGTTCAATCTCAACTATTTGCTCTTTATTCAAGGGTTATTGAAGTTCGTTCATTATCACAAATAATTGGGGAGGACGATTTAACTCAAATAGATAAAATATATATGGAATTCGGTAGACAGTTTGAACAGAGATTTTTAAGTCAAGATTTTGATGAGTCCAGGACTATTGAAGAATCTTTGGATATTGCTTGGGATTTATTTAAATTATTCCCTAAAATTGAGCTTGATAGGTTGGAAAGTAAATATATGGAAAAGTATGGAAGGTGGTAATATGATTCAAAATATTGCACCTACAAAGTCAAATTTGTTAAGGACAAAAGAAAATCTAAAACTTTCTAAAGTTGGATACAATCTTATAGATAAAAAAAGGACTGTATTAATAAAAGAAATGATGCAACAAATTGAAAAGGCAAAAGAAATTCAAGAAGATGTTAGAGTTTTGTTTGAAAAAGCATATTTGGTTTTACAAGAGGCTAACATTACTATGGGAGTTATGAATGTTCAAGATATTTCTTTATCTATAGACAAGTCTGAAAATTTTGAAATTTCTTATAAATCAGTTATGGGACTTGATGTGCCAAGTGTAAAATATGAGCATGGAACATTAAGGCCTCACTATGGAATGTATATGACAAGTCCGGCTATTGATGAGGCAATAAAAATGTTTCAAAAAATAAAAAGACTTACTTACAGACTTGCTGAAACTGAAAATACTGTTTATAAGTTATCTATTGAGATAAAGAAAAATCAAAAAAGAGCAAATGCTCTTGATAAAATTCAAATTCCAAACCTCGAAGAAACTGAAAAATATATTGCAGAAGTTCTTGAAGAAAAAGAAAGAGAAGACTTTTACAGACTTAAAAAAATTAAAAAGAAAAAATGTGTTTAAAATGGAGCGTAAGCTCCTTTTTTCTTGCGAATATATCTCTATTGTGTTAAAATAAATATGAATTTACAATTCTTGTGTAAAAGAATATTTATTTCATCATATTTACCACTTTAAATTTATCAAAATGGAAATATGTTAAAATATTTTTGTAAGGATATAAGGTGAAATTATGAAAAGATTAGTTAATATATTTTTTAATGATAATATAAAATCATTAGAGGTTTTTATTAGGACAAAAGAACTTTTTGAAAAAAAAGGATTTGAAGTTTCCCAAACTTTTAGAGATGATGCAGAGTTAAGTATCTGTATAGGTGGGGACGGTTCGTTTATAAGGGGTGTACATAATTCCAACTTTCCAAAAGTACCTTTTGTTGGGATAAATACAGGTACTCTTGGTTTTTTTCAAGAGATTAGTTTTGATAAAATCGAAAAATTTATAGATGATTATATAGAGAAGAGATATATAGTTGAAAAAATTAGACTTTTAGAATGTAATTTAAAAACAAATGATATGATATTTTCTAATAAATGTTTGAACGATTTTGTTATAAAGTCAAATAATTCAGAAATTATACATTTGGAAGTATATATTGATGGAAATCACTTAGAAACTTTTGCTGGAGATGGACTTATAATTTCCACGCCTTCAGGTAGCACAGCCTATAATATGTCTGCAGGGGGAAGTATAATGTATCCAACTTTAAAGGGATTTCAATTAACTCCTTTAGCGCCGATTTTTTCAAAAGTATATAGGACGATTTCAAACTCAATAGTAATACCGAATACGTCAACATTGAAAATTGTTCCATTAGAAAATCAACATAAGAAAATAAGTTTTGTTGCTGATGGTATTGAAAAAGGATATACAGATGTATCATATTTTGAATTTAAAAAATCACAATCAAAGCTTTACAAATTGGTATTTAATGAAAATTGGTACTGGATAAATATGAAAGACAAGTTCTTATAAGAAAATCTTATAATATCCATAGAAAATTAATATAAGTAAATTATTGATTTATTCTGTAAATATGTTATAATTTATGTATAAAAAGCGAAAGTTAAATGTTGTTTAATGTTTACATATATTTAACAGTGAGTTTATTCAGTTGCTTTTTCATATAATGTTCCGATATAAAACAGAGGAGATGAGCCGTTTATAGCTCGTCTTTTTTGTTATATTAGAAAAAATAATAGATTTAATAAAAGAATTTTAATAAAAAGCATAAAAAAAATAATAAAGGATAAAAAATATGCCAAAAGAGCATTGACGGATAAGGTAAAGGCTGATATAATATTAAGGCACTTGAGGGGAGGCCTTTGAGAGTTATAGAATTAATAACTTGTTAGTAAAACTTTTTAAAAACTTTTTAAAAAGTTAAAAAAACTTTAAAAAAGGTATTGACAAGACAAAAAGTTAGTGATATAATATAGAGGTCGCAATGATAGTGACAACGAACCAAGAAAAG
>NZ_JACVDA010000011.1 GCF_016552165.1 Parvimonas parva | reverse complement strand
ATCCTAAAAAAATATTCAATTACAAAACACCTAGAGAATTATTTTTATGTGGCTAATTTATTCTTGCAATTTAGGATTCTTTAGCAGAAGATATAAAAATAAATGGCTTAGACAATCCATTGATTGTAAGAATGCTGGAAGATGAAAGCTATGATTTAATTTGTGGTAGGCACAGATTTTTAGCTTTACAAAAAAATGGAGAAGAAAAAATACCTTGTATAATTCAAAAACTAACAGATGATGAAGCTGAAATAAAATTAATAAATTCTAACTTAAATCAAAGACACTCATATAAACAGAGTGAACTTGCAAAGGCTTATTTGGTAAAAAAGAAAATATTACAAAAAAATTATGCTTTAGACAAATTGTCTAATGGAGAAAAATTTAATGTATATGAAGAATTAGCAAAAGATACACAATATTCATCAAAGACAATAGAAAGAATTTTAAAAATTAATTTTTTGATAGATGAATTTAAAAATTTAGTAGATTTAAAAAAGTTGAATCAAACAAAATATATTGCTTTAACTAAATTATCAGAATTAGAACAAAATCATTTATATAACTTTTTTCTTTTTAATCAATTATCTTTTACAAAACTAACAGCTGAAAAAATTGTTTTTCTAAAAAATGAGGGTTTAAGTGATGAAAACTTAGAAAAAACATTCTTTAAAACAGAAAAAGAAAAGCCATTAGACAATTTGTCTAATGAAATAAAAGTTGAAGAACTTTATACTGAAGTTGGATTAGAAAAAGAAAAATGGTTAGAAATAATTGATATTTTAAGAAATAAAGAAATAATTAAATAATGAGGTTAGATATGTTAATTTATATTAGTTTGGTATTGAATATAGTTTTTATATGGTTAGTAATAAATTTATACATATCAAAAAATTTCAATAGAAAATGATAAAGCTATTTTTTATCTTAAAGATAGAATAGCTAAAATTTATAAAACAGAAAAGGAGAAATAAGATGAAACAAGTTATAATAAATATAAATAGTGGATTATATGATGAATGTAAAGGTGTTCGTAGAATCATAGTTGAGGGAAGTTTAATAAAATTTTTTGATGATTTAACAGAAGATACAAATTCATTTATTAAAATTACAGATATTAAAAATAAAAAAAGGATTATAAATAAAAATTTTATAACAGACGTTTATGAAATAGAAAGGTCTGAAAAATAGTTGTTAAAAATAAAAATTCATTAGACAAATTGTCTAATGAGGAAAGGAAAAAATAATGCAATATTGTAGTATAATATGGTATAATATAATAAATTAGATTATGGAGTATATAAATGCAATATTATAAAATATTAGAAGCTACTAAAGTATTATTAGAAAATACAAAAATGAAAGAATATTTGCAAAAAACAAGCGATGTAAAGACAATACTTTATCAAAAAGAAATAAATGTAGAAGATGTTTTAGAAAAATTAAATAATAGGGAAATTTTAGCAAATGAAGAAATAATTGTTAGTGGATATTTAAGTAAATATGGATATATTTATAGTCCTAATGGTTATCATTGGAAAAAAATGGTTGATGAAAATATAAAAATAGAAAATGGAAAAAAGGAAATAACTTTTTCTATAAAACCATTAGCTTTACCTATATTTGAAAGACGTCAAATAGCTTTTTTATATATTGGAGATGAAAGTCCATATAGATTTAATTTTTCAAACGAAGAAGTTGTAATAGAAAAAAATAACTGTTTTATTCCTGTAATATTAAATGAAGAAGATTATGATATTTATATAGGTAAAAAAGTAAAAGCTATTTTTAAAACAATAAGAAATAATAATACAGCTAAAGAATTACAAAGTGGATTAAGTGAAAGATATAAAGATTTAACAAAATATTATTGTGATTTTGAAAAAGAAAATATATATTCTTGTATATTAGATTTAAAAAAAGTTATATCAAGTGAAGAAAAAAATTATTCTGAAAAATTGGTATATGGATTGAGTATAAAAATAGAAGAACATATAAAAGATAGGATTAATAAAAAATTACAACAATATCATAATACTAGATTCTCATTAATTCATGAAGAAATAGGAATTATTTTTAGAGAATATAAAGATGTATTGTTGAATATAAAAGATGATATATTAAGTATATATGTTGAAGTTGATATAAATAATAATTTAGAATATAAACAAAAAATGAAAGCAATAAAAAGAGTCGTTGAAGAAATAAAGAAAATTGATTACAAACAAAAAATTAAATTAGAATTTTGTAGTAATGAAGAAAAAGTTGATTATTTTAATTTATAAAATTTTTTATAAAAGTATTTTATTTTTAATCAATAATAGCATTAGACAAATTGTCTAATGAAAATAAAAAAAATAATTGCCATTACAATTAGAACGATATTACCAAAAACAATATTTTTTAAATATGTTTTAACTTTAGAAAAAAGTTATATTAAAAAGTATTAGACAAATTGTCTAATGAAAGAAAGGAGAAATTTTATGAAAATGAATTTAAAAGAGTTTTTTGAAAATAAGAAAAACAGATTATATGTTGGTGCTGGAACTTTAGCTTTAGTATTAGCTTTAAGTGGTGGAATCTATGCAAGTAATAGAGCAAGTAATATGAAAGAACAAGCTAAACTTGAAGAACAAAAACAAGCTGAAGAAAAGCAAAAGGAAGAATTGGCTAAAAACGAAAAAGAGGAAAAAGAAAAATCAGAACTTGCTAAAGCCGAAGAACAAAAGGCTAAGGAAGATGAAGAAAAGAAAAAAGAAGAAGTAAAAAAAGCTGAAGAAGAAAAGAAAGAACAAGAGCAAAAACAAGCTGAAAGCAAAAAAGAAGAAACAAAACAATCTTCTAATAAAAACAACTCAAATACCAATTCAAATTCCAACAGTAATAACAGTAGCAATAATAAAAATGAAAAATCAGGAACGGAAAGTTGGCAAGTAGAAGTTGAGGAACATTATAGAACTACATTAGGTAACAGTGGAACTTTTTTCAAAAGCAGAGCAGAAGTTATCAACTTTTTAAAGACTGCAAAAAGTCCTGCTGGTACAACAGGTTATTATATATTAACGGTAAAACATAATGGAATAAAAGGCTATAGTATAGACTGGTTAAAATAATTAAAACTAAAAAATTCTTTAAAATTCAATAAAAATAAATCAATGAGAAGTTAAAAATTAGCTTCTCATTTTTTTATATAAAAAATTTTGTATTAGACAAATTGTCTAACGCAGAAAGGGGGTGTAAAAAGATGAAAGAAGAAGCTGAAAAAGTAAAAAAACATACAATAAAAACGGTTTTTAAAGATATGATAAAAGAATATAGAAATGATAAAAAGCATTATAATACCAAAATTATTAATTTGATATTTAATTTTCTAAAAAATAGTTTTAAATATTTAATTAAATATATAGGGTTTTTAATAGTTATAATATCAGTTTTAAGTGTTTTCATATATAGCTTAAAAGATAAAAGTTTAGTTGATTTAGAAAAATTAAAAACAGGAATATGTATTTTCTTTGGAGTAGGAATATTTCTTTTTTATACTTTAAATATGTTTTGTGAAGTTATGACAGTATTTATGATATTTGACGATGTATATTCAAGTGAAAATAAGAGAAGATTAAAAAAAGGTTTTGAAAAATTTTTTGCTGGTATGATTTTTTATATTTATTCAGAAAAAATAATATTTTTAATTTTTGAAATTTTTAAAATTTACTAAAAATTAAGAATAAAACATTTATTTTTTCTTTTTAATCAATAAAAATTAGATATATTTTAAATTAAATATATAAAAATTTTAAAAAAAGAAAGGAGATTTTTTATGAAAAAAATCAAAGAAAAAGTCTTGAAGTTTTTTGAAATTTCAAGCAAGTTAAAAAGAACAGGTGCTTTTGCTTTAGCTTTTTTACTCAGCTTTTTGGCGATTGCACAAGGAATAAGGGCAGAAAATGCGACTAAGAACTGGATACAGGGTTACTATTACAAAACCAATGTATCTTGGGGACAATTTGACAGAAAGTGGATTAACGGCAAAGAAGTATTTTGTGTTAATCCTGAAATGGAATTAGTTGTGGGTTCAGGATATAATAAGGGAAATATATCAGAAATTATGTCTAAAGAAACACAAAAGAAAATTGAACTGATACATCATTACGGATATGCTCTGTCAAATAAGAATGATAAATCCTATGTTTATACACAAGTTGCTATTTGGGAAGCATTAGGATATTCGGTAAATGTCGGTTCATCAAATGGGGCAAGCGACAGAAACGGAGATTACAGAAACTGGAAAAATAATATTGATAACAAAATAAATATTTTTTTATCAGTTCCGTCTTGGAGTGGAACAACAGTTAAAGGAAAAGTTGGACAAACTATTACTTTGAACGGAGAAGGTAAAATTTCAGGTTCTCACGTTATAGAAAATGTAGGACATTCAGTATGGGCTGAAAACGGGAATATTAAAATTACAATTAAGAATTTTAATAGTGGAGAAATATTACTTAGAAAATTGCCAGAAAATTTTGAAAATGCAAATGAACTAACATTAATATATAAAAAATCAGGAAGTCAAACAGTGGCAAAATTAGGATTAAATCTTGACCCGCCTGAATATAGGGTTAATCTTGAAGTAGAAAAAACACCTACAAAAGCAAGAGTTTTGAAAGTTGGAGAAGATGGCGAAAAAATAAAAGGTGCAGTTTTTGAAATGTGTTATAGTAAAGATTTTAAATCTTCATATGTATATCCATTTACAACAGATGGAAATGGATATACAGAGTGGGACACTTGGAATATACAAGGAAGAACAGTTTATGTTAGAGAAAAGAGTGTACCTTATCCTTATGTAAAAAGTGATGAAGTTAAAACATTTAAGGTTACAGATGGGGGAAAGGTTGAACTTAAATTTGTAAATAAGAAAGCTAAATCTACTCTTGAAATCAGTAAAACAGATATGACAGGCAAAAAAGAGCTTGAGGGAGCAAAACTTAAACTTTTAAAGGGAGAAAAGAAGATTGATGAGTGGATAAGTGGAAAAACTCCTCACGTTGTTAAAAATTTAGATGAGGGCAAATACTCACTTATTGAAGAAATCGCACCAAATGGATATATCATATCTGAAAAAATTGACTTTATTTTAAAAGCTGGAGAAAATAAGAAAGTTACAATGAAAGATGATACAACGAAAGTTAAAATCACAAAAACAGGTACTGATACCGGTAAAACAATTTTAGATGATTGTGAATTTGAAATAATAGAAGTTGAAGAATAATTTTAATAAAAAAATAAAAAAATAAAAAGATAGGAGAATTTAAATATGAAATTAAGTAAAAAAATATTAACTTTAAGTCTTGTTACTATTATGGGATTAGGTAGTTTAGTAGGTGCTAAGAGCTTTACAAAGGCTGAAAATGAGAAAAAAGAAAAGGTAGTACACACTTTTACAACTAAAGACAAATCAGAGGAATTAATCGGAAAACTTAAAGCAGGTAAAAAGTATATAATTCGTGAAAAGAAAGCTAAGGACGGATATGTAAGGGCAAAAGATACAGAATTTACAGTCGGAACAGATGGAAAAATGCAAGAAATAAAGATTGTGAACGATTTTACTAAAGTTGAAATTTCTAAAAAAGGAATAACAGGAGATGATGAATTACCAGGTGCAAAACTAAAAGTAGTTGACAGTGAAGGAAAAACTGTTGATGAGTGGACAAGTGGAGATAAGCCTCATTTAATTACAAAAATCAAACCAGGTAAATATAAACTTATCGAAGAAATCGCACCTGACGGACATGTTTTAGCAAGTGAAATAGAATTTACAGTAACAGAAACAGCAGAAGTACAAAAAGTTGTAATGAAAGATGATACAACAAAGGTTAGAATCACAAAAACAGGTAGTGATACTGAAGATAAGATTTTAGATGATTGTGAGTTTGATATAGTAGAAGTTGAAGAATAGATTTTTCTTTTTTAATAAATGAAAATACAAAAGAGAGGATAAAAAATTATGAAATTTTTTGAAAAGTTTAAAAAAATAAGGCTTAACAAAAAGAAAATTTTTAGTTTAGCTTTAGCAAGTTGTATTTTGCTTGGAATTGGTGAAAATTCATATGCTAAAGAGGATAAAGAAGTAAAAGGTAAGGTAGTACACACTTTTACTACAAAAGATAAGCCTGAGGAGATTATAGGGAAATTAAAGGCAGGTAAAAAGTACATCATAAGAGAAAAGAGAGCAAAAGAGGGTTATGAAAAAGCAGATGACTATACCTTTGAAGTAGCTAAAGACGGAAAGTTACAAGAAATTAAAATAATAGATAAAAAGATTGAAAGAAATGTAGAACTTACAAAACAAGATACTATAAATCTTAAAGTAGTACCCGGAGCAACAGTTGAGTTTGAAAATGCAAAGACTAAGGAAAAGAAAACTGCTACAACTGATAAAGACGGAAAAATCAAAATAACTTTAAGTTACGGAGAATGGATTTATCACGAAACAATAGCTCCAGAGGGCTATGTTAAAAGTGATAAGTACGGGAAAATAAAGGTTACAGAAAACGGAGTTACAATTGAAGAAGTCTTTTGGAATGAGCCTATAACTGCTGATTATATTTTAACTAAACAAGATACTATAAGCAAAAAAGCATTACCTGGTTGCGAAGTAGTTATAAAAAATGCCGAAACGGGAGAAGAAGTTTTTAGAGGAAAAACAGATGAGAGTGGAAAAATTAAAGTTAAGTTACGTTATGGAAAGTATATTTTGGAGGAAACAATAGCTCCAGAGGGTTATGTAAAAGCAGAAAAAAATCTTGAAATAAATGTAACAGAACACGGAGCAAAGATTGAACAAACCTTATATAACGATAAAATACAAACTATACCAAAAACAAACTTAGCAAGTAATTTTGTAATGTTTATTGTTACAACTATCGGCTCTTTAGGTTTTGGTCTTTATTGCTTAAAGAAAAAAGCTGAAGAAGAAAACTAGAAAGATAATTTTAAAGATATTAGAGTAGTTTATATATTTTAAGCTACTCTTTTTTCTTTTTTAATTAATGAAAATATCATTAGACAATTTGTCTAATGGAAAGGTGGTTTTATGGATTATAAAAAAGAAGTATTAGATGTTTTAAATAAAAAATTATTTTTAAATTATAAAATAGGATTATATGGCAATCCTGATAAGGAATATTTAATAAATAATAATTTAGAAGATAGTTTTAGTAATTTAAAATCGATGATTATAGAAAAAGTTGAAGACAGAGAAGATTTTTATATATTTGATGAAATAAGTTCAGAAGTATTGGATAATACTCATCATCTATGGATTACTACACAATATGATTATATGTATGCTTTTGATGAAGAAATAGTGGATTATTTAAGAAAAACTGGTGGACTTCAAATAACTGATAATTTTGAATTAAATTATTTAGGAGTAATTGGAATTGAAAGATATATAAGTAATAAAATTTATGAAAATCAAAAAGATTTTTATAAAGATTTACAAGTAGAAAGTCTAAAAGACCTTATAAGAAATGATGAAATTCAAATATATTCTGAAGAAAAAATGGAAAGAATTTTAGATTTCATCGAAGAAGAAATTGAATATAAAGATTTAGCTGAAATAGAAGTTGATATTCAAGACAATGAAAATTTAACTAATAATTTAATAGAATTTAAAGAAAATTTTTTAGAAGAAATGGAAAGAGAACTAAAAAATTATTGGATTATAGAATTTTCTGAAAGTTACGGACATGAAAGATATACAGGAAAAATTTTAACAAAAGAAGTACTTGATGATATTAAATCTTTAGATGAAGAAGAATATCGTCAAAATGGATTTCGTAAATTCTATTTTGACCATATTGAAAATGGAGAAGTAACTGAACATATCAGAGTTGATATAGGCGACGTTTATGAAACAAACAAAGGAGCTTTTGATTATCTTTATGAAGAAGTTGAAAAGTGTACTTTTGAAGAAATTGAAATTGATGATTTAGAACTAGATGAAGAAATGGAGTTTTAAAAATGAATTTAGAAAATGTAAAAAAGGATATAAAGATGAGAGAAAAATTTTTAAACAAAAAAACTTTAGATTTAGAATATGTAAAGGAAAGAAAAGAAAAACTTTTGAGATTTAAAAAGGAACTTGAAATGCAAATAAAAAATTAATTTTTTTCTTTTTTTAATCAATGAAAATATCATTAGACAATTTGTCTAATGGAAGAAAGGAGAGTGAAATGGAAAAGAAGTTTTATAACAAAGAAGATATAAAAAATGCTGAAAATATACCAATTTTAGATATTGCAAGAGATTTAGGATTAACTCTTGTAAAAATGGGACGTTGTTATGGAACTAAAGAAATCAGCAGTTTAAGAATATATCCTGAATCAAATACTTTTTGTAGATTTTCTCTTGCAGGAGAAAAAATGAATAATACTATAAATTTGGTAGAAACAGTTAGAAATTGTGAATTTAAAGAAGCGATGAATTTTTTATATAACAATAACAGTTTTTCTTTTGATACCTCTTTTGAAAAAAATTCTTTTGATAAAAAAGAAGTAAAAATAGAAAGAAAAGATTTTAAGTTACCTAAATTTAATAAAGACCTAAAACGAACCTATGCTTATTTATTAAAAACAAGAAAAATAGATAAGGAAATAGTAGATGAATGTGTAAAAATTGGCAATATTAGAGAAGATGAAAGACACAATATTTGTTTTCTAGGGAAAGATAAAAATGGAAAAGCAAAATATTGTGCTTTTAATGGAACTATAACTAATAAGAGATTTAAAGGGGAAGTTGAGGGTTCTGATAAAGCATATTCATTTAATATAAATAATAAGAGTGATAAATTAATTATTTGTGAATCACCTATTGATGTTTTAAGTGTAATGACAATTTTAAAAGAAAAGGGTAGTTTAAATGATTTTTCATACATTTCTTTATCAGGAATAACAGAAGTACCAATAGACCATTTTTTAGAAGAAAATAAAAATGTTAAAGAATTGTTATTTATGTTAGATAATGATGATAAAGGAAAAAAGGGTTTTGAAAGACTAAAAGAAAACTTTAAAGAAAGTTATAAAGTTCAAAGTTTTTCATATCTTTATGAAAATTTTAAAGATGTAAATGATTATTTAATACAGAAAGTGTTAGATGAAGAAAAAAAGTTAGAAGCTAAAGAATTTGAAGAAGAAAATTCTTTAGAGCAAGAAAATGAATATTTGGATTATGAAGAAGAAATGGAAATGTAAAAAATTCTATTTCTTTTTTTTATTAAATAAAAAGCATTAGACAAATTGTCTAATGAAAGAAAGGAGATTTATATATGGATATGGTACTTTTACAGGGTGGAGTTGCAGAAAGTATAAAAAATTTCTTATTTTCTTTTGGAACTCCAGCAACAGTAGTTGCAGTTGGACTATTTTTCATTTGTATTTTAATTTGTGGTTTTCAACTTTTATTTGGGGGAACACAAGGAAAAGAAAATGCCAAAATAACTTTTATAGTTGGAGTTGTTGGATTAGTTATAGTAGTCTTAGCAAAAGACTTAGTCAATGAAATATACACAGCTATATTTGGAAAGGGATTTTAGTTAGAGGGATAAGAAAATGAAAAGAAATTTAGAGATATTAAAGGGTTTTGCTTTTGCTTTATACATTGGTATCTCTTTTTTATTTTCTAATATTATTGTATATCTTTTAAGGTATCTTATACTTTATATAAAATATACTAGAAAATTTATGCCTAGACCGGAATTTAATATAGTAAAAGGTATTTTTGAATTTAGATTTGAAAAGCCTTTTATCTATATTTACCTTTTAGCAATAATATTTATAGTATATTCGTTCTTTAAATTTAAAAGAAGATTTAAAGCTCTTGATATGGAAGAAAAAGGACGAAGTAGATTTACCAGCTTAAAAGAGATAAAAGAACAATATATAGAAATAGATGAAAAAGATACAGAAGTACCTGGTTTTGGTGGTTTTCCAATCAGTAGATATAAAGACAAAATATATATTGATGACGGGTCAACTCACAATTTAATAATCGGGACAACAAGAAGTAAAAAAGCTGAAGATGTTTTATTCCCTTATATAGATATTAGGTCAAGAGCAAAAGACAAACCGTCTATTATAGCACTTGACCCAAAAGGAGAATTTTCATCTTCAACATCAGAAACTTTACAAAAAAGAGGTTACAATGTAGAAGTTTTAAATTTTTTACAGCCTACAAAATCAATGTACTGGAATCCTCTTAATTTAGTAAAAAACGCTTTAAAAAGTGGAGATTATCCTGAAGCAGTATCACTTTGTAATACACTTAGTTACTCAATTTTTAAAAATGATAAAGAAGCACAAAAAGACCCTTATTGGTCTGACGCCGGTATATCACTTTTAAATGGAACAATAATTTCTCTATCAGAAAAATTTATAGAGAAAAAACAAGAAGAAAAAATAACAATGTACACAATGGTAAAATTCATTGTAGAAAATCAAGATGATGATAGAAAAGACAAAAATAACATAAAGAATAAGCTAAATGATTACATAGATAGTTTACCGACTTCATCAGAGGGAAGATTACAATTTTCAACATTTAGGATTAGCGACGGAAAAACTAGAATGAGTGTATTATCAGTAGCTTTAAGTAAATTAATGTTATTTTTAATGAATGATATAGCACAGATGACAAGTTCTAATTCAGTAGAATTAGAAAATGTTGGTTTTAATACAGATAAATTATATAACTGTAAAATAGTTTTAGAAAATTATCTTTTAAAACATTTATTAAAAAAAGAAAAAATAGAACTTTTTTATAAAAATGAAGAAACATTTTTTAATAAAAGAGATTTAGATATAATAAAAAAATCATTTTTAAGCTTAGAAGCTCTAAAACTTAAATTATCTTTTAAATTAAGAGAAAAGGCTAAAAAATCACTTTTTACAACAGAAGAATTAATCTTTGAAATGAAAAGTACTTTTGAAGATAGATTAACTAAAGAAGAAGTAGAAATAGCTGAAGAACAAAAAATTCTACAAGAAGATACCTTAAAAGATATTCTAAAAGCTCTTTATATCAAAGGATATATAAATAATCCTGAAAGAGCAACTTTGAATTTTAAATTTAATATTTCTAAAAAATTTAAACTTGAAGAAAATTTACAATTTAAGTTTAGAAATACAATTCTTTCTTTAATAGAAGATGAAGAATATAAAAGTATTGCTGAAAAAGTTTTAGAAGTAGTAGAAAAGAATGCTTTTAAAACAGTTGGAATCTATCCTTTAAAGAGATTTAATGAAAGCAATTTAAGTCCTGATGAAAAAATTGTAATGAAATTAATTACAGAAAGATTTTTAGAATATATAGATGAAGTAAGTATCTTAACTTTAAAAATGGAATTAGATTATCATATACCTTTTGTTTTCAAAGAAAATATTGAATTAACAATAGAGAATTTTAAGAATGGAACTTTAAAAAGAATTTATGATTTCTTTATAGAAAAAGTTTTAGAAAAAAATAAAGGATTTGAAGTTAAGACTTATGAAACTTTAAATTTTAAAGAAGTGGTTAGAGAAATTGAAAATCTATTTTTCTTAACTTCAAATGGAAAAGATACATTTTTACAAGACTTAAAAGAAGAAAATGAAATATTTTTCACTAAAGAAAATATAAAGATAGAAAAGGTAAGAGAAAATAAGCCGACAGCTATTTTTGTAATAATTCCTGATTTTGACAAATCAAGACATATTTTAGCAACATATTTTATATCACAACTTTATTTTATCTTAGCAAAAAAGGCGAACCTATCAGATAAACAAAAATGTGATAGGAGAGTATATATTGATATGGACGAGTTTGGTAATATGCCTTTATTTAATGATATGGATAATATGGTAACAGTATCTTTATCAAGAAATATACTTTTAACTTTTGCTATACAATCTTTTAGCCAACTGGAAAAATATAAGGAAGCTGGAAAGATAATAAAAGAAAACTGTGGTAATACAATCTATCTTTTAAGTAATGATAAAGATACAAGAGAAGAAATATCGGCTAACTGTGGTAATAAGACAATTATTTCCACGTCATTACAAAAAGAAACTGGAGATATTTTATCAAAAAGTTCAACAGATACAACACAAGATAATAGACTTATAAAGCCTGAAGATTTACTTAGACTTGCTGAAGATGATAGTATAATCATTCGTCTTATGAAAAGAACAGATTTAAAAGGACGAAAGATTGAACCTTTTGCAATATATAATACAGGAAAAACAAGTTATAAGCCTAGATATAAATATCTCTTAGATACATTCCCACAGGGAAATAATATCAATACAATTTTAAAAAAATTATATGGTTATAGAGAACCGGTTAATTTAGATGAATTAAGGTATGAGGAATAAATCATACCTTTTTTCTTTTTTAATCAATAGCATTAGACAATTTGTCTAATGAAAGAAAGGAGAAAAATGAAAAGTAAATTTTTAAAATTTTTAAAATTTTTAAAAGTATTAAAAACTTTAAAAGCATTAAGACTTTTTAGATTAAAAAATTTAAAATCAAAAATCCTTTTAAAGACAACCTTTATTTTAAGTTTTATATTATATACTGTAATACCTACTATTATTTCATTTGCTGATGATATTGAAGCAATTAAACCCGAAGTAAATTATCAGATAAAAGAAGCAACACCAGAGATGACAAAACTTTTAATAAAATTTTCGGATTACTTAAATTTTAATGGAGTAATAGAAGATGTAATTCAATATTTTAAATATATAATTTTAAGAGGTTTATATCGCTTAGCTGATATTGGATATAAAGCATATAAATCTATTTTTGAATTAAATACATATTTTGATTCACAAAAAGTAAATTTTATATATAAAACAGTTTTGCCAATTACAGTTGGAATTTTATTTTTATCTTTTGTATATATAGGATATAGAATGTTATTACAAAAGAAAGATGATAGAGTAGGCTTTGTATCTAATATAATTTTAGCCGGTTGTTTAATTTTGATTTTTCCAACCAGTTTAATCACAATGAATAGTCTAGCAAAATTATCTTTTGATATGATAAATAGTTTTTCTACTAATGGAATGACTAAACAAGAAATTCATAAATTAAACGAAAAGATACGAACAGAGGACGGAAAAGAATATGCAACTGAAGTAAGTCCGGTTGATAATATCTATAAAACTTTATTTATAGATATGCAAAGAGTAAATAATGAAAAATTTGAAAAAGAGATAGATTTAGAAAATCCTAATGGATTAACAGTATCTGAATTAAATAGAATAAATCCAACTAGAATTATAAGTAATAAAAATGATATTTTAAATTACAAACTAAATGGAAATAAAGCCGAAGAAGTTGGTTGGACTTTATTAGGAAATCCCGGATATTATTCTTGGACTTTTCTTTTTTGGCAAGGAACGGCATATTTATTACTTATCGCTTATGTATATATTTTAAGTGGAATTAAACAGGCTGGAGCAATTTTTAATTTGGCTGCCTTAAAAATATTATCTCCTTTATTTTTTGCTTCAGATATAGTTACTGGAGAAAGAATAAAAGCTGTAATAAAAGAAGTTTTAAATTCTTATACTATGATTATTGGAATGCACTTTTTAATAACACTTTATAGCTTTTTTATGATTTGGGTTGCTAATTTAAAAATACCATTTTATGTAAAATTAATATTTTTAGTAGGTGGTGCGATTGCGACTGTTGGAGCTGGAATTTATGAAAGAGTGCTTGGAGTTAGTGGAGCTGGGTCAAGATTTTCTCCTTTACAAACAATGTATCAAATGAAGATGTTGACAGGTGGTATTTTTAGAAAATTAGCACACAATTCTGTTTCAAGAGGATTCAAAAATGGAGTTGGTAAAGTAGCTAAGAATACTTTTTCTAAAAATTCCCCTTATTTTGATAAAGGAAACTCAAATAATACTTCAAAAATTTCATCACAGGGAAATAACAGAGAATCAGGTAGTAGTAGGGCTGGAGATAATTTAAAGAGAATAAAACAAACAGGTGTAAATATTTCGTCTAAAAATTCTCAAAATTTAAAAAATAACAATAATTCAAATAATTCAAGTAATTCAAGTAATTCAAGTAGAAATGGTGGCTACAATAATTCTAATTCAAACAATAATAGAGGTGGTGGATTTAGGAATAACGAATCTTTGGGAAGTAGTAATTCAAGTTATAGACAAAGTTTTAATAAAAAAACTACAAATACTACAAGAAGTACAAGAACGACAAGTAATAGAGAAACTAGAAGTAGTATGTTTACGAGAAATAACAGCTCTCAAAGAAAAGATAATTTAAGAAGATAAAAATCCATTAGACAAATTGTCTAATGGAGAAAGGGGTGTAAAATGCACAATACAATATCAGAAATAGATGTAAGAACGCAGATGTTTAAATTTATCTATTTTCAAGATTTATTAATTTTAACAATTTTAGGATTACTTTTATGGTTTACTAAAAATAAATTAATATGGTTTTTAAGAATACCTTATGTTGCTTTTGGAATGGGTTTTGCTATTTACCTAATAAGAGATAGCGAAGATAATATAGGAAAAAGAAAGCTCCATTCAGTTTTTTATTTTTTAAAAAGAAATAGAAATACTGTAAAATCATTTGGAGCAAAAAATGAAGAAATAGAAGAAAAGATAGCTTTAAAAAAGGCAAAAAAAGATAAAAAAAAGAAAATAAAAAATGTTGATAAAGATATATTTGACTACCAATACTTTATTTCTATTGACGAAAACAATATAATTCATCACAAAAAGTTAGGTCAATTTGTTAAGATTTTTAAAATAGAAACAATAGATATTTTAAATCTTAATGAATCAGAACAAAATGCAGTGATAGATGACAATACAGCTTTTTATAAAAAATATTTAGAAGATTTTAAGATAGTATCTATGAGATTTCCTTGTAATTTTTCTAAACAAATAACTTTTTTTAAAAACAAATTAGAAACTGAAGAAAATACTTTTAGAAGAAAATTTTTAAATTTAAAAATTCAGGAATTAGAATTTTTAGAAGATGAAACATATAACCTGGAATTTTATTTATATATCTTTTCTAATGAATATGATAATTTACTTAGACAAACAGAAAGTATCAAAAAAGATTTTTCAACAAAATTATTAGATTTAGAAAAAGATAAAATAGAAAGAGTGGTTTGTAAACTAAATAATATGAATACAAAAATATAGAAAAAATATTAAAAGTATTTACAAATAACATAAAATAGGGTATAATATATATAAGTTAGTAGTATGAGAACTAGGAGTGGCATATACTTCCACCCGTTGCACGAGGGGTCAGAAATATCGGCGACAAGTAAATATGCTACCATTGACTATGGTAAACCAAAGCATAGGGGTTAATATGTTAAAGTCTTTAAAAGGTTAGGGTTTATACTCTAACCTTTTTTTATACCCAAAGGAGAATAAAATGAAAAAAAGTTATCTTGCAAAAGAAACTCTGTTGTGGAGTAAGAATTTTGATAATATAAATTTAAAAATAATTAGTGATACAAAAGAATTTAATATAAAGTTAAATAAAGAAAATATACCTCATTTATTGGGATTACAATATATCAATAGAAGAAAAAGACAAGAAACAGGGATAGAATTATATAATAAAGTTATAGGTGAAAATTTATCTGATGAAGAAATATATAGTAACATTAATAAATATCATTCAAAAACTGATTTAATCAATGTAAGAAACAGAATAGAAACTTTAAAAAATTTTTTGGAAAATTTAGATAAAGCTAGAATAGTTGAACAAACAAATGAAAAAACTTCAATAAAAAGTAGATTTTTAGTCATAGATACAAAAGATAATACTACAATGCACTTAGGAATTTTGGAAACGGAAAACTTAGATATTTTTACTGATTTTGAAGTTAAAAGAAATATACTTGAAACTTATGTAGTACAAAATAATGATAAGTTTTACAAAGATACAAGTATTAATGAACCAATAAAATCAATAGAAAAATATGAAGAAGATTTTGAAAAATGGAGAGAATTTTCTTTTGATATAGAAAAAGATAAAGAACTTGAAGAAAAGTTTTTATCTGAAGAAAAAATAAAAGAAGAAGAATTAGAGTTAGATGAAGAAATAGACTTTTAATAATAAGTTTATTTCTTTTTTTATTAAATAAATAATTGGTTAAAAAAAAGAATTAGACAATTTGTCTAATGAAAGAAAGGAGAAATTTTATGAAACTTTTAAATAAAATTAAATTAGGTAGAGAAATGTTATCTAATGAAAATTTTGACCCGGATTTTGTAAAGAATACTCAACCTATGGGAAATATGATTTTTAAAGAAAATTATATAAAAAAGGGCGATGGTTATGAAACTTGTATTCATATTTATTCTTTACCAAAAACTGTAAATGATTTATGGCTTAGAAAAATTACAGAAATAGAAAATGTAATAACAACTTTAGATATTACAACTGAAAAATCAACAAAGATAATAAATCAGTTAAGTAAAGCTATTTCAGAATATGATACAAGAGAAAGTCAAGCAAGAACTCCACAAGAAAGAATGAAAGCAAGAAAAAATGCTGAAACTAATGAAAGTCTTTTGGATAGAGTAACAGACGGAGAAGTTATCAAAAAGATTCATTTAAGAATTTTTGTTTATGAAAGAACTATAAACGATTTAGAAAAGAAAGTAAAAGCAGTTTTAGAAGAATTAGAGGGAGATTTGTTTAGGGCAAGTATTTTTCTTAATGAATTAGAAGATGACTTTAATTCTTTGCAAAATTCTTTAACAACACAAAAAGAAGATTTTTTAACAAAAAGGGACGGACTTTTTATAGAAAGTTCAACTCTTGGAGCTGGTTTTAATTACCACCATTCATATTTAGATGACCCAAAAGGAACATACTTTGGAACGTCTTTTACAGGTGGTAATGTAGTTTTTGATATTTTTAATAGAACTGAAGAAAGAAAATCATATAATGGAGTTCTTTATGGAAAAATGAGAGCTGGTAAATCAACTTTTTTAAAAAAATTGACTTTAACTGAACTTGCAAAAGGAAATAAAGCAAGAGTTTTTGACGCTTCAGGAGAATTTAATGAAATAGCAAAAGGCTTTAATTCAAAGTTTTTAGCTTTAGATGGAAGTAATGGTATAATTAATCCTTTTCAAGTTTTAAAATCTTCTTTTGAGGGTGGAATAGCTGATAATGACAGACTATCTTTTCAAAAACATATAAATAAACTTAAAATATTCTTTTCATATTTTAATCCGGCTTTTAATAATGATGATTTAAGTGAACTTGGGATTTTACTTGAAAAATTTTATATAAAAATGGGATTTGTAAAGCAAGAAGAAAATATAAAAAGTTATAAAGGAATTACAGATTTAAAAAATGAAGAATATCCAATTTTAAGTGATTTTTTTAAATTTTTAAAAGAAGAATTTGAAAAAGAAAATAAAGAAGAAAAATCAATAAGAATAAAAAGACTTGATAAAATAAAACTAACTATTGAAACAATGCTATCAACTTATGATTCATTTTTCAATGGAACGTCAACTATATCAATAAATGATGAGGACTTTATAGTCTTTAATATAAAATCTTTAAGTGAATATGAAGATAATGTATTTAATTCAATAATTTTTAATATTTTAAATATTTTATGGCAAGAAATGATTAGTAATACATCTATGTTAAAAGTAAAAGATATAAGCATAGATGATACAAAATATTTAGTCTTTATAGATGAAGCTCACAGAATGTTTAATTCCAGTGCAGATGAAAAAATATATACATTTTTTGAAAACTATATGAGAGAAGCACCTAAATATTTAGCTGGAATATGGTTTAGTTTTCACTTATTAGAAGATAATATATCAACAAAAGAAAGTGTATCACTTATGAATAAAATCTTTAAATTAGCACAATATAAAGTTATATTTAATCAAGATACATCTTCAAAAGCCTTATTTTCAAAAGTTTTTTCTTCAGAGCTAACAGATTCTGAAATTGACTTAATACCAACTTTTAAAACCGGAGAATGTTTATTATCCATTTCAGGCTATAAGAATATAGTCTTTAAAGTATCTTTAGGATATTCTGAAGAAGAATGGTTACTTAATACAGGAGGAATTTAGAAAAAATGAGTTTAAAAAAGAAGTTGATTTTTTTCTTTTTATTCAATTTTTTGACCTTTGCCTTAGCTGGAATAATTATAATAAGTGCTGTTTTTATAGCTTATAAAAAGAACGCTGATAATAAAAATAGTGTTGAAGTTTTAGAAGATTTATCTAAAATACCTAATTCAGTACAAAAGCATATACCAACAATAAAAAAATATATGGCTCAATATAAAATTCCTGAAATGTATTTGCCTTATATTTTGGCACAAGCTACACAAGAAAGTAGTGGAACAGAGCCTGACATTTTTCAGGCTTCAGAAAGCAAGTACAATGGAAGAATGGGAATGATAAAATCCGCTGAAGAAAGTATTGAACACGCAATGAAGCGTTGGAGAGAAATCATAGATGAAATAAAGAAAAGAGATATAGAATTTTCAGTTGAATTAGTTTTACAAACATATAATTATGGAAGTGGATATTTAAGCTGGGTTAAAAATCATGGAAATAAATATACAAAGGAAAATGCTGTATCTTTTTCTTTGCATATGTTAAAAATATTAAAAGGTTGGGCTTATAATGTTTATGGAGATACAAAGTATATAGAACATATTTATAGGTATTTATCTTTTAAAAATAAAACACCTAATAGTTCTTTATATTCAAGTGATGTAAAAAAATTAATAGATGAATCAAATAAATGTTTAGGAGCTCCTTATGTTTTTGGAGCACAATATCATCACGCACCTTATAGCTTTGACTGTTCAAGCTTTGTTGGTTATATTTATACAAAAACAGGAGTAAAAAATATGCCTAGAGATACAGCTTGGGGAATTTATAAAAATTACTGTTTACCAATATCACCTAGTCAAGCAGTTCCGGGAGATATAGTATTTTTTCATTCAACATATATTGGTTGTACAGACCCTATAAGTCATATTGGAATTTATATAGGCAATGATACAATGATTCATACAGGTGGAGAACCTGGAGTTTGTTATGAAAAATTTAACACAAAATATTGGCAATCACATTTTTATGGTTTTGGAAGAGTTAAAAAATAAAAATCTTGTTGTTACACAATAAAAAATCATTAGACAATTTATCTAATGGAGAAAGGAGATAAAATTGAAAAAAAGTTTAAAAGATATTAATTTTAGTGAAATAAAAACTTTATCTAAACAAGAAATAAGTATATTAAATTCTATAAAAGAAAGAATTGAAAGTGGGAAATCTGCTTATAAAAAAGGTTGGAGTAATGTATCTTTAGATAATATAAATTATTTCACTAAAAATTTTTACAATGGGTTGAATGCTTTATCTTTAGCGGTTGCAAAAGAGGAAAAAGGATATATAAGTTCATCTTGGCTAACTTTTAATCAAATGAGTAAATTAAATGAAAAAATTGAAAAAGAAAATAAAAAGTTAGCTCCTGAAGAACAAAAACAAAAAATTCATTTACAAAAAGGAAGTATTGGAGAAAAAATTTCTTTCCCGGTTATTTATGATAGAAAAAACAAAAAATATTTAACCTATGAAGAATATAATAATATTTCAAAAATGGAAAAAGAGGATTTAATAAATAATAGAGATATAACTTTTGCTAAAAAAGAATTTACAGTTTTTAATGGAGATTGTTTTGATAATTTGGATTTAAGTTATGAAAAAGAATTTTTGAAAAATTTAGAAGAAAATAAAGTTGAATTTAAAGATAAAGATATAGCAGTTAAATTATGTGAAAGTATGAATGTAGAATTAGCTTTTAAAAATCAAAATAAAGCATATTACAGTCCGAAAAATGATAAAATAGTTTTACCAACAGAAAGACAATTTTATAGTAGTGAAGAATTTAAGAGTACATTTTTTCACGAGCTATCACACGCAACTGGACACGAAAAAAGATTAAATAGAGAAATAAAAAATGAGTTTGGAAGTAAGGAATATGCTTTTGAAGAAATAGTAGCTGAAAGTTCCAGTATATTTTTATCTAAAAAATTTGGATATTTATATGATGAAAATATAAATGTATCTGCTGAATATCTAAAAGGTTGGAGTGATGTTTTAACTAATGACCCAAAAAGAGTAATAAATGCGATACAAAAAGGAAATGAAGCAAAGGAATATATAATAAAACATTTTGATGAATTAGAGAAAACTTTAGAAAAAAATGTTATAATAGAAGAAATAGAAAAGACTGAAGAAACAAAAGAAACTACAAAGGAAGAAACTTTAGAAGTGGAAACAGAAATAGAAGAAGAATTTGAATTAGAAATGGAAATGGAAATGTAAAGGAGAATAGAATGATAAAAGAAATTTTAAACGATGTAAAAAAGGGAGTAATTTTAAAAAGATTAAAGTTAGATGAGAAATACTTTTTTGAATTACAAAAGACAATAAGTGATTTTGTTGTAGCAGTCTTTGAAGAAGATAGACTGTCTGTAAAAGAAAATTTAGGAAAGACAGCTATTCTTTTTAGTGTTGCCGGAGTTATAAATGACTGTACTTTTGAAAATATTTATGATGATTTTTATAAAGTTATTATTCCTGAAGAAAAGGAATTATTAAGTATAACAAATAAAAATGATGTTACTAATTTAATAAATATGGAAATAACAGATATTTATAAAGACTTAAATTTAAGTTTTAAAATTACTGATGAAGATATTGTAAATATATATCATTATTTATTTTTAATAAGTAAATTTTACAATTTTGATTTTGAAAAGGCTGTTTTAGAAGCTATTAGTTAAAAATATTTAATTCAGGCATATATTTATATTAAAAAATAAAAATATGCTCTTAAAACGCAAAATAAAAGGAAATGTGTAAATTTCAACGATAAGAGGTGCTATTTATGAAGTTAAAGGTTTTTTGTAGAACTTTTATAGTATTAATGTTAGTTACAGTTAATATTTTTCTTTTTACTAAATATAAAAACAAGCAGAATATATTAAGTAATAATTCTGTAACTAAAGAAGAAGTAAAAAAAACAGATGAAAAGAAAAAAGAACAAAAAAATCCTGAAGAAAAGAGAAAAGAAAATATAAAAAAATATCTTGAAGATAAAAATATAAGTACAGTTGGACTTTCTGCTTTTAATCCTAATTTAGAAAAATTTGTTACTCAATTTTTAAAAAGAAAATATAATTATAGAAGTTTAGCTGATGATAGAAAGTTAGAAGATTTTTATTCAGATGAATTAAAAAAAGAATATTTAGAAAAGACAAAAGGTAAAAAGCCACACCCTAAATATGATGAAAAAAGTAGCTTAAGAGAGAATATGAGTATTAATATAAATACGATAGATGAAAAAACTTTTATAGTTACAACAATTCACGAAAGAGATGTTTTCTTTATAAATAGAGTAAGTAATCAACAAATTAGACAAGATAAAACAGGAGTTTATACCAATACTTTTATAATTGTTATAGATAAAGATAGATATAAAATTCAAAAAGAAGAAGAAATGATAATCAAAGATATAAGAAATGGAGCTTAATATGAAAAGAATTTTTGAAAACGAACTAATAAAAAAATATTCAAATATTTTATTTTTTTCACTAATTGCTTTAAATATTTTAGGAATTTTTGGACTATCTTTTCTACATTTTAAAGTAAATAATGAAATAAAAAATATAAAAATAGAAGAAGAAAAACAAGTAGAAGAAAAGAAAAGTGAAGAAAAAAATCCTGAAGAAAAAGAAAAATCTAAAAAGAAAGTTGAAAAAAATATTGTAAAAGAAAAGAAACTTTTAGATAATTTTATTCTTTTAAATGAAAATGAGATAACTCCTTATAATGCTTTTGAAAATAAGGATACAGATTTAAAAGAAATAGAATTAATAGCTAAATCATTTTATGGTTTTTTTAATACAAATTCAATGAAAGAGTATATTGAAAATTTTAAAAATTTTAGTACAGATATAGGTGGAATGTTTGCTCCGGGTTGGCAAACTTTAACAGAAGAAGATTTGAATAAACCTTTTAAAATGAAAGATAAAGTAAAAATTTTAATACGACAACATAATGTATCTAAAGAATATACGATTATAATTTTTGCCGGAGAAAAACCTTATCAAAGATTTTTTGTATTTAAAGGAAATGTAGATAATAAAGGAAAAATTAATTTACAAAGGCATTTAGACGTTGGGAATACAGAACCAATAGGAGAATTTGAAAAAGAAAATAAAGGAGAAAATTAATGTTTGAAAATAAAAAAAGTAAAAGTTATTTTTATTTTCTTATAGGAATTGGAATATTTATAGCAACAATTTTTCTTGCAAATATATTTCTTATACCAAAAGATAAATATAAAACACTAAAGCCAGGAGAAAGTTTTATATTAGGTAGCGAAAGTTTAAAGATAAAATCTATTGAGAAATCAATAGATTTTTTATATTTAGAACTAATAGACTACAACTATATTGAAAATATAAATAAGTTTAAATTTAAAACAAAAACAGAAAAAAATGTAGATTATTCAATCGAACCAGAAATTTTATATAACTATAAAGGATATTATTTAATAAAAATTCCTTTAAAAAAATACTTTAAAACTTTAAAATTTATGGTAGAATATGAAAATGATATAGGTAAAAGTAAGGTATCTAATCATACATATTTTAATGAATTTGAAATAAAAGTTAATGAAAATTTTAAAGAAAAGACAAAAAAGGAATATATTTTAGATTATATTTCTTTTTTAATTGAAGAAAATAACGAAAAAATAAAAGGAAAAAATGAAGAATTTACTAAGAATAATGAAATAATTTTAACTAAAAATAATGAATTAAAATTATTAACAGATGAATTACAATACAAGACTGATGAAGAAAAAGTGAAATCAGAAAATAAAATTTTTTCAAACAAAAGGGATATTTTTTCTTTAAAAAATAAAATAATTGAAATAGAAAATGAAATAATAGACTTAAAAAATACTAATTTAGTTTTAAAATGTGAACATATTTTTATAGAAACAGGTAAAAAGGAAAAGCCAAAATTATTAAATAGAAAGAAAAAATTAACAGAATTAGAATATAAAAATAAAATTTCTGAAAATAATAATCCGAGTAACATTCTTGAAGAAGTATCAAAACCAAAAGAAAAAGAAGTAAAAAAAGAAGAAAATATTGAAAAAAATACTACTAATCCCGTAAAAAATAATCGACAAAATAATGTAAAACCAAAACAAAATACTACAAATAATACTCCAAAAAATCAAAATAATACAAAAAAATCTACATCAAAAAACAATAATTCTTATATAAAATCTAAAGAAAATTCAAAGAAAAATGGAGAAATTGAAATAGAATTTACACCATAATTTCAAAAAAATAAAAAAAGTTTACAATAATTTTTTCTTTTTAACCAATATTTTAAAAAATATCGGTATTATAAAGTATTACAGAGAACGAAAAAAGTATTATATAGTAATACTCAAGCATAAAAAAGTATTATATGGTAATACTCAAGCGTAAAAAAGTATTATATAGTAATACTCAAGCGTAAAAAAGTATTATAAAGTATTACAAAAAGTTCAAAATGATAGCATTAAAAAAGGCTTGGTACTGCCAAGCCTATAACGAAGTGATATCACTTCCTTTATCCTGTTTTTAGTAGGTAAGATGTATTTTTCTAGTCGATAGTACTATTTAGTAAAAAAATGGAGATGATAATAATGAAAGCAAAAGAAAGAAAAGATATTTTAATACGAGGTGTTAATGAAAAAATATATTCTTTGTTAGAAATTGAAAGTAAGAAAAAAGGAATTTCTAAAAACAAACTTTTAAAAGAAATTTTAGAAAATTATTTTGTAGATTCATCAGTAAGATTGATAGATGAAAAATATCAAAGTTTAGTTAAAGAAAATTCAAAGGTAATAGATGAAAATACAAAAATTTTAAAAATATTAATAGGAGAATAGTATGGAAGAAAATTTAACAAAAGAACAATTAAAAAAAGAAGATGAAGAAAAATTAAAAAGTTTAAAAAATAAAAAATTTAAAACATCAATTTCAATCGATAGTAAAATTTATGAAGAAATGAAAAATGAATTTACCGGAGAAAGTTTTTCGAGTTCGATTGAAAAACTTTTTTCAGAATATAAAGATTTGAAAGAGAAAATAAAAAATTATGATTTTAAATTTTTAGGAGAATTAAAATTTAATCAAGGAATAATTTTGAATATGCTAAATTCTATTTCACTTGGGAATAGTGGAGAAATATATTTTGGAGATAGAGAAAAGAGAGTAAGTGAAAATTTTGAAAAAGCAAAAGAATGTGAAATTGAAAAACAAGCTGAAGAAAAAAATATCAGAATAAGGAATAGTAGAAATGACTGGTAAGATAACACCGGATATTTTTTTATCTATGGAATTTGAAAAACCTAAAAGCTATAAATTTTTTTTGGATTATTTAGACTATATGTTTGATGAAGCAAAAACGCAAACTAAGACTTATGAAAGCTACCATAATTATATGTTCGATGAAGCTAAGACTGATTCCATTTTCACAAAAAATAAAGATTTTCTTGATGAAATGGAAATATTAAAGCAAAAAGAATTATTTAGAACGGCACAAGAAAATAATTCTTTTATGTGGAAACCTATCATTGCTTTTAATAATGAATTTTTAGTCAAAAATAACATTTTAAAAAATGGAGTAGTAAATGATAAAAAATTAAAAGAATGTGCAAGAGAAAGTATAGAAAAAATGTTAAAGCTAGAAAATATTTCAAGCTATACTTATAGCGGTGCTATTCATTATAACACAGATAATATTCATATACATTTATCTATCGTGGAGCTTGGAGAACCTACTAGAAAATACATTTTTGATGAAAAACTAACAGAAAAAGAAAGATGTAAAAATGCCCTGTTCCAAAAGTCAACTTTTGAAAAAGGGAAGTCTGTTGTAAGTAGTGTTTTATCTAATGATGTAGAAAACTTAAAAGAGCTTAGTTTTTTATCAAGGAAAAAAATTATTCAAAATATTGATTTTAAAAATAAAAATTTTTCTAAAGAAGAAATAGAACTTTTAAAAGAAATAAAAGAAAAATTACCTTTAAATCAAAATCTATGGCAATATAACAATAAAAAGATTGCTTATGTTAAACCTTTATTAAATAAATTCACAACTCAATTTTTCTATAATCATTTTAAAGAAGAAATGAAAGAATACAAAGATGAACTTTTAAAAACTCAAGAGCTTTATACTAGAAGATATGGTAAAGGTAAGTATGAGCATAATTTTTATATGAAAAATTGTTTAGATGATTTATATACAAGAGGAGCAAATAAGATTTTAAAAAACTTAAAAGATTTTAATTTAGACTTTAAAGATATAGATATAAATAGTTTAAAAAATCCATTAGACAAATTGTCTAATGGAAATAATGGAAATGAAAGTCTTTTAACTGAAGATAAAAAGTTAGAAATATATTTTTCTCTCTTCAAAGAAAAATTAAAAGAAAAGAAATATAAAGACCAAAAAATATACATTGCTAAAGATTATATAAAAAATAGAATCTATAAAACTGAAATAAATTATAGCAGTTTTAAGACTGATGAAGAAAAGGAAATGATAAAATGTTTTTGTAAAAAGGGATTTAATCCTAAAAACGAAAAAGAAAATATTTTATTAAATAAACTCACAAATATGAGATTAGAAAACAGATATGGAAACTATATTAAAACAATTTTTGAAAATAATGAATTTTCAAAAAAAGAACAAAAAGAAATTTACAAAGAAATTTTTAAATTTCAAAAAAATATTTTAGATGAATCAATAGAAAAGGTTAAAGAGCAGTATGAAGAATTAGAAAAAAGGTATTTGGAAAACAAGAAAAATTTAGATACAGCAAAATACCAAGTATCTCTATTTACTTGCTTTAAAAATATATTTTCTAATTTTGAACAAACTTTGCAAGAAGAAAGTTATCATAACTTAATGAGATATAGAGAAATCGAAAAGGAAACTAGACAAGAAAAGAAAAAATCACTAGAAAAATAAACGCTATATTGGATAAAAAAGAAAAAAACTTTGATATATTATTAACAATATATCGAAGTATAAGAAACTATTTTAAATAATTGCTAAAATATAAAAAAGATAATATTTTTTTGTTTTAATCAATCCTTTATGATATAATACTGATATAATATAAAATATATAGGAGAAAAAAATGGAAGAAAAAGATAAAAATAAAAGGTATCTACCACATACGTTAGATACTAGATACAATGCTTGTAAAATGTATCAAGCTGGTAATTCTATGGATTTTGTTTGTAGAAAATTTAAAGTTTCATATACTTCCCTTATGCGTTGGAATAAAAGATTTGACGGAACAAGAGAAAGTCTTATGGATAGGTCAAAAAGACCTAAATCTAATCCTATTGCTCATACTGAAGAAGAAGTGAAAAATATAAAAAATTATCTTAGAAGAAATCCTGATATGTCTTTATTAGAAATATATCATAAATTAGTTAAATACAAAGGATACAAAAGACCTTATACAACTTTAACTAGATTTGTAAGAATAAATAATCTTAGGAAAACAGCTGAAGATTCAAAAAAAAACTAAAAGAAAAATATATACCACAAAAATATTATACTCCTGAATTACCGGGTGAAAAATGGCAAATGGACGTAAAGTATGTTCCAATAGCTTGTTATGTTGGAGAAATTCCTGAAAAGTTTTATCAATATACAATGATAGATGAAGCTACTAGAGAAAGGTTTATTTATGCTTTTAAAGAAAAATCTAGTTTTTCAACAATTCAATTCGTAAAAATGGCTATTAGGTATTTCGGATATAAACCAAAAATCATTCAAACAGATAACGGTTCAGAATTTACACATTTTAGAAAGACAGATAAAATACATCCTCTTGATAGACTTTGCTTTTATTACAATATAAAACACCAATTAATTAAACCTAGAACACCTAGACACAATGGTAAAGTGGAACGAAGCCATAGAAATGATAATCAAAGATTTTATAAAACATTAAAATTCTATTCTTATGAAGATTTGATTTATCAGATGAAAAAATATTTATACAGGTCAAATAGAATACCAATGAAACCTCTAGGATTTATTAGTCCGGTAGAAAAAAGAAAAGAGTTATTTGCAATAAAAAGTTGAAAAATTTTAAAAAAATAGTTGACAATTTTATAAAAAAGTGGTATAATTAACTTAATTAAAAAAGATACATTAGTTAGTTCTTTTTAGTGTATCATTCTAAAAATTCAAATAAAGTATTTAGATATATTCTTTTCAAAAATATCTAAATATTATCTATAAATTGTGATTATTTTATCAATCACATTATTTTTTAAAATCTATTATTCACATCTATCGAATTCCTACAACAAATTTTTTGTTTAATACTACACTTTTAGGCTAAAGTGTGCTATAATAATATTGTCTAGGAGTTCCCTGCTTAATTATACCTACATTTTTAATAAGGGATTACGGAGTTCTTACTTTGATGGCAGCCTTGTTTTTGGAAACCGTGAGATTTAAGACAGTTTGCCCACCTTCAATTGCGAAGGTCTATAAAATGGCAGGGAAAACTTAGATTTTTAAAAAATGATTAGGGGGTTTTTATTATGAGCTTAGCGAAGTATATTGAACAAAGACGTATTGAGAAAGAAAGAGAAGTTAGAAGAAAGATAAGAAAAGAAAGATTATCTACTGTTGCGAAGGTTGTAGCAGGAGCTACTGTTGGTGCCGGAGTGGGTATTTTGTTTGCTCCTAAATCCGGTAAAGAAACTAGAGAAGATATTGTTAATGCAACTAAAGACGGCGTTGAATATGTTAATGAAAATGTAAATAATGCGGTTAAAATTGTTGCAGATAAAGCTAAAGAAGTTAAAGAAGTAGCCGTAGAAAAGTACGATAATTTTTCTAATAGAAATATGACTGAAATTACTCCTGAAGTTGAAGTTGAAGTTGAAGTTGAAAAATAGAAGAATAGTGAGGATAAAATGGTAACAATAGATTTAGATTTAACTTTAAGGGTTATTCTTTATTTAGTAGCGATAATTTGCTTAGCATCTTGTGTTTGCTTTTTTGTTAAGTTGATAAAATTTTTTAGTAAAGTAAATTCTATGCTTGAAAAGAGTGAAGAAAGTTTAGTTTCAAGTGCTGAAAAATTACCCGGCTTAATTGAAAATGCTGATAAGGCTATTGCTAATGCAAATGAAATTCTTGAAAAGAGTGATGAAATTTTAGCTGACACTAAGGAAGATATAACAGACAGTGTTGAAAATGTTAGTTTGACACTTAAAAATGTTAAAGATATGACTGAGGATATTACAACTTCTACCAGATTTGTTGCTGAACAAGTTGTAGATACTACTATGGATGTAAGGGAAAATATTGATATGGTAGTTGATAAGGTAGATATGATTATGAATATTATCGAAACTATTAAATCTTATTTTAGAAAAAGATAATTTTTATAGAGATTAGCTTTTGCTAATCTCTGTTTTTGTATAGGAGGATGTTATGGGAGTTATAGCAAAATCGGAATTGTTGGAATCGTTATACAAAATTGGAGAAGGAAAGGCGAATTACAAATTGCATAGAATGTTTGTTTTAGCTTTCTTAGCTGGAATGTTTATTGCTTTGAGTGGTTTTTCTTATGTTGTTGTAAATACAGGAATGGCAAGTTTAAATGCGACTTATGGAAAATTTATTTCAGGAATTTGTTTCTCTTTTGGACTTTTTGCAGTAGTTGTTGCGGGAGCGGACTTGTTTACAGGAAATATTTTGATGTTAGCACCGGCACTTGCAAAGAGAATTACATTTCCAAAAATGTTTAGAAATTGGGTATTTGTGTATATATTTAATTTTGTTGGAGCTATATTTACAGCTTTACTTGTTTATCTAGCAATGGGAATGTCTCCGGAAATGTTTGGATTTTTACATAAAATAACTGTTGCAAAGGTAAGTGGAAGTTTTTTAAGTCTGTTATTTAAAGGAATTGGTTGTAATATCTTTGTTTGCTTAGGCGTTTGGATGGCTTATGCTTGTAAAGACGGAGTTTCAAAATTCTTTGCCTGTGCAATATCTGTTATATTGTTCTTAGTTTGTGGTTTTGAGCATAGCATCGCAAATATGTTCTATCTTTCAATGTCTTTTATAGTTTCTGATATAAGTGCAGGAGCGTTTTTATACAGTTTAATTACTGTTACAATAGGAAATATAATTGGTGGCTGTATAGTAGCAACTTGTTACTATTTTGCTTATAGGGATTAGGTGAAAATATGCTTAAAATTCCAAAAAATTTTAATATAAAAATCACTCTATATAATAACGATTATTCATTTGGTAACGGGATATGTAAATTGCTTTTGTTAATAGATGAATATAAGTCTATAAATAGAGCTTGTAAAGAGATGAGAATGGCTTATTCAAAAGCCTTTAAGATGATAAATCGTGCCGAGGCAGACTTGAATTGTGAACTTTTAGTAGGAAGAATTGGAGGTAAAGGAGGAGGAGGTTCAACCCTTACTCCAGAGGCAAGAGAATTGATAAAATTTTATGAAAAATTAAATCAAAAAGCAAAAGAATTTGTAGAAAAAGAAATAGAAGAATTAAAAAATAAATAATTGATACTAAACAGAGAATTTTTTATTCTCTGTTTTTTTGTGAATTTTAGTAATTATAAAAAATTAAATTACAGTTTGATAATTAAGATTGACAAAAATGGGTATATAGTATAAAAAAATATAAGGAGGTCTTTAATATGGATCATGTAAAAGGTTTAGAAAATGTTGTGGAAAATTCAAAAAAATTAGGTTCTGCTATACCTAATGAAATGAAGGCTTTTGGTGGACTTTGTGGAGAAGTTTTGAAAGATGGAGCTTTAACTGTAAAGGAAAAAGAATTTGTGGCACTTGGAATTGCTGTTGCAGTTCGTTGTGAAGGTTGTATAGAGGCACATATTAACAATCTTGTTAATTTAAAAGCTACAAGAGAGGAAGTTGCTGAAACAATTTCAGTTGCAGTTCTTATGGGTGGTGGTCCTTCAACAATTTATGGAGGAAAGGCTTTAGAGGCTTTTGACCAATTATCAAAATAATAACTAATACAAATATTAATAATAAATATTTTTTTAAGTGGAGATTTTTTCTCCACTTTTTTGTTGAAAAAATAATATTTTTATGTTAAAATTACACGGTAATTTTTACAAGAATTAAATTTAAATAATTTGTATTATATGAAAAAGGTTCAGTAACTAAATTTAATTACTGAACCTTTAAAATTATTTTTTTGCTAGATTTTTAAGACCGAATTCATAACCTGTTTTAGTGTCTAAAATGACATTGTCATTTACAATTTCAAGTCTTTGTTCTTCTAAATTTTCTGCTCTTATATACCTTTTATCTCCAATTTTTACAATACTTGGATTATCATAAAATCCACCCATGATTTTTGGGCCTTCTCCTTTATATTCAAATTCCTCATTCATAGGTAATTTAAAACTTACAAAAGAATAATCTTCAGTCTTCTTAACTATTTCAACAGTTCCGCCCTTAGGTCCTTCATATACATTACCGTAATATTTTTCCATTTCTTTATCCGGAACTCTATCATAATGAGTGAATTCATATCCTGTATAGTTATCTACAATTACATTTTCCGAAACAATTTCAAATCTGTCATCAGGTAAACCATCAGCAGTTAAATATTTTTTTCCGTTTTTTCTTATAACTTTAGGATAGTCAAAATTTCCACCCGAAATACGTTCTTCAATATTACTTTTAAAAGTTGCATTTTCAGGTAATGTGAAACACAAAACTGAATACAATTTACTCTTTTTAATTACGCTAATTCCTGAACTTACAGCTCCATATCTTTTTCCATAAAGTTGTTCCACTTCATTGCTCTTTGTAGCACAAGACGACAACATAAGGGTTGAAATTATTATCATAAGAACAAATTTCAATTTTTTCATAAAATCACTCCTTTTTTTACTTTTTTAATAAAATATATTTAAAAATGAACTTTAAATTTAATAACTATATTTTAATCTATACTTAAAAACTAAATAATGAGATTTTAATATAATTTATTTTTTAAAATAAAATAACATATTTATTACACACTACAAATATATCACTTTATTTAGGTCAAGTCAAGTGTTTTATGAAAAAAAATACTTTTTTTTCAACCATATTATGTTTTGGTTGAAAAAATAATATTTTTATGTTAAAATTATACGGTAATTTTTACAAGAATTAAATTTAAAAAAGTGTTTTGCTTGGCACCCACTTTAAAAATCAAGTGCTTAGGGCACTGTGCCCTTTTTTTGTTGAACAAAGCACTCCAAAAAGGAGGAAAATATGAACGTAAAAAAAATTACAAGACAAGGATTAATAGCAGGAATTTATGTAGTGCTTACAATTCTTTCGGAATCGTTTGGATTAGGATATGGAAGTTTACAATTTAGGCTTTCTGAAACTTTAGCAATTTTACCATTTTTTAATCCGGAATACACAATAGGTGTAACATTAGGTTGTTTTCTGGCTAATATTGCAAGTACAGTTGGAATAGTCGATATGGTTGTAGGGACATTTGCAACTTTAGTTGTAGCATTGATTATGACTAAAATTAAAAATTTCTACATAGCTTGTTTAGTACCGGTAGTTGTAGGAATGTTACCAATAGCATTGGAAATATACCTTATGATGCCAAATCCTGTAGGATTTTGGGTTTTGTTAGGAGAATTAATGCTTTCAGAATTTTTAGTAATTTATGTAGTAGGAGTTCCAATTTTCTATATATTATCTAAAAACAAAGCTTTTACAAAAGCGTTAGAATTTAAAAAAGAAATCAGATAAACGAAAAAATCGGTGTGAATAATCATACCGATTTTTTTGTAGTTAACAATTTAAGTAGGTTATGTATATGTTAAATGTTAATTTCTTTTAGTGCTTGTGCAAAAAACACAACAGAAAAGAAAGAACAAAAAATAGAAAAAACTTTTGATGTAAAAGTTGTTTTGGATAAAATCAAAAAAGCAACAGAATATACTCCTGATGCTTTTAATATGAAAAGTGCAAGAGTTTGTAGCTTTAGGAGAAAAAAATGAACTTTGGGATAAGATTTTTGACGCTTTTGGTGGAATTGTTGAAGAGCCTGCGGAAAAAGAAAAAGAAGAAATTTCAAACAGAGTTAGAATTATAAAATAGTTCAATTACAATCTTTTACTTTATAATTAATTGAAAATCCTCTTTTAAAACCCTTTTCAAATTTATCAAAATGTGATAAACTTTGTCTAGGGTTTTTTTTATAAAAAACGAAAATATAAGGAGATGATAAAATGTGGTTATTAGATATAATTAAAGTTATTATTCTAGGAATCGTAGAAGGTATTACTGAATGGTTACCTGTAAGTAGTACAGGACATATGATTTTAGTTGATGAATTTTTGAAATTGAATCAATCTGCAGAATTTAAAGAAATGTTTTTAGTTGTTATACAACTTGGAGCAATCCTTGCAGTTGTTATTATGTATTTTAATAAATTAAATCCATTTTCTAAAAAGAAAACCAAAGAACAACAAAAAAATACAATCAATATGTGGCTAAAGGTAGTTGTGGGGGTAATTCCTGCAGGAGTTTTAGGAGTTTTGTTTGATAAGGTATTAGAAAAATATTTTTACAATTTTCCAACTGTTGCATTCACTTTAGTTTTATATGGTATTTTATTTATAATTGTTGAAAACAATCCAAATTTCAAAAAACAAAATGTTAGAAGGTTTGAAGATTTAAGTTATTCATTAGCTTTTTATGTTGGTTGTTTTCAAGTTTTAAGTTTAATTCCGGGAACATCAAGGTCAGGAGCAACAATACTTGGAGCTTTAATACTTGGACTTTCAAGAAGTTTAGCAGCAGAATTTTCATTCTTTATGTCAATTCCTGTAATGTTTGGAGCAAGTCTTTTAAAACTTAGAAAATTTGGCTTTGCTTTTAGCTTTTTTCAATTCTTCATTCTATTGCTTGGAATGTTCGTTGCCTTTGTAGTTTCAATTATGGCAATCAAAATGTTAATGAAATACATTAAAAAGCACGATTTCAAAGTATTTGGATATTATAGAATTGTACTTGGTGTAATTTTAATTTTGTATTATTTTTTTAATTAAATAAGTCATTAATAGGAGCTTAGGCTCCTTTTTGTTTGACTTTATTCGTTTTATTTGATAAACTTAATTTAATGAAATACTAAAGGAGGACGATTATGAAAAAAAGATTTTTAGTATTAGCTATGGTATTTTGTTTTGGAGGACTTTTAATTTCTTGTAAAGCAAAAGAAGTGAAGAAGGAAGAAGAACCTAAAGTAACCGTTACGCAAAAAGAAGTAAAAGAAAATAAAGAAAAAGAAAATGATAAACAAGATGAGAACAAAGATGAAAAAGGATTGAATTTTTCAGTTACAGATTTAAAAAATAATGAAGTAAAAACTGTAGTTAAGAAAAATGATAAAATTTCTTTTAATATCTATGCTGTTGGAATGGATTTTAAAATAAAATTAGACGGAAAAGAATATTCCGTTGCAGATGCAATTTCAAACGGACTTTTAGATGAAAATAAACTTTTTGATAAGATTGAAAAAGATAAAGAAAGCAACAAATGTAAAAGTGAAATGTATAAAGACGGAGGAACTTTAGGGTATCTATATAATGACTACACTATAATTAAATTTAATTCTCTTGACGGAAAAGAAGATATGTATATCACCAGAGAAAAAAGTTTAAGTGATTTAAAAAAAGTAATAGAAACAAAAAGTGAATAAATGAAAAGAGCTGAAATTTCAGCTCTTTTTTGTCTAAAATGCAGGAACAATTCCTCCGTTATATTTTTTATTTATATAATCTTTTACTTTTTCGCTTTGTAATGCTTTTAAAACTTTTTTGTAAGTTTCGTTGTTTTCTTCTCCTGTTCTAACTGTGATAATATTTGCATAAGGAGAGTCTTTTCCTTCGATTAACTTTGCGTCTTTTGTTGGAGAAAGTCCTGCCTCGATTGCATAGTTTCCATTTATAACGGCTCCGTCAATATCCTTTATAATTCTTGGTAATTGAGCTGCCTCAACTTCTGTAAATTTAATTTTTTTAGGATTTTCTTTTATATCATTAACACTTGATAGAATATTTGTATTGTCTTTTAATTTTATGATTCCATTTTTATCAAGTAAAATTAATGCTCTTGCTCCGTTTGACGGGTCATTTGGAATTGCAATTTCAGCGCCGTCTTTTATTTCACTTGCATTGTTTAGATATAATCCCATTGGTTCAACGTGAACATTTCCAAGTACTGAAAGTTTTGTGTTCTTTTTGTTGTTAAATTCGTCTAAATATGGTTTATGTTGGAAGAAGTTTAAATCTAATTCTTTTCCGTCTAAAGCTAAATTTGGTTGAATATAATCTGTGAAAGTTACAATATCTAATTTGATACCTTCTTTTTCTAAATCTTCTTTAACTAATTCAACTAATTTTTGGTGTGGCTCAGGAGAAACTCCGATTTTTACAACCTTAACACCTTCTTTGTTTTCTGTATTTTTGTTATCTGAATTTTTTGCTCCACAAGCAGTTGTTAAAACTACAACCAAGCCAAGAGCTAATGCTAATAATTTCTTTTTCATAATTTTCCTCCTACGCATTTATTTTTTTATTAATTTTTTTAGAGATGAAATCTCCTAAAACTTGAACGATTTGTACTAATAATATAATTATAACAACCGGGATAGTCATCGTTAAGTATTGAAATCTATGGTAACCATAAGTAATTGCCAAGTCGCCAAGACCTTTTGCTCCAATTGCACCTGCCATTGCTGAATAACCGATTAAATTTATAACAGTTAAAGTTATTCCGTTTATAAGTGCAGGTAAACATTCTGAAAGCATAATTTTTATGATTTGAAAATTGCTTGAGCCCATTGAAATACTTGCCTCAACAATTCCGTTGTCAACTTCTTTTAGTGAATTTTCAAAAATTCTTGCTACAAAAGGAATTGCAGAAACAGTTAGGGGAATGATTGCTGCAGTAGAGCCTATCATCTTTCCTGTTAATATTTTAGAAACCGGCAAAATGTAAATAATTAGGATAAGAAAAGGAACTGACCTAAAAATATTTACAATAAAATTTAAAATAGAGTAAATCATTTTATTACTATTTATTCCGTTTTTATCTGTTGTAACTAAAATAACTCCTAAAATTCCACCGATTATAGTTGAAAGTAAAGATGAAAAAAATACCATATAAATCGTTTCAAAAGTAGCTTTTATCAATAAACTTTGCATCTTAAATTACCTCCTCAACTAAAATTTTTCTTTCTTCAAGGAAAGTTTTTATCTCGTCAATTCTGTCTTTTTCAAAAACTTCGACAATTAAATGTCCGACCTTTCCCTCTTTTATCTTATCAATATTTCCACTAATTATATTGACGTCAATATTTTTTTGCCTTATAAGTTCTGAAATAACAGGCTTTGTAGAAGTTTCTTTCGTAAAACCGAGTCTTAAAAGAAAACCCGAATAATCTTCGCTGAGAAATTTTTCATAATCTGTAAACTCAGGAAGATTTTCTATGAAATTTTTTGTTGTTTGAGTCTTTGGAGAAGTAAAAAGTTTTAAAACCGTATCTTGCTCTATAATCTTTCCATTTTCTATAACACCCGCTCTATCACAAATTGCCTTTACAACCTCCATTTGATGAGTTATCAAAATTATTGTAAGATTAAATTCATCTCTAATTCTCAAAAGCAATTCTAAAATAGATTTTGTACTTTGTGGATCAAGAGCAGAAGTTGCCTCATCACAAAGTAAAATTTTAGGTTGAATAGCCAAAGCTCTTGCGATTGCAACTCTTTGCTTTTGTCCACCGGAAAGATTTGCAGGATATTCAAATATTTTTTCACTTAAATTTACATATTCCAAAAGAGTTTTTACTCTTTTTTCAATATCTTCCTTTTTCCAGCCATTAATTTTTAACGGATAGGCGATATTTTCAAAAACATTTTTTTGATAAAATAGATTAAAAGATTGAAAAATCATCGACATATTTTTTCTTGCATCTTTAAGCTCCTTATCGTTCATCTTTACAATATCTTTACCGTCTATAAAAATATTACCACTTGTAGGCTCTTCAAGACGATTGATACACCTGATTAAAGATGATTTTCCGGCACCACTAAGACCGATTATACCAAAAATTTCTCCCTTTTTAACTTCTAAACTAATATCATTAACAGCTTTAAATCCATTTTCGTAAACTTTTACTAAATTTTCAATTTTTATCATATAAACCTCCTTAAAAGTATTTTCGGAAATTTTATTTTTACAAAATATTTACAAAATAAAAAAAATCTCTGATAAGAGATTTTGCAAAAAAATTCTTATCTTCCGAATAATCGCTGGAATTAGCACCTTGTAAAAACAGGTTGCCGGGTTTCATAGGGCCAGTCCCTCCACCACTCTGGATAAGTGTTATTTAATATTGTTGATAAATTATAGCACATCAAAAATTTAAAGTCAACAATTTTTTAATAATTTTGTTAAAAAATATTTTAACTCATATTGTTTTATTTTATAAAACAAACGCACCATTTTAAAAAATGGTGCGTTTTAGTTTATATTTATTTACAATATTTTTCTCTTAAAATATGGGAAGCTTTAACCATATTAGATAATTTTTCTTCAATAATGTTATAAGGATTTAACGGTCTTTTAGCAAATGTTGCAAATCCACAATCTGGATTTAACCAGATTTTTTCAGGTGGTAAAAATTCTAAAGCTTTTTCTACTTTTCCTACAATTTCATCAACAGTTTCCACTCTTGGTATTCTCGGATTAACGCATCCTAGTCCTAACATAATTTTCTTATTTAAATCATTATTTTTAAATAATTGACTTATTTCTCCAGCACGTGGAGTTGAAAATTCAAGTGCTAACATATCTACATCCAATGAGTCAAAAAATTTACTTAATTTATCATAGGCCCCTTCAAGTAATACACTTTCATCACAAGTCCAATTTCCACGACAAACGTGCATAACTGACAATACATTATCATATTTTCTAATTTCAGCAAAAATTTCTGAAAGTAATTGCCCTGCAAATTTTAATTCTCGATCAACCTTGACCTTAGCAGATAACGCCCCTCAGTAAAAAGAATTAGAAGAATTTGTATTTGTAAAAACTACTTCAGATAAAATCGGTTCATCAATTTGTATAACTTTAACTCCTAGAGAAACTAATCTTTTAATTTCATTTATCAAAAGTTTTACAACATCATTACCTAACTCATTACGATTTTCATAAACTTTTCCAGTTACTTCTTTAAGCCACATAGACCTTGTAAGAAGATAGGGACTTGGCAAAGTCATTTTAAAATCAGAATCTGTAATTTTTTTTATCATCCTTACTTCATCAATATCCAGTTCAACATCTGTTTTTATTCGATCAACACAAATTGGACTATTCATCGAATTATCAGAAGCATCCATTTCTTCTAAACTTTTATTAAAATCACCTTTATTTTCTGTTAAACTTAAAATTTGATCTGTTGCCATAAGTTTAATTCCATCAACATGTTCTGCAACATAACTCATGTAATTATCACGAGAAATTTCTCCACTTATTACAACATCTATACCTACTTTATCAAGCATATTTACAACAAATTTAGTTTCGTCAAATACCATTTTATCATATTCTTCTTTTAAAGATGAATCTTTTTGTAGCTTTTGCTTTAAGCTAAGTAATTCATTTGACCTTGGCATACTTCCGATTAAAGTTGTTGAAAAAGGTTTAAAACTTTTCATATTTCCTCCATAAATTTCCGATATATTTTTAAATAAAAAAGTTATAATAAATAGGCAAGAATAAATTCTTGCCTATTATTAATATTTTACAAAATAAACTATGGTTCAACTACTAAATTGCTATTTGATAGTATTTCAACAACAGCACCCATTGTAGTTGAACTTCCAACTTCAAGTTTATCTAATAATTCATAGTAATCTAAGCAAATTCCACAAGATAAAACTTCAACTCCCTTATCAGACATTGCTTTTAAATCATCTAAGCATTCTGAACCTTTTGTAGCTAATTTTACGCCTTCTCCATAAAAAATAATATGAGATGGTAAATTTTCTCTTTGAGCAACAGTATGAACAAAAGCGTTCATTAAATTATCTGTTAAGACTTTTTCTCCTTCTCCCATACCAGTTCCTTTAATTACAATATCGTATGTTTGTGCCATTTTAAAATACCTCCTATATACAATTTTTAGCCAGCACGACTTAAACTATAAATAGCATTTATAGTTAAAATAAAAAATAATTATATTTTTATTTCATACATATTATATAATAGTAAATTTTGATTGTCAATAGCTATAATAAAATATATATATAATTTTATTTATAATTTTTATTTATAATAGTTATAAGATTTTCTTATTAATAATATAATTATTTATATTTTATACTAACATATTTTTTATTATTATAAATTATTTTATTTTTGAAATTTTTAACCCTTACTGGCTAACTTAATTTTACAATATGGGTTTAATATAAGAAAATAGTAATATATAGTCAATATAATAATTGCTTATTTGAGATGTTAATTGAAATATGATAAAATATAAGCAACTTCATTTTTTATGGCAAATAAATTTTACCATAATATTATATTTATTAGGAGGAAAGTATGAAGTGTATAATGTTTGATATGGACGGGACTTTGATAGATTCAATTGGGGGTTGGTTTGGAAGTTGTTCTTATTTTCTTAAAGAGATGAATTTGGAAGAAACTGACGAACTAAAAGAAATGTTTAAAGGGAAAAAACTTTATGCAAGGGGAATTGCTATTGGAAAATATTTTAATCTTGATTTAACTGCTGATGAAATTTATGCTAGAAATTTAAAATATGTAAAAGACGGATATGATAAACTTTTTGATGCAAAAGAAAATGTGATTGAGGCTCTTGATTATCTGAAAGAAAAAGGATATAAAATTTCTTTAAATACTGCTACAAATATCGGACTTTGTAGAAATTGTTTAGAGAGAACAGGACTTATGAAATATTTTGATTACATACAAACTTGTGATGATTGTGGATATTTAAAAGATGATGAAAGATATTATGACTGGGCGATAAAAAAACATAATGAAAATGTTGAAGAAATTATATTTTTTGATGATACTAAAGTGCCTCTAAAAACTGCAAATAAAAAAGGAATAAAAACAGTTTTAGTATATGATCCACTTACAAATGGGGAGTATTTTGAAACGACAACAGACTTTGACTACAAAATGGATACAATTTCTGTTGAAAATTTGAAAAAAATAGGACTTTAATTATGAAAAATTATTACAATAAGACTGAATTGAAAGTTGAAGTGTTTGAAAAAATAGCCAACAATATTGGGAAAGGTTCCAAAAAAAGTAAATTTAAAGATTATTTTGTGCTATTTATGTTTGGCTTTGGATTTTTAACTTTAATGTTCATAATTATAGGAATTGAGTTATTGCAAAATTAAATTATTGATAAAAATAAATAATATATTAAAAGGGACTGGTTAGTCCCTTTTGAATTTTTTATTATTATTATTATTTTTACTTCAAATAATTTTCAAACCAATCGAAAATTTCTTTTAATCTTCTTATTCTGTGCATTGGTCTGCCACTTCTTGAAAGTTCGTGATTTTCACCTTTAAACATTACAAGTCTTGCCGGTACATCATGATATTTTAATGCTGTGAACATTTGAATACCCTCAGGAATCCAGCATCTATAATCTTCATCTGAATGTATGAAAAGTGTAGGTGTTTGCGCTTTGTTTGCATATTTAAGTGGTGAATGGTACCATAACTTTTCGTAATTATTCCAAGGAGTTGCAGAAATTTGGTCGTCAATGAAATAATATCCAATGTCTGTAAGTAAAAATTCAGTAGTCATGTTGGCGATTGAACGTTGAGAACAAGCAGCTTTAAATCTGTTTGTATGTCCGATTGCCCAGTTAGTCATAAAACCACCGTAACTTCCACCCATGATTGCAAGTCTTTCTTCATCAAGTGCAGGATAATTTTTGATTACTGCATCTGTAAATTTCATTAAGTCGTCAAAATCAATTTCTCCATATTTTCCACGAATGTCGGCAAATTCTTTTCCACGACCGTCTGAGCCACGAGGATTTGTAAAGAATACAAAGTATCCGTTATTTGCTAAAAATTGCATTTCGTGGTGGAATACTTTTCCAAAAACTGTTTTTGGGCCACCATGAACATGAAGTACGCCCGGATATTTTTTATTTGGGTCATAGTCTGTCGGTTTCATTACATATCCGATAAAACCGATTCCGTCGTTAGTAAAGTTTATTTCTTCAACTTCTGAAATGGAATATTCAGTTGTATCGTTGTGGAATGAAATTCTATTTTCTTCTTCTTTAGAAATTTCGTAAATATCTTGTAAATTAGAATCTTTTAGAGCAATAGCATAAATTTTCCCATCTTTTGAAATATCGATACAATCGATAGAGCCTGATTTTTCATTTAGTCTTTCAAGATTTCCGTCTTTGTCGATTCTGTAAATGTATGAACTGTTTACTTCAGTATTTATAAAATACATAAAGCCGTCTTTAACCAAAGTGCTTTTTCCGCCTGTTAATCTCATATCGGTACCGACTGAATTATACATACACATATCGAAATTATCATTTACAATCTTTTTAAAAGATTTTTCCTTAGTATTTATAATATAAATATTTGAATTTTCATTTAAGCCGTATTCCTTCATATCTGTTGCAATAGTTATGATGTTTTCAGAATCGATAAAGTTTGCATAAGCGAAAGAATAATCTTTAGCTAAAACTTCAACAGCTTTAGATTTAATATCTAAAATTTTAACCTCATTTACAAGTGGCATTCTGCCTGTAAAACTTGTTGCTATAAAAACGGCCTTAGTCTTATCTTCATTTAGTTCTAAACCGTAAATATCAGTAATATCATCACTTAAAGGGATAAGTTCAAAAGTTTTTTTGTTGAAATAATAAAGCCTACTTCTGTCTTCGTTTGTAAAACCGATATTATTTCCCCAGAAAGGAATTTCCGTTGCAACAAGATAGTCCTTAGAATCGTCATATAAGTTTTCTTTATTTTTTTCTTCTTTTTTAGTTTCCTTTTCAATTTTTTCTAATTCTTTTGTTCTGTTGAAATTAGCTAAAACTAAAAATTCATCATCATTAATTTGTTTTATTTTATTTACTAAAGCAGGAACTGTAAAGTCTAAAACTGCCTCACCACCACAAGGGCATATTCTATAAAATTTAGTTGTATCTGAATCGTCTTTTTTATTTTCTCTGTCCCCTGCAAAAAGGATAGAACCGTCTGAAAGCTCAACAAAAGAACTTTCTTTAGCACCATTAGTAAAAACAAAAGATTTTTTAGTTTCTAAATCCATTTTGTAAATTCTATGTTCGTAAGAATTTTTTTCTAAATTCATATTAGAAACAGTGTAAAATAGATTTTTTTCATTTTTACTTAAATGCAAATTTCCTAGAAATTTAAAGTTTTTAAATTCATCAATTTTTATACTTTTCATATTGCCTCCTTAAACAACAATTTACAAGAATTATCTTATTGAAATTCTCTTGCAATTTGATTATACTACAAAAACAAAAAAATTACAAAAAAATTTTTGATAAATTCTAATTATATGATAAAATATTTATATTAAATGAAACTAAAAAAATGGAGAAGTTTATGAAAATTAGAAGACTGATTGATACAGATGCTAAAGAGTTTTATAATTGTCTCAAAATTATTGACAGCGAAACAGATTTTATGATGTATGAACCTGACGAAAGAATTTGGAATGAGGAAAAAATTGTAAAAAATTTAAAAGATGAAAAGAATTTATTTTTAGGAGTGATAGAGGACGGGAAAATAGTAGGATTTTTATCAGCAGAAAGAGGAGCTTTTAGGAGAATTAGACATACTGCCTATATAGTAATTGGAATGCAAAAAAATTACTGTAATAGAAAAATAGGAACAAAACTATTTCAAATGCTTGACGATTGGGCAATTAAAAATGGAATTATAAGATTGTAATTAACAGTAGAATGTGAAAACAAAATAGCTATAAGGCTTTATGAAAAAAGCGGATTTACTATTGAAGGAATAAAGAAAAAAACAATGTATGTAAATGGAAAATATGTAGATGAGTATATGATGTCAAAAATATTTTAATGGAGTGAATATGAAAATAGGACTAGTTTCTTACGAATTTAACAATGGGAAAATTGAATATAATATTGAAAAAATAGAAAAGGCGATTATCTCTTCTAATGGAAGTGCTGATTTACTTTGTTTTGGAGAAACTTTTTTGCAAGGCTTTGACTCACTTTCTTGGAATTATGAAATAGATAAAAATATTGCAATTACAAAAGAGTCTGTAACTATGGAAAAATTAAAAAAACTTAGTGAAAAACATAAAATTGACCTTGCTATTGGCTATATCGAAAGAGAAAAAGAAAATATTTACTCTTCTTATGTAGTGATTGAAAAAGGAAAAATAATCCATAATTATAGAAGAATTACAAAAAATTGGAAAGAATATTCAATTACCGATGAGCATTATTGTGAAGGAGAGATTTCAGAAACTTTTATCTATAAGAATAGAGAATTTAAAATTGCACTATGTGGCGATATGTGGATTTGCCCTAAAAAATTTAAAATAAATGGAATTTTACTTTGGCCTGTGTATTGTAATTTCACAAAAGATGAATGGAAAAATACTGAACAATCTGAATATGCAAAGCAATCTAAATTGGCATCAGATAATGTACTTTTGTTAAATTCAATCACAAAAGAAGAGCCAATAAGCGTTGGTGGGGCATATTATTTTAAAAATGGAAAAATTGAAAATAGTTTAGAATTGGATAAAGAAGATATTTTAATCGTTGAGATATAAAAAATATTCTGAAATTTAGAAAAAGAGTTGACTAGAGGTTTTAATCTCAAAATCTGCTCTTTTTTGTATTTAATATAAAGTAAAGAGGCGAAATTTTTTTAAAATACTTGACTTTATATATTGATATATAATATAATCAATAACGATATTGCAAATCAATTTATATTAAAAAATTCGGAGGTTTATATGAAGAAAAAATTTACTGCAATTGTTTTAAGCCTTTCAATGTGCTTAATTCCAATTAGTCAAATGCAAGTTTTAAATGCAAAAACGACAACACAAGAACAAAAAGATGATATTTCTTTAAAATTTATCAAAGGTAGATTGGGAAGTAGTGATAAATATGAAATTACGCCTAAAGATAAATTAAAGGAAATAGCAAAAATTTTTGTAGAAAATAATGAATATGTAAAAAAAGATAATAAAGCTGCAGTATTTAGAAAAGCATTTTATTTAGATTTATCAAATAACTGTTTATATCTTGGTCAGGATCCAAAGGATAATGAAGTAATAAAAATTGAGTTTAAAGATAAAAGTACTATTTCATTTAAAAAAGATGGAGATAATTTTATAAAAATAGAAGAAAATAACAATAAAAAACCTTCTACACCAAATGAAACTCCTGATAATAAAGAAAATAATGAATTTTCATTAAAAGCAATTAATGAATTAAACTTTGAAAATAAATATTCTATTGAACCTAAAGATAAAATTAGTAAGATTAAGAAAGTTCTTGTAAATGGTAAAGAATTTAGAAAAAAAAGTAGTAAGGGTGCAGTTTTTGGAGATAGTTATTTTATAGACGAAGAAAATAAAGTTTTGTATCTTGGACAAAAAGTGCCAGACGGACATATAGTTAAATTTGTTTTTGACGACAATTCTTCAGTTTCTTTTGAGAGAAAGGGAAAAGAGTTTGTTAAGAAAGAGAGTAATTATTCTAAAAAATATCATTTAAGAATAGTTGGTTCTTTTGAAGCGGCAATTATAGGTCAACAAAAATATGACGCTGTTTCCTCTGCTACTGGTGGTGGAGTAAATTCAAATAAAAATAGTAATGTAAAATTACAAATTGCCTATACAGACAAAGAAAAACCAGCGGATTCAGATTTTAAAGATGCAAAAGATGTAGCAAATGATTTGCAATTAGAAGCAAAAATTATTTCTGAAGATTCCGGTATGCAAGCAAAATATTCTAAAATGGATAACAGTATTAGATTATCAGGAATTCCAACTAAAAAAGGAAATTATAAAGTTTTTGTTCAATCAAAAGATGAAAAGATAAAATCAAATAAATTAGATTTTGAAGTTTTTGATTCAAATGAAGTTACTCTTGAAGAAAGATTGGTTGAGAGTGAATTTAGAGCCTTAAAAAATCCTGAAACAAAAAAAGAATGGGATATGAAGCCTTGGGTAATCAAGAAGTTTGGAAAAGATAAGGAAGAAGTAACAGTTCCAAAAAATCTAAAACTTTGGTTCGGTTCAAGGGAAAGTGGAAAATATTCAGAACTTGGATATCCAATAGGAGAAAATGAATCTACAACTCAAACTTTAATTGTTACAGGAGAACTTTATCTTATAAATATGAAAATTTTAAGTTCTGTAAATATCGTAGTAAAAGACGGTGGTAAACTTAATCTTTCAGATTCATCATTATATGGAAAAATAACAGTTGAAAATGGTGGAACTCTTGAAGTAAATTATGATGACTATCATAAGAGTTTTGCAAGTGGATCTTCTATAAACGGTCAAATAATTTTAAAAGATGGTGCAACATTACAAAACTCTGTTATTTATTCAAATGCCAATTATTTAACTGATGGGAAAAATGCAAAACATATACAAACTCCAGTTGTGAGTGTTCAAGGTAATGCAACTATAAAAGGTAATGTATTTATACGTGGAGATGAAGCTCCTACAGGTGAACAATATAAAGGACAAGGAGCAATGGAGATTGCAAAAGGTAAAACATTAACTATTGAAAAAGATGCAAAACTTGGACTTTTTGCAGGCGGTCGCTATGCTCTTACAAGTAATGGAGGAGATGCTTTAAAATTAGAGGGAACAGTAGCAGGAAAAGGAACTTTAATTGCTGTTGGAGGAAATGGTAGATTTTCAGGCAAAGGTGGAAATGGAGTTTCAGGTAATGGAACAATTACTGTTGATAATGCATATTTGCATGGTGGAAATAGTTATATGAGTAAGAATGAAGGTGGAAAAGCTGTATTTGACTCAATAACTATTGGCAAAAAAGCAAAAGGATATGCAATAGATGGTAAAAAATCTACAAATTCGATTGAAGACTCTAAACTTCAAAATGAAACACCAAATTGGAATGGATATACTGCTCCGAATAAAGACTTATTAGATAAATTAAGTACAGAAAATGCTCCATCAATAGTTGGAGAAAGAGAAAAAAAAGAACTTGAAAGAATTTTAGAAAACACAAAAAAAGAACTTGAAAAAATTAAACAAGAGCTTGAAAAATCAAAACAAGATTCAGAAAAAACTAGAAAAGAACTTGAAAAAATTAAACAAGAACTTGAAAAAGCTAAGCAAGAGTTAGAAAATGCAAAACAATCTGGAAGTAAAAAACAAAATGAAATTGATGAGCTTAACAAAAAAATAAAAGAACTTGAAGAAAAAGTTAATTCTTTAAAAGCTAAGTTCGAAAAAGGAAAGAATAATAATTCATCAGATAAACAAAATAACAACAATCCTAAGGTAATTGAATTTTTATATGGTAAAAATCAAACTGTTACTAAAAATGATGACAATAAATTATACTTTAGATTAGATGAAGATGTTAAAAACTTCGAAAAAGTATTATTAGATGGGAAAATTGTTGATTCATCAATGTATAATTTAAAATCAGGTAGTACAATCATTGAGTTTACTCAAGAATTTAAAAATTCTTTAACAGAAGGAAATCATAATCTTGAGTTTAAATTTAAAAATGGTTATGCCAAAACACAAATTCATGTTTTAAACAAGAAGGAAGACGATAAAAAAGATAAGAGTGAAGTTAAACAAACAAAACAAAAAAATACAAAAAGTAACAAAGGTCTTCCAAAAACTAATATTTCAAATTCAACTATGTTATTAGCAGTAACAAGTTTAGCTGGTTTTCTTTATTCAAAAAAGAAAAATAAATAATTTATAATCTAAAACCTCAAATCAGAACAAAAGATTTGGGGTTTTTGTTTAAAAAGAAATTTATTAAATTTAAAGTAGAAAAAAATTTCAATAGAAAAAATGAAAAAATATAGATAAAAAGTTTTTAAATTCATCAATTTTTATACTTTTCATATTGCCTCCTTAAATAAAAAATTTACAATTTAATTATAATATAAAAACAAAAAAAATACAAAATATTCTTTTTGATAAAATCTAATTATATTATAAAATATTTATATTAAATGAAACTTAAAATTGGAGAAATTTATGGAAATTAGAAAATTGCTAGATACTGATGCTAAAGATTTTTATGATTGTTTAAAAATTATAGATAGTGAAACAGATTTTATGATGTATGAACCTGACGAAAGAATTTGGAATGAGGAAAAAATTGTAAAAAATTTAAAAGATGAAAAGAATTTAATTTTAGCAGTGGTAGATGACGGTAAAAGTAGAACCTAATGCAATATTGAGATTTGTTTATGGAAGAGCTAAAGATAGCATGGGTTTAAAATAAGACAATAGCTTATTAGGACTGATTTTTTGTAATTTTTGTTTATATTTAGTCAGTCCTATAAGCAATACTTTTATATTAATCCCTCTTTTTTCATAAGAGATAACTCTCTCGAAAGGGCGGGTCTATTACAAGCTAAAAATTTCGCCAAATCCTCTCTGGATAATTTATTAGAAAATAGGGAGTCTTTACCATATCTGTCTATATATTTATTAATTTTTTCCCTAATCTTAGGTTTAGAATATATATCTAACTTGTAAGTTAAGTATGAAATTTGTTCATTATACAATTTTATAATATTTTCCATAAAAATCGGTCTGCTTGAACAGGACTTTTTATTTTTTTCAAAGATTTTGCTAATATCAAGGACTAAAACTTTGGAATCTTTTTTTGCAACCATAAATCTATCAGTTAGGGAGGAAAAATTTATAGAAAAAGAATCGGAAATATTATAAATCCTATCTATAATCTCTCTATCATTATCTATTGTTAATAAATCAATTCTTCCGTTTAAAACAATACCGGCCTTAAAACCTTCTGAAAAATCATATAGATACTCATCTTTAGTAAAATTTAAGATCTTATTGTCGATACAAGAAAGTATGTGCTCTATAGTAGATTCCTCTAAGCCATAAAATAATTCGCTTTTTAAAATAATTTCGTCCATAATAGCCCTTCCCGTTGCTTTAGCAACTGTAATAATAAGTATTTATGTTATAATTATATACGTAATGAATATTATTGTCAATAAGGAGGAAATGATATGGAACAAAACAAAATTATATTTGGACATGATTTTTTAAAAATGCTTGGTAGAACAAGACTTAGACCGGGTGGCGGTATTATGACCGATTGGTTACTTGATCAGGTTCAAATCGATAAAGATATGCGCATTTTGGAAGTTGCTTGCAATAGAGGGGATAATCTCATAAGACTTTATACTAAATATAAATGCAAAATAATAGGCATAGACATCGACCAAATTGCCATAGACCAAGCCTTAGAGAATATAAAGCTTTTAGGTTTAGACAAAGAAATTGAAGTTATGAATATGAATGCCTTGAATTTGGAGTTTGAGGATGAAACATTTGATTTAATAATTAATGAGGCAATGCTTACCATGCTTCCAAATGAAGAAAAAGCAAAAGCTCTTAAAAATTATCACAGGGTTTTAAAAAAAGGAGGATACTTATTAACTCATGATGTAGCAGTGGAAAATCAAAGTGAAGATATAAGAAGACAACTTTCAAAATTTACAAACATGGATGTGTATCCTCTAACCGTAGAAAATTGGAATAAACTGTTTATAGAAAATTCTTTTAGACCTTTTTCACAAAGAACCGGCAAGATGATTCTCTTAGATAGAGATACAATCATAAAAGATGAGGGACCGATTGGGGCTGCGAATTTTTATAAAAAAGCTTATTCAGAAGAAAATAGGGATAGATTTACAAAAATGTTAGAGAGATCTAAAAGTACAAAAAATTCTTATATAGTTTCAGCAAGTAAAAAGGAGGATTAGATGAAAGCTATTAAAAAAATATCATTAATTTTATGTTTGACATTGCTTGCCTCAACAGGTCTGACTGCTTGTGGCAATAAGAAAACCGAACAAAAATCAGAAAACAAGAACGCGACTCAAACTGAGAAAAAGGAAGAAAAGAAAAAAACTAGGACAATCACAGACCATGCAGGTAATAAGGTAGAAGTTCCGGAAAAAATCGAAAGAATAGTAATAGATCAGATTCCTATTTTATCTACTTACATGGCTTATCATCATGGAAAGGCTCCAAATATAGTGGGATATGCCGGTTCACTTAAGCAAGTAATTTCAAATACAGTATTAAAGGATATAGCTCCGGAACTTCTTGATAGTCAAAATACTGTTAAAGCTCAATCTGACATAAATATTGAGGAAATAATGAAACTTAAACCGGATGTTATTTTCTACAACGCATCAAATAAAGGACATTATGAAGCCTTATCTAAAACGGGCATACCATGTGTAGGCTTTGCTACTGTTGGTACAAATGGTCCGGCTGATCCAATAGATAGATACACACAATGGTTAAAACTTCTTGAAGATGTTTTTGGTGAAAGTGGAAAAACAAATGACTTTATAAAAGCAGGTCAAGAAATTGTAAAAGATGTTGAAGAAAGAATTGCAAAAATAGATGATAGCAAAAAACCAACCGGCATGATTTTATGGAAATATACTCAAGGTGTACCAATGGTTGCCGGTAAGGGAGTGTTTGGAGATTTTTGGCTAAAGAGAATAGGTGTTAAAAATCTGGCTGACGAAGCAAAAGGTTTTGCTAAAGTTACTGTAGAACAAATTTATAAATGGAATCCGGATATACTGTATCTTGACGGTCCAGGTCTTCTTGACATTACAACAAAAGATGTATTTAAAAATTCAGTAGAAGGTATTGATTTTTCAAATATGAAAGCAGTCAAGGATAAAAAAGTTTATAACACTAAGCTTGGTATGTGGAATTGGTTTACACCAAATCCGGATGGTCCGCTTGTGCTAGCTTGGCTTGCAAAATCAACTTATCCAGATGAATTTAAGGACTATGACCTTAAGTCTATGATTAAAGAATATTATCAAAAATGGTATAATTATGAATTAAATGATGAACAAATTGAGGATATGTTTAGTATATGATTAAAAAAATCTTTATTAAGGATAAAAAAATAAAAGCAAGCGCACATATAATTCTCATAAGTTTACCCATATTAATTAGCATTTTTGCACTTGCTATTGGGAGAATGCCTTTAAGCATTGGACAAATTATAAAATTTTTTAACGCTTATCTAGGTGGGAGAGAATTTGATCCCATGCTCGAATCAGTAATAATAAATGTAAGATTACCAAGAATTATTACAGGTTTAGTAGTAGGAGCAGGTCTTTCCGCAGCCGGTCTTTCTTTTCAAGGGGTTTTTTCAAACCCCTTGGCAACTCCGGACATTTTAGGCGTAAGTTCAGCTGCAAGTCTTGGAGCCGTAATCGGCATACTCCTATCATTTTCAAACCTATCCATTCAAGCCTTAGCTTTAGTTTTTGGATTAATTGGAGTTGTATTAACCCTATATATAGGAAAGACTAGGACTAAGTCATCGACAATAATGCTTATTTTAGCAGGTCTTGTCGTTTCGTCATTGTCAAATGCCTTAGCATCCTTATTAAAATATACGGCAGACCCGACAGACAAGTTGCCAGCCATCAGTTATTGGCTTATGGGCTCTTTTGCAAGATCATCTTATAAAAACTTGATACTTTCAGCACCCCTAATAATTTTTGGGATAATTTTAATAAGACTTTTGATATTTAAGCTAAATATTATGAGTTTATCAGAAGATGAAGCAAAAAGTTTAGGAGTTAATGTTAAAAAAACCAGACTTATTTTCATATTTGCATCAACACTAATTACAGCCTCATCTATATCAATGTGTGGTCAAGTCGGATGGGTTGGTTTAATAATTCCTCATATGGCAAGGATGATGGTGGGAGCAAACAACACTCATACCCTACCTATTAGTTTATCTTTAGGAGCAAGTCTTATGGTACTAATAGAAGCCTTATCAAGGACCGTTTCTGTAATAGAATTACCTATATCAGTTCTTACAGCAATAATTGGAGCTCCGATTTTTATAAGTTTAATTAGAAAAACTGGGGGTGGTTTCAATTAAGTTAGAATTAAAAGATGCAGGATTTTATTTTTACGAAAATCAAATATTATTTAAAGATTTGTCATTCGTCCTTGAACAAGGTGAAGTTTTATCTATTCTGGGGCCTAATGGAGTTGGCAAAACAAGTCTTATAAGATGTATATGTGATTTTGAAAAATGGAAATTAGGCAGTAGTTTTATCGATGAAAAGGATGTTTCAAGTTATAGTAGAAGGGAATTATGGTCTAAGATATCATATGTTCCACAAAAAAGGTCATTTTCTTTTGAATATTCCGGAATAGATATGGTAGTGTTAGGGCTTTCCAGCAAGATTGGACCATTTGCAAAACCGGGTGCAAGAGAATATGAAAAGGCAGAAAATCTTATGAAAAGCTTAGCTATAGAAAATCTTAAAGATAAGTCATGTTCAGTGATGAGTGGAGGAGAACTCCAGATGGTTCTCATAGCCAGAGCCTTAATTTCAGATCCGAGATTAATCATATTAGATGAGCCGGAAAGTGGGCTTGATTTTAAAAATCAGCTAAAAATAATTTCATTAATCAAAAAACTATCCAAAATAGACAATATCAGTGTTATTATAAATACTCATTACCCGACCCACGCTCTTGAAGTAGCAGATAAATGTTTGATGTTAATGCACAATGGCAGACATAAAATAGGCAAAATATCCGATATTATCTGTAAGGGAAATATGAAAGAAGCATTTAGCGTAGAGGTTATACTTGAAAAAATAAAAAAAGATAAGAAAGAATATAATACTGTAATACCCATTAGCATAGTAGGTGATTAAAATGAAAAACATCAGTAAGGGAAAAATATTGACACTAGAAGAGGTCATACCCATAAAAGACAATCAAACTATAAGCAAGAAACTTGTAGATTTATATAATCTTCACATCTTACTTATGAGTCTTGATCAAAACACCAGTATTTCCCCTGAATTTTATGCTGAAGAAAGATTATATTTTGTTTTAAAAGGCGAGCTTAAATTTAATAATGAAAGACTTATAAATAATGAACTAATACTTTTTGAAAAAAATAAACTTTTTGACATAGAGACAAGGGAAAAAAGTATATTTTTAGAAATCGCAATTAACTTAGAGGAGGAAGAAATGAAAAACATTGACAAAGGGAAAAAAATTAAACTAGTTGACTATTTAGATTATGTGGATGGAGGAATCGCAAACATTGACCTTGTATCAAAAGACAAGTTTAAGGTTGTTCTACTAGCTTTTGATGCAGGTGAGGGCCTAAAACCACACAAAGCTCCCGGAGATGCTCTTGTCGTAGCACTTGAGGGCAAGGCAAAGCTTCTTGTTGGAGATAAAGAAGTTGAGATTGAATCAGGAGAACAAATAGTATTTCCGGAAAATGTAATCCACAACGTAACTGCAATTACAAAATTTAAGATGATGTTAATCTTATCTATAGATAAATAAAAAAGATTGAATGATTTTTCAATCATAAATCTGATACTATCGAAGATTATTATATTTTTGTGAGATTGAAATTGTAATAAAACATATTTTTAAACAGTAAATCAAATTTTACTGTTTTTTTTCTTGCCTAAATTAATGGTTGAATACATTTATTTATAATTTAAAATGTGATATAATTAAGCTATTAATAAAAAACTGGATAGGAGTTTACTTTTGTAAGTAATCTTTTTGATATAGAGGTAAGAAATGAAGGATAGAAAAATATTTTTATACTATTTTTTAAGTATGGCAATGGTTTTGTTTCCAATGCTTAATATGTTGAGTTTTGTTCCAATGGTGATTTTGTATAAGAAATCAGATTTAAAAACGTATTTTATTTCATCTGGTTTATTTGTCGCAGTCTCTCTTGTTATTTTAGGAAATTTCACTTCGCTTATTCCTGTTTTGATTTCATTTGTAATCATAAAGGGAATGGACAATTCAAAAGATGGATATAAGGTTTTACTTGGTAGTGCATTTGTTATGACTGTTTTACTTGTTAGTGATTTCTTAATTATTAAACTTAATGTAAATTTTTATGAAACTCTTTTGAATACGATGAATGAGGTTTTGAATGGTTTTGAGGGATATAAGGAAGTTTTAAATATAAAAGATGCAAAAGAGCTTGTTAGTCAAATGTTAAATGTTTATCCAGCTATTTCTTTTGGATTGAGTTATGCTTTTTGTACTTTAGGTTACACTTTCTTGACTAAAAGAATTTACGGATTCAACAGAAATTCTGATGATATAATTTTACCATTTGATTTTAAATTTCTTGTTTTTAGTGTTATTACTATTTTTTTGATGGTTATTTCAAGTGGAAACAAAGGGGAGAATTTTTATAAGATTTCTCTAATTTGTTACAATTTGATTTTAATTTTTATAGAGATTATGTTAGTTCAAGGTTTTGCCAAATTTAATGTATTTTTAAAGAAACATTTAGGCAAAATAGTTGCAAATATTATCAGTATAGTGTCGATATTTTTTATAATCATTTATCTGATTTATTTTGTTTTAGGAATTTATAGTTCTGTTATGAGAGGGTCGAGATGGAAAAGAAATTAATTAAATTATCAGATTTTTATGTTTTGTTTTTGTTTATGATTGTAATTTCAGCATTTTTGCTTTATTTTCAATTTATATTTGGTATTTTATCGTTTCTATTAACATTCATTTCTTTTATTCTAATTTTGTATTATATAAAGAATAAAAATAGTGAATATGAAGAAGACGTAAAAAAACATAGAGATTCTTTAAATAATATTGCAAGTGAAGTTGTATATAAGATGCCATTTCCTATTGCTGTGCTTAATAACAAGGGTCGTGTTAAATGGTATAGTCCAAAGTTTTCACAACTTTTTGCAGGGCAAGACATTGTTGGGATAGATATTAACGCCAAAATTTCGAGCTTTGATATTTTAAAAGTTTTAGAAAAAAAATCGGGAAGTGTAGCTTGGAAAACTGAAAAGTTTGATTATATAGTTTATTATAATGTTGTAAAAGATGAAGATAATGGCGATGTTAATGTAGTTATATATCTTTTGGATAATTTGGAATTTTCAAACTTAAAAAAGAAATATGATGATGAAACTTTGAGCTCTGCTCTTATATATATTGACAATTATGAGGACGTTAGAAGTAATGCTAGCGAGGACTTTAGAACATTGTTAGTTGCTGAAATGGACAAAATGATTATAAATTATTTTTCAAGTTTCGGTGCGATTGTTAGGAAATATGATTCAGGAAAATATATTGTAATACTAAATAATTTTATTTTGCAAAAAGTTAAAGATGATAAATTCAGTATATTTGATAAATTAAAGGCAATAAAAATATCCGGAAATATCAAGCCGACTTTAAGCGTTGGTGTCGGTATTGGAGGAAAAAATCCTTTTGAAAGATATAAAGAATCACAAACTGCGCTTGATATGGCTTTAGGTCGTGGTGGCGCTCAAGTGGTTTTCAAAAATGGAGAAGAATTAGAATTTTACGGTGGTAAAAATAGCAAAGGTGTTGAAAGAAATAAGGTTAAGGCAAGAGTTATTTCACAAGCACTTGAAAAGATGATTAAAGAATCTTCAGAAGTTTTTGTAATGGGACATAAGAATCCGGATATGGATTGTTTTGGTGCAGGTCTTGGAGTTATGGCGATTTGTAAGGAATTGAAAAAAGATTGCTATATGGTATTGGAAGATGTTCCCGTTACAATTAAAAATGTTTATGATAGAATTAGAGTTGGAGAGCCGTCTTATATCAATATGATGATTTCTCCAGAAAAGGCTTATGATATTTGTAAAGATACAAGTTTGGTTATTCTTGTTGACAATTCAAGAAAATTATCGACAGAGGCACCATATCTTTTAGACGTAACTTCTAAAATAGTGGTTATCGACCACCATAGAATGGGAAAAGATTTTGTTGAAAACCCAATGCTTACTTATCTTGAACCTTATGCGTCATCTGCCTGCGAGCTTGTAACGGAAATAATTTATTATATGTTTGAAAAAGTCGATGTAAATAAATTAGTTGCAGAGGCTCTACTTGCAGGGATTGTTGTCGATACAAAAAATTTCTACTACCAAACCGGTGTAAGAACTTTTGAAATGGCATCTTACTTAAAGCGTTTTGGAGCAGATAGTATAGCAGTAAAACACCTTTTCAAAGATAATTTCAATACGATAAAATTAAAATCAAATGTATTGTCAAATGCAATTTCATACAGAAATTATATTTGTATTGGAGTTTTCCCTGAAGAACTTGAAGAGTCGATGTTAATCGCAGCACAATCTGCTGACGATTTGCTTGGCGTTTTGGATATAGAATGTAGTTTTGTTTTAACTATCGTTTCAGGACAAATTCATATCAGTGGAAGAAGTCTTGGAAAAATTTCCGTTCAATTAATTTTAGAAAAACTTGGTGGTGGAGGTCATTATACTTCTGCCGGAGCAAGACTTAATTGTTCGATGGAAGAGGCAATAGAGAAATTAAAGAGAGCGATTGATGAATATTTAATGGAGGAAAATATAGATGAAAGTAATTTTAATTAAAGACGTAAAGAGTTTTGGAAAGGCAGGAGAACTTGTTAATGCAAAGACAGGTTATGCCAGAAATTTTTTAATTCCTAATGGATTGGCTAAAGAGGCAACTAAAGAAAATTTAGCAATTTGGGAAGAAGAACAAGCTGAATTAAAAAGAATTGAGGCTGAAAATATAAAAAATGCAAAAGAATTAAAGGAAGTTTTAGAAAAATTAGAAGTAGTTATAAAAACTAAAACAGGAAATGGAGATAAACTTTTTGGTTCAATAACTTCTCAAGACATTAGTGATGCTTTGAAAAAACAACATAAAATTGAAATAGATAAGAGAAAGATTGAATTAAAGGAAAATATAAAATCACTTTGCTCTATAACAGTTCCGGTTAGAGTTTATCCGGAAATAGTTGCAACTGTTAAGGTTTCTGTTGAAAAGGAGTAATTTATGCATAATATTTACGACTTAGATGCTGAAAAGTGCGTCTTGTCGATTATGATTACTGAGCCAACAAAGAGAGAATACGCTTTTGAAAAGTTAAAAAGAAAAGATTTCTACTCTACTTGGCACAAGGATATTTTTAGCTCTATCTTAGAATTATCAAGAGAAAATAAAAATATTGACCCACTTACGATAACAAGCAAAATGGAGCAAATGGGTTTTGATACAGAAAGTAATAATGGTGTTCTAGGCGTTGTTGAAGTTATGAATACCGTAGCTTTTTCTTCAAATATGGAAAGTTATTGTAAAATCGTAAAGGATAAAGCCGATACTAGAAATTTACTTTTTATTCTTGATAATGTAAAAGATAAGGCATATAAAAATGAAGATTACGATAAAGTTTTGGAGTCTATTGAAAGTCAAGTCTTTGAATTATCACAAAACGAAAATAGAACAGGGCTTACTCATATAAAGGATACATTAAAAGAGCTTATAGAGATTCTTTCTGAGAGAAGTGAAAACAAAGGCTCCGTAACAGGAATACCGACCGGCTTTGTGGATTTGGATAGAATTTTACTTGGTATGCAAAGAAAAGATTTAATCTTACTTGCAGCAAGACCTTCTGTTGGGAAAACTGCATTAGCTGTTAATATTGCTTTAAATGCAGCTAAGAGCGATTATAAAGTTGCGATATTTTCTTTGGAAATGAGTAAATCGCAACTTGCACAAAGAATGTTAAGTGCTCTTTCTCTTGTGAATTTAAAACAATTAATAAGCGGTGATATAAATGAGTGGGACGATATTTTTGAGGCAAGTTCCATTATAGCAACTAAATCAATCTATATGGACGATACAGCAGGAATATCTATAACTGAACTTAGAAGTAAATGTAGAAGACTTAAGGCAGATGGTGGTCTTGATTTTATTATGATAGACTATTTACAACTTATGACTTCCGAGGGAAGAAATGAAAATAGACAACAAGAAATTTCTACAATTTCAAGAAATTTAAAGGCATTAGCAAAGGAATTGGACGTTCCGATTTTAGCACTAAGTCAGTTATCTCGTGATAGCGAAAAGAGTGGAAGAAAACCGAAACTTAGCGACCTTAGAGAATCAGGGGCAATCGAACAAGATGCTGACGTTGTAATTTTACTTTATAGAGAAGATTATCAAAATGAAGAGGCTGAAATAAAAAATCAAATTGAATTGATTATTGCAAAGCACAGAAATGGTGAAACCGGAAGTGTTGAGCTTAACTTTATCAAGGAATGCACGAGGTTTGGAGATATTCAAACTGATAGGGATAAGGAGCTTTTTAATGGATAATTTTTTAATTGAAGATGAAGATATTAAGATTAAAAAATTTGAAAAGAGTGATTTGAAAAGTTTTAAAAACTTTTCCCCCTACGAAGATATTTTACTGACCGACTACAATCTTTGTTTTTTGACAGACTCGGAAATAAAAAATTGGGAAAAGATGATAAAGTCGAAGAAAAATAATTATTTTGCAATTTTTTTGAAAGATATTTTAATTGGATATGTGTCGATTAGTAGGGTTAGTTTTTTTAACAGCAATTTTGAATTATCTCTTAGCTTAGATGCGAAGTATTCCTCAAAAGGATATGGCTTTAAAGCTTTAAGATTGTTTTTAGAATATTACTTTGAAAATTTTGACAAATATTCAATTTGGTTAAACGTAAATGCTTTTAATCAAAGAGCGATAAAACTCTATGAAAAAATTGGCTTTGAGAAGATAAGTGAATTTTTAGGAGATTTCGAAGTTCAAAAAATGCAAAAATTAAAGAGATATGAAGAAAGTAAAGAATATTTTGAAGAAAAAAACGGAATAATTTATTCAAAAATTTTTACGATGAAATTAGATAGATTAAAATTTTTAGAAAAGGTGGGATAGGAGTGGAAATAAGTTTTAAAAAGTCAATTATTCAACCGGGAGTAACTCCTATTGAAAATATGTTTTTGGATAATTATTTGCCAATCGTAGATGAGATTTCACTTAAGGTTTATTTGTTTTTATACAAAAGACTTTTTGGCTCATATAAAAGTGAATTGTCGATAGATTTTATTGCAAAAGAGTTGAGATTTTCGAATGTTCAAGTTATGAATGCTTTAAAATATTGGAAAAACAATCAACTTTTGGATTTCACTTTGGATAATAATGGCAATGTTGAAAGAATCGAATTTGTAAATAATTTTGCTCTCTATGCAGGGGGAGTTTATGATGACGGCGAAGAAATTCCAAAAGAAAAACCTATGATAGACAATAAGGAATATTTTAAAAAAATTGAAGAGATTACCGGCTTAAGTTTAAAACCTCATGAGATAACTAAAATTATGGAGCATATCGAAGAAACAGGTCATAGTATGGATTTAGTTTATAAGGCTTATGAGTATGCTAAAAGCCTTGGAAAAAGTATGTCGGCAGATTATATTATCGGTATTTTAAGAGCTTGGAAGAGGGATAATAATATTTCTACTATTGAAGATTTAAAAAATCATCTTGAAAACAAAGATAAGAATAAAATTAAGAGATACAGTAGAAATACTAAAAAATATATTGAAAAAGAAGATATTTTAACAGAAGAAGAGAAGAGAGAAAAGATTAAAAATGACAAAAATTCTGCGATGTCTGAATTGTTTGATAGGTATTAATTATGAATTTAGAAGATTTAGTTTTAAAAAGTCTTAGTAAAAGACCTTTGATTAGAGAAAAGATTAAAGAAGATCGAAGAAAAAAAGTTTTTTCTTCGATTGATAATATTGAAAATTTAATATCTAAAAAAAATAGTTTGGCTACAAAAATTATGAAAGCTACACTTTCAAACATTGATTGTTCTTCTGATAGAAAAGAGTTTGAAAAAATTGAAAAGAGCATTTCAGACTTGCTTTTGAAAAACGGCTTTTCGAAAGACTATTTTAGCAAATTTTATTGTTGTGAAAAATGTAGAGATACAGGATATGTAAACGGAAAAGTTTGTGCTTGTATAATGAAGGACTTAGTTGAGGACAGAGTTTTAGAAAGTGGTTTTTCAAACAAAAAGAGAGAACAAAACTTTTCTAATTTTGATTTTTCACTTTTTGAAGGAAATTTTGAACTTGGAAATAGACTTGTTGATTCGAGAATTTATGTTGAAAAACTTGTAGCATTTGCTAAAGATTACTGCGATAATTTAAAATCAAAAGATTACGGACTTTTTTTTCATGGCAAAAGTGGTGCAGGAAAAACATATTTCGCATCAGCAATGGTAAACTATATGCTTGATAAAGGAAAGCGTGCCTGTTTTATAACTGCAACTGAATTTTTTGAACTTATGGCAAATTACAGTTACAGTTTTTATAGGGATAAAAAAGAATTACAAGATAGGATTGATTTTGTAAGAAATGTTGATTTTTTAGTTTTAGATGACCTTGGAAATGAAATTTTAAGTAAAAACAATAATAGCTTTTTAAGTTCTCTTTTAGATTATAGGGTTGAAAAGGGATTGAATACTGTTATAACTTCAAATTTTGGAGAATATGATTTGGCTGAAAATTATGATTCAAGAGTTGCAAGTAGAATAAGAGGGAATTTTAAGTTTTTTGTCTTTCCACCTTTTGATTTGAGAGATAAAATTGGAAAAAATATAAAATTGTAGGAGGTAGTTATGAGATTTGATTGGGAAAAGAAAAATACAGTTAATGTTATAACCGGGGTTTTAATATTTACTATTTCAATACTTTGTTATTTCATATTTTTAAATATGAAATCTATAATTTCATATACTACAAATATCAGATATGTTTTAACTCCTTTTATATTAGGGGGTTCAATCGCATATATCTTAAACTTTTTTGTAAAGTTTTTTGAAAATTGTTTTTTGAGTTTTGAATTTTTTAAAAAAGTAAAATATAAATATATCAGAATGATGTCGATGCTTATAACTTATTTTATATTTTTTACTTTTGCAATTTTGCTTTTAAGATATATAATTCCACAATTTTATTCAAATATAAAGATGTTTGTAAATCAAACGCCATATTTTATTGAGGACGGAGTAGAAAAGGCAAAAAATATTTTACAAAATATTGAAATAAGTCCGGAGGTTAGGGTTGTAATTAATGGAAAGCTAAATGAATTTACAAATTTTTCAACAAAGTTTTTAGCTAATATGATTCCTTGGGTTGCCAATTTTGCAACTAGAGTCATCTCCTTGTTTTTAAATATAATTTTAGCTATAATAATATCGATGTATTTACTATATGATAAGGAAAATTTTTCAAGACTATTGAAAAAATTTATGATAGCAATTTTCCCTAAAAAGGCAAATAAAATAACTTTTAAGATTGTAAAAAGATTTGATTACACTTTGAAGTCTTATCTTTTAGCAAAGGGAATTGGAGCTATAATCGTTGGGATTATTTTCTACATAATTCTATTGTTTATGAAAGTTGAGTACGCTCTTTTGTTTGCATTCATACTTGGTTTTACAAATTTGATACCATGGTTTGGTTGCTATCTTGGAGCAATACCGATTTTTATAGTTTTACTTTTCACAGCAACTTTTAAAATGGCTTTATGGTTCTTATTTATTGTCGTTATTGTTGCTATGATAGATGCAAATGTAATTTCGCCAAGAGTTTCAGGCAAAAGTTTGGGAATAAGCTCGTTTTGGGTTATTTTTGCACTCGTGCTTGGAGGAAGTTTATTTGGAGTTATAGGATTTTTACTTTCAGTACCTATTTTTGTTGTAATTTATACGACATTAAAAGAATATGTGGAAATTAGATTAGAAAAAAAGGGATATTCAATAAAAAATCCCGCAGAAGATTTTGAAAAGGAAGAGGTTTAGTAATGTTAGATATAAAGAGAATTAGAGCGAATAAAGAGGAAGTAATAGAAAGATTAAATTCAAGATTTGGAAATTATAATATAGATAGAGTTCTTGAATTAGATGAAAAGAGAAGAGAAATAATTTTTGAAGTTGAAAATAAAAAAGCAAGACAAAATGAAGTTTCAAAACAAGTTCCAAAGTTAAAAAAAGAAGGTGCAGATGTTTCAGGACTTTTTAAAGAAATGAAGGCTCTTTCTGATGAAATAAAAGAACTTGATGTTAAAGTAAAAGATTTAGATGAAGAAATTAGAAAAGAACTTTTAAGTATTCCAAACACTCCTAACAAAGAAATTCCTATTGGAAAGAGTGATGAAGACAATGTGGAAATTAGAAAATTTTTAGAGCCTAAAGAATTTGATTTTGAAATTAAAGCACATTGGGATTTAGGTGTTGACTTAGATATTTTAGATTTTGAAAGAGCAGTTAAGATTGCCGGCTCAAGATTTTCAGTTTTTAAAGGATTGGGTGCAAGACTTGAAAGAGCACTTACAAACTTTATGTTAGATTTACATAGTGAACAAGGTTACGAAGAAGTGGGAGTTCCTGTTTTAATTAACAGAAATTCAATGTATGGAACAGGACAATTACCAAAATTTGAAGAAGATATGTTCTATGTACCATCAAAAGATATGTTCTTGGCACCAACTGCTGAAGTTCCTGTTACAAATCTTTTATCAAATGAAATTTTAGAAGTTGAAAAAATTCCAACTTACTATACAGCCTTTACTTATTGCTTTAGACAAGAGGCTGGTTCAGCAGGAAGAGATACGAGAGGCTTAATAAGAAATCATCAATTCGATAAAGTAGAAATGGTTAAATTTGTAAATCCTGAAAATAGTTATGATGAATTGGAAAGACTTACAAATGATGCAGAAGAAGTTTTAAGACTTTTAAAAATTCCTTATAGAGTTGTTTGTCTATGTACTGGAGATATCGGTTTTTCAAGTGCAAAGACTTACGATATAGAAGTTTGGATGCCAAGTTATGGAAGATATGTAGAAATTTCTTCTTGTTCAAACTTTGAAGATTTCCAAGCAAGACGTGCAAATATCAGATTTAGAGATAATGACGGAAAAGTTAAATTTGTTCATACTTTAAACGGTTCAGGACTTGCAGTTGGAAGAACTTTTGCAGCTGTTTTAGAAAATTATCAAAGAGCAGATGGTAGCATAGAAATTCCTGAAGTTTTAAGAAAGTATATGGGAGTAGATGAGATAAAAAAATAGGAGAGTGTTATGAAATTTAAAAAATCAATACTTAGTTTAGCGTTAATTTTTTCAATTCTTTTTGCAGGAGCAAGTAAATCTTATGCAATATTTGGAATTGAAAAGAAAACTACTGCGTCTTTAATCGGTGATGCCGATTCAGGAGCTTTATTCGTTGCTGAAAATATAGATGAACCTGTGTCAATAGCAAGTATTTCAAAACTTATGACTTTCTATATTGTAAAGGAAAAAATTGCTGAAGGAAAGCTTAAAATGGAAGATAAAGTTAAAGTTTCCTTAACAGCTGGTTCGGAACAAGGCTCAAGTTTAGATTTAGCTCCCGGAGAAGAAATTAGCATTAAGGACTTACTTGACGGGCTTATGATTGTTTCAGGAAATGACTCAGCTGTTGCTCTTGCAGAGACAGTTGCAGGAAGTGAAAGTAAATTTGTTACTATTATGAATGAAAAGGCAAAAGAACTTGGGCTTCAAAATGCAACTTTTTCAAATGCATCAGGTCTTATGAAAAATGGACAAGATAATAAAATGTCATCAAGAGATATTTTTATAATGGCAAAAGCAATTATAGAAAAATATCCTGAAGTTTTAGAATATGCAAAGACTACTGTGTTGGAACAACCTGCAAGAAAATTCAAAAAAGAAAGTACAATTCCACTAGTTGGAGTGGTTGAAGGAGTTGACGGACTAAAAACTGGACATACAGATGAGGCAGGATATTGTTTAGTTTCTACGATGAAGATAAAAAAAGGACAAAGTGAATTTAGAATAATTTCTGTTTTAATGGGAGCAAAAACACAGGCAGATAGAGCCCAATATATGAAAGATATGCTTAACTATGCAAAGGAAAATATAGAAACTAGAAAACTTATAGACGCTCAAAAATTTGTAAAAAAAGTAGAAGTTAAATCAGCAAGCAATGGTTTTGTTGAATTGGTTCCGGCACAAGATGTTGAAAGAGTTTCAATGAAGGGAATTAACTACGATACGGAAGTAAATGTTGGAGAAGTTAAATTACCTTTAAAACAAGGCGATAAGGTTGGCGAGATAAAAGTTAAAAACTCACAAGAAGTTATCGCAACGATTGACTTAGTAGCAAAAGAAAATTATTCAAAAGCAGGTTTTGTAAAAAGAATAGGAAGATTCTTCAAAACAATATTTGAAGTAGTAGATACAATATTACCATAGATAAAAATTCGACTTAAAGGTCGAATTTTTTTGTATTTTTAGCATTGTTTAGTTATTTGTTATCTCAATAAAGTTGTGTATTGTGTATTCAATGCTTTAAATGATATAATTATAATAATGTATTAATTTTTTAATATATCGGAGGATTTATGAATACTGTTTTACAAAATATGTGTATGATTTATGATAGAGAGAATGATAAAATTTTGGTTTTAGATAAGGTTAAAAAGCATGGCTGGGAAGGTCTTACTTTTGTTGGGGGTCATGTTGAAGAGGGAGAAGTTTTGTATGATTCTTGTGTTAGAGAGGTTTTTGAAGAAACGGGTTTAACTGTAAAGAATTTAAAGCTAAAGGGAACTGTTAGTTGGATTGATGAAATTAAAGATAAAAGAGAATTAGGTTTTCTATACTATACTGAAGATTTTTCTGGAGAATTAATCGAAAACAATGTCGAGGGAACTTTGTCTTGGTTTGGGATTGATGAGTTTAGAAATGCCAACGGGAAGAGTTACAGCATAGATAAGATTTTAGATTTGTTTTTAAATGATGATTATAGCGAATTAATCGTAAAGTGGAATAAAAATGATGAAGTTGAAACAGAAGAATTTTTTTAGGGGGTAGTGATGAATTTTATTAAGGGAATTATTTTTACAATTATTTCTGCATTTGTTTTTGGTTTTACGCCAATACTTGCAAAGTTTACTTACGATGGAGGAAATAATGCAATTACTCTTACTTTTTTAAGGGCGTTGTTTGGCATTCCGTTTTTGTATGTAGGTATGAGGAAAAATCAAACTCCTATGAAGATTACTAAAAGAGAATTTTTACATTTTATTGGTCTTTCTTTTTTAGGTATAGGAATTACAACAACAGCACTTTATGCTTCATATAATTACATTTCAGTCGGAATGGCTACAACAATACATTTTATCTATCCATGTGTTGTTTATTTTATTTGTATTTTGTTCTTTAAAGAAAAAATTACTTTAAAGAAGATGTCAGCTCTTGTTTTTTCAATGATAGGTATTGTGATGTTGGTTGATGAGGTTACCGGAGGAAGTGCTTTTGGGATATTTCTTGCTGCCTTATCAGGTATAACATATAGTTTGTTTTTGGTTTATCTTGATAAGAGTGGTTTTAAACATATGGACCCATTCAAATGTACTTTGTATATCAGTTTATTCAATATTGCAGGACTTTTTGTGCTTGGAAAAGTTACAGGACAATTAACTTTTTCACTTACTCCAATAGCTTGGGGACTTACAATATTGATTTCATTTTTAACTTCAATTTTCGGTAATGCATTTTTGCAACTTGGAGTTAAATATTGTGGTGCGACAACAGCATCAATACTTTGTACTTTTGAGCCGATTACAAGTGTAATTTTGGGTATAATATTCCTTAATGAATCTTTAACTATATTTAAACTTATTGGTTGTGGATTGATTGTATTGGCAGTTTTACTGTTATCTTTAAATAATGATGTTAGAAGGAGAAAAAAATAATGAGCGCATTTTTAGCACCTATACATTTTTGGATGTATGATAAGATTTTGATTGCACAAAGATTGACTTTTGCAATTGAAGAAAAATTTTTGAATGAAGAAGAAAAAAACGAGGTAGAAAGTTTATTTCCTGCTTTAGTTTCAGAAGATTTGGAAGAAGTAATCGACCAAAGTAATATTCATGGCTGGTTACATACAGCCGTTTCAAATGTTGAGATTAGATTTGCTTATACTGTGAAAAAACTTTTGGATAAGGGAGTTTCACTTGAAGAGATAAAGAAAATCTGTTTTGAATATGGAACAAGTTTTCCTTGCTATGAAATTTCAAGCTTGAAAGATGCTTACGAATTACTAATGGATACATTGCTTGACGGACTTCCTTGCGACGTTTCAATTTCAGTTGTTAGAGAAGAAGAAAATGAATTGGAATTTGTACTTTATAACGATATACACAAACAATATTTCAACGAATTTGATATGGAAGTTGCTATATATCATGAAATCAGAGAGGCTTTTGTAAATGGACTTTTCAAAAAATATTCATTAAAATACAAAAACTTAACAGATAGCAACAAGTTAATAACAAAGTAATGAAGATTAGAATTGATAGATTTCTTTGTCACATGGGGATTGGCTCAAGAAGTGAAATTAAAAAGTTTTTGAAAACTTGTAGAGTTAAAGTAAATGGAAAGCTCCTAAAAAGTTCAAATACACAAGTTGATACTGAAAAAGATGAAATTTTGTTTGACGATGAAATAGTGATTTATAAAGAATTTACTTATTTGATGCTGAATAAACCAAAGGACTATATCAGTGCAACATTTGATGTAAAACTTCCAACTGTTTTAGATTTGCTTGAATTTCCATATTCAAATATGGAGCTATTTCCGGTTGGACGACTTGATATAGATACGACAGGATTTTTGATTTTAACAAATGACGGGAAATTTTCCTACAATGTTACAAATCCAAAGAAAAAAGTAAATAAAAAATATTTTGTTACTTTAAGAGATGAGCTTACAAAAGAGCAAAAAGAAAAAATAGAAAATGGAATTTACTTTGAAAAAGAGGACTTTACAACTGAAAATGCAAAAGTTGAAGAGCTTTCAAAAAAAGAAATTTACCTTACAATTTCTGAAGGAAAATTTCACCAAGTAAAAAGAATGTTTGAATATGTAGGAAACGAAGTTTTAGAACTTAAAAGGGTCAGCATCGGAAATTTAGATTTAGATGAAGAGCTTGAACTTGGAGATTATAGAGAAATTACAAATAACGAAATAGAAGAAATATTTAGATAAAGTTTTGATTAATGTCAAAACTTTTTTAAATTCCAAAAAACGGAATATATTGACTTTAAATATATTTATAGTATAATATAAATAGGGGTGAAGATATATGATAGTTTTAAATGTTAAAATTGACAATTTATATATGTTTAAAGATTTTGAAGTGAATTTTACTTTTCCAAGAAAAGTTAGTAATTCAATATTAAAAGATGAAACTTTAAAATATGCACCAAAAATAAGGTATAAAAAAGTAAATATAATTATGGGGTCAAATGCTTCCGGAAAAACTACTTTTGGCAAGTTGTTGTGTAATTTTGAAAATTTTTTATGTGGAGGAAATGGAAATAAATTAATAAATAGATTTTATTCTGATAAAAAAAGTAATTTTGAAATAATTTTTACAGTTGAAGATAGATTATTTGAATTTATTTTATCAACGGAACCAAAAGATGCTAAAAATTATCTTATCAGTGAGAAAATAAGATTTATAAAATTAAATAGTTCCTTTAATTATAAAGAAAATATAAATTTATTAAATAGTAAAAATTTTTTAGAAAAAGAAAGAATACTTAATTTAGATACAAAGGAAGTTTTTGTTTCTGATGTTATAAATGAAGAGTTTGAGCCGAATTATAATACTGAAGAAGATTATTCAAAGTTTATATATACTTTGAAAAATTATTTTTGGGATAACGCATCTTTTTACTATAGTTTTGACAAGGATTTAGAAGAAAAGGAAAAAGTTAGAAATATATTAGATGTTGATTCAATAAAGACTGTAGAAAAATATTTAAAAGTTATAGATGATTCTATAGTTGAAATTAGAAATGCAAAATCTACCGGAATTGATAAGATTGATGAAGAAGTTGAGGAAGGTTTTTATATAAAATTTAAAAATGGAGAAAAAATATTAATAAATAGAAATACTTCATCATCAGTAAGAGAAAGATTATCCAGAGGGACTGTTGAGGCGATTTTTTTAGCTAATTTTATTTCAAAAATAGAAAACTATAATGGACTAATATATCTTGATGAACAGATGGCTTATATGCATACAAAATTATCAAATTCATTGATTTTACAGATAATTTATAATCTTGAAGAAAACAGTCAACTTTTTATTACAACTCATAATGAAAATTCATTGGATTTGAATATTCCAAATCATTCATATACATTTTTAGCTAGAAATAACGAAGGTGTTTTTGTGGTAAATCCTGAAAAATATATTATAAAAAATGATAGAAAATTAAAAAATTATGTTCAAAATGATTATTTTGATATATATCCTAATTTGGATGGTATTTGGGAGGATTAAATTTTGAGTAATTTAATAATTGTTGAAGGTGAAACTGAAGAAAAATTTTTTAGAATTTACAAAGATTTATTGAAAAAACAATCTTTAATTAAATGTTGTAATTTATTCCAAAATAGTAAGAAAAATAATAGAATTTTTGGAGAAAGGTACGATAATGTATATATAATACTTGATTCTGATATTTTCAGTTCAGCTAATTGGGGTATTTTTAAAGAAAATTATAAAAAGATAAATGCAACTAAAAAATTTGTTTTTATTCAAAATCAAAATTTTGAAGATGAATTAGTCTATGCATTAGGAATTAATAATAAAAATAATTTATATAAATTATTTTCCGTAACAGGGGATAAAAAATTTAAAAGTATGTTTTTAAAAATTCAGGGTGATGACTGTAAGAATAGGTTAAAAAACTTAGATTTTAACAAGTTATATATAAGGTTTGATGAATGTAAAGAGCAGATTCCAAAAGATATTAAATTATCTATTTTAGATAATAAGAAAATTTTTAAAATTAAATAAATTAGATAAAGTTTTGATAGTTTTGAGGATTGTCAAAACTTTTTTTCTTGCAAATTTTGTGATAAAATAATTATATAATTATTTAATTTATAGAGAATAGGAGTTTTTATGAAAAATTTAGAAAATCTTAGTGATAATCAGAGAGTTGAGGATGTGAAATTACTTTTTTATGGAATTTTAGTAGGAATTGTTGCAGGGGGGCTTTCAAGTTTTTATCGTTATATAATTCATGGAATAGAACATATTTTAGAAATTATAATAAATTTTACTAGAACTAATTTTTATGCTTATCCTATTATTTTTGCTTTACTTATTTTAATTTCTTTTTTAGTAACGAAATTTAAAAAATTCTCAAAACTTTGTGGTGGCTCAGGGATACCACAGGTTGAGGCTGAAATAAAGGGTTATATCAATCCGAATCCTGCTAAAGTTTTGTTTGCAAAAATTTTTGGTGGCGCTTTAACTGCATTAGCCGGTTTTTCTGTTGGTCGTGAAGGTCCGTCAATCCAAATTGGAGCTATGAGTGGTAAATTAGTTTCAAGGAAGCTTAAGAAAAATAAAACCGTTGAAAAGTTTTTAATAACTTGTGGAGCAAGTGCAGGTCTTTCTGCCGCTTTTAACGCACCAGTTGCCGGAATTTTGTTTGCCGTTGAAGAGATACATAGACATATCAGCAAAAAACTTCTTGTTGTTTGTATGGGAGCTACGATTAGTGCAGATTTAGTTTCAAAAATTTTATATGGAACAGAAACTGTATTTAATTTTAGTTTAACTGAAAAATTACCTTTGATTAACTATTGGACTTTGATTTTGTTTGCTATTGTTCTATCTCTTTTGGGAGTGCTTTACACTTTTCTAATGGATATTTTTATGAAAGTTCAAGATAAATTAAAACTAAAGCAAGAATACAAAATGCTACCATACTTTTTATTACCTATTTTAATTTTAGCATTTATGCCAAATTTATTAGGTGGTGGCGGATTCTTGATGAAAGAATTACAAAGCGCTAATTTTCCGATTTATACTTTAGTTCTAATTTTTATAGTAAAATTATTATTTTCAATAATTTGTTTTAGTTCAGGAGTTCCGGGAGGAATATTTTTCCCAATATTAGTTTTAGGAGCAACGATTGGAACAATTTTTGGAAAAATAGTTGACCCTATATATATAAACAGTTTTATTATTCTTGGAATGGCAGGGTACTTGACAGCAATCGTTAGGGCGCCACTTACTTCGATAATTTTGATTTTTGAAATGACAGGTAATCTTTCATATTTATTGCCACTTTCAATAGTTTGTCTTATAACTTACGCATTACCGAACTATTTAAAATCACTACCAATTTATGAATATCTTTTAGAAAGATTGATGGAAAGAGAAAATATTGCATCTTCAAAAGATGGAGAAAAAATGACTATGAGTATAGTTGTTGAAATCGGAAGCGAAATAGAAAACAAGAAAATAAAAGAAGTGAAATTTCCAAAAGGTATGTTAATTATAAATATTGACAGAGGTATTGAAGAGATAATTCCAAACGGAGAAACAACAATAATAAACGGTGATGTTATAAATATACTTGTTGGAGAAAATAAATTGTTTGATACATTCAATGAGCTACAAAAAATTTGTCAAAATAATTAGGAGAAAAAATTATGATTAAACTTTTAACTTTGGAAGAAATTAAAAATAAAAAATATGAAATTGCAAAAATATATAAAGAAGTTTTTAAAACAGATGATTCTACTGCAGATTTTTTGGTTACTAGAATTGATGAAAGTTTAGGATTAAATATTATTATATGTGGAGCTTTTGAAGAGGAAAAACTTATTGGATTTGTATATGGAGTTGATTTTTTAAAAGAAAATTGGTGGGCTATGCAGATAGATGAAAAATTACCAAAAGGAACTGATTGGTATAAAAATGCTTTTGAATTAAATGAACTTGCTGTTCTTGAAAAATACCAATCAAAGGGTTATGGAAAAGAATTAATGAAATGTTTAATTGAAAATTTTAAAGGAGATAAAATTTTGTTATCTACAAAAAAATTTGAAAATGAAAAAGTAATTAATTTTTATCATAAATTAGGATTTAAAGATTTGATAAACCCATTTGAGTATCCGAATGGAGAATATGAAACTTCGATTGTATTATATTTAAATAAGTAGTTAAAAAATGATTAGTCTAATAGGCTAATCATTTTCCCATATTGTAAAATTAAGTTAGCCAGTAAGAATAGAAAAAAACATCTCAAAGAGGTATAATAGTAATTGAACAAA
>NZ_JACVDA010000010.1 GCF_016552165.1 Parvimonas parva | reverse complement strand
AATTCTTTTAGTAAATACTGTTAAATTAACTTCTCCACCTTCTGTTGGTAAGTTTTCAATATCTGCAGTTATATTTACAATTGCATTTTCTTCAACAGGATTAGGTTGTTCTGGATTTACAGGTGGTGTAACAGGTGGCACAACAACTCCCCCACCACTTGATGAACTCTTTCTAATTTTTACTTCTTTTTTAAATTCCTCTACAAATGATTCTTCACTTCCTCTAACACTAAAAGAAACTACATAAGTTTTACTTTCTTTTTCATTTTTTGGAAAAGTTAAAGTAACTATTTTTCTACTTGAAATTTCTTTTGTTTCTTCAGAAAAAGTAATTGAATTCTCAACATCTGTTAAACGTTCTGTACTTCCTTTAAGTACTACTTTAGCCTTAATGTCTTCTTCTTCCAAATCGGAACCCTTAAGTGTAAAAGTTCTCTTTCCATCCTCAGTAGTAGAAGGAATATATGAATATTCAACTTCGGTTAAAGCACTTGTATCTTTTGCAAAAGTATTTATACCAATAGAACTAAATACAATTGAAAGCAAAAGTATAAATGCAAAGATTTTTTTAAGCATTTTCATTCTAATGCTACCTCCTTCAAAATATTATTATACATCTAAATTATATATCACAAAAAATTTTTTTGCAAATATTTTATCAATATATAAACAATTTTAATGAATAATTATTATTCATTAAAAAGTCTTATTAAAATTTACTATAATTTATAAATTTAGCCAATATTTTCAAAATTAAAATCCTTATCTTGACAATATTTATTATTTGTGCTATACTCGTTTTGTCTTCAGGGCGAGGGTCGTTTCCTCACCGGCAGTAAAGTCTGCGAGCATTATGCTGAATTGGTGAAATTCCAATACCGACAGTTAAAGTCTGGATGAGAGAAGAATTTTGTACGCCCTAAAGATAGGCGTTTTTTTTATGCTAAAATTTAGGAGGTTATTATGAATAAGAAAAAATTTGGTATTTCAGAAATTACAAAAATTTCAATTCTGGCATCAATAAGTGTACTTTTGATGTTTATTAAAGTTCCATTACCTTTTGCACCTACATTTATGGAAATGGATATAGCAGAGTTACCTGCATTAATTGGAGGCTTTGCTATGGGACCTTTAGCAGGATTTTTGATTGTGTGTATAAAAATTTTGTTAAATATTGTAATTAACGGAACAAAAACTTTTTATGTTGGAGAACTTTCAAACTTGATAGTTTCATCAACTTTCGTTTTAACAACAGCTTTTATTTACAAAAAACATAAAGGCAAAAAATCAGCGTTACTAGGACTTTTAATTGGTAGTATTTCAATGTCTTTAGTTGCAACTTTGAGCAATTATTTTGTTATATTTCCACTTTATGCAAAGCTTTTAAAGATTGATTTAAATGCTTTTGTTGGAATGGTTGCAAAGATAAATCCACTTGTAAAGAGTTATTTTACATTAATGATATTTTCAATTTTACCTTTTAATCTAGTTAAAACATTTGTTACATCAATTGTAACAGCATTGTTGTATAAAAGAATTTCGCCTATTTTAAAAAGAAAATAAATTAAATTGGACTGTGTTTAAATGCATAGTCTTTTTTGTGGTTTAATTTTAATTTAAAATCAAACAAATATGAAACAGTTGTGCATTATGATAAAAAATTGTTATTTTATTAATTACTAAATAAAAATAAGTTTTTTTGAAAATTTTATGTTATAATATGTGTGTATGATTAAAAATAAAATTTGTAGGAGGGTTTTTAATGGGTTATAAGATTTATAAAGACTCTATCGGAGAGATAAAAGTAGATAGCGAAAAATTTTGGGGGGCTACTACGCAAAGAAGTTTTGAAAATTTCAAAATTGGAAATTACAAAATGCCGACAGAGGTTATAAGAGCTATGGCAACTGTTAAATATGCTTGTGCTATGGCAAATTACGAGCTTGGCGACTTGAACAAAGAAAAATTTTCTGCAATAGAAGATGCAGTTAGAGAAATTTTTGCCGGGAATTTAGATGAACATTTTCCTCTTGTTATTTTTCAAACAGGAAGTGGTACTCAAACTAATATGAATTTGAACGAGGTTATTGCAAATTTTGCAAATCAAAAGGTGGGAAAAACTTTAATTCACCCTAATGATGATGTAAATAAATCTCAAAGTTCAAACGATACTTTTCCAACTGCTTTACATATCGCTTGTTTAGATGTTATAGATAGAAAACTTATTCCGTCAATGAAAAATTTGATTTCGGCTTTTAAGGTTTTTGAAGAGGCTAATAGTGATATTATAAAAATTGGTAGAACACATTTACAAGATGCTGTGCCTATAAAAATTTCTCAAGAATTTAGCGGTTATAGACATTCTATTGAAAAATGTTTAGAATATATTGAATTTACAAGAAAAGGTCTTTTAGAAATTTCACTTGGAGCAACTGCCGTTGGTACCGGAATAAATACAAAAGAAAATTTCAAAAACATTGTTGCAAAATATGTTTCTAAAATTACAGGAAAAGAATTCAAACCTGCTGAAAATTTCTTCCATTCACTTACTATGAAAGACGCTGTTGTTGTTTCTCATGGAGCAATTAAAGCGCTTGCAATGGACTTAATCAAGATTGGAAATGATATAAGATTTTTGGCTTGTGGACCTCGTTGCGGTTTTTCTGAAATTGAAATCCCTGCAAATGAACCGGGCAGTTCAATTATGCCGGGTAAGGTAAATCCAACTCAAATAGAGGCTCTTACAATGGTTTGTGCCAGAGTTTTAGGAAATGATACGACTATCAGTTTTAGTGCATCTCAAGGAAATTTTGAGCTTAATGTTTATATGCCGATTATAATTCATAGTTTTGTTGAATCTGTAAATTTACTTGCAGATGCAATGGATTCATTCGTTAAAAACTGTGTAAAGGGTATAAAGGTAAATAAAGAAGTTGTTGACAAGTATTTGAGTGAATCTTTAATGCTTGTAACTTCACTTAATCCATATATTGGATATGACAAAGCCAGTCAATGTGCAAAATATGCTTTTAAGGAAAATATCACTTTGAAAGAGGCAGTTTTACACTTCGGTTATTTAACAGAGTCAGAATTTGATAAAATTGTTGACCCTAAGAAAATGGTTTAAATTTTAAATTTATATAGATAAAAGGAGATAATTATGGAAGCAAAACAAGGATATAGAGTTGAACACGATTGTATTGGGGAATGTTTAATTCCAGAAAATGCTTATTACGGAATTCATACTCAAAGAGCGACAGAAAATTTTAAGATTACAAGAAGAAAAACAAATCCTGAAATGATTAAATCTGTTGCAGAAATTAAAAAAGCTTGTGCTATTACAAACTTTGAGGCAGGAGTTTTAAGTGAAGAAAAGAAAGATGCAATAGTTTATGCTTGTGATGAAATTATTTGGGGAAGATATTTAGATCAATTCATCGTTGACCCGATTCAAGGGGGAGCAGGAACAAGCCACAATATGAATGCAAATGAAGTAATTGCAAATATCGCTATCGAGCATTTAGGTGGAAAACTTGGAGATTACTCAATTATTCACCCAAATGATGATGTAAATATGGGACAATCTACAAATGACGTTTACCCAACAAGTGGTAAAATTGCACTTATCAGACTTTTAGAAGAAACTATCGACAGTTTATATGAATTAGAAAAGGCTTTAGTTTTTAAAGCAAAAGAATTTGACGATGTTATTAAAATGGGAAGAACACAAATGCAAGATGCTATTCCTATTAGACTTGGACAAGAATTTAGAGCATATTCAACAGTTATCTCAAGAAATATTAAATTGTTCAGAACAGCTTGTAGAGTTTTAAGAACTGTAAATATGGGAGCAACTGCAATCGGAACAGGACTTAATGCAGATGTTAGCTATATGGATAAAATCGTAAAAAATCTTGCACAAGTTACAGACTTGGAATTAGTACAAGCAGATGACTTAATTGACGGAACACAAAATATTGACGTTTTCGTTCACGTTTCAGGGCTTGTTAAGAGCTGTGCAATCAGTATGTCAAAAATTGCAAACGACCTAAGACTTATGTCATCTGGTCCAACTTGCGGATTTGCAGAAATCAACTTACCTGCAAGACAAGCAGGTAGCTCAATTATGCCCGGTAAAGTAAACCCGGTAATCCCTGAAGTTGTATCACAAGTAGCTTTCAACTGTGTTGGAAATGACGTTGCAGTTACAATGGCAGCAGAAGCAGGACAACTTGAACTTAACGCATTTGAACCGGTTATTTTCTACAACTTATTTGAATCAGTAGAAACAATCGGAAGAGCAGCAAGTACATTCGTTCACAACTGTATCTTAGGAATTACTGCAAATGCAGAAAGAACTAAAAATATGGTACACAATAGCTACGGAATAGTAACAGCATTCGCACCACATATCGGTTACGAAAAATCTGTTGAAGTTATTCATAAAGCTATTGAACAAAACTTACCTGTAAAAGCAGTTTTAATCTCAGAAAAAATTATGACTGAAGAAGAAATCGACAATATCCTAGACGTGTTCTCAATGACTACACCTGGAATTGCAAAAAGAAAATAGATTGAAAAAATAGAGCCAATAGGAGCCTTTGGGGCTCTATTTTTTTTACGAAAAAAAGATATTGAAATTATGGTAAAAAGTTCAATTTTATGTTAAAATAAATATGAATTTACGATTCTCGTGTAAAAGAATATTTATTTCATCATATTTACCTTTTTAAATTTATCAAAATGGAGATATGTTCAAATAAATATGAGTTTACGATTCTCGTGTAAAAGAATATTTATTTCATCATATTTACCATTTAAATTTATCAAAGTGGAGATATGTTCAAATATTCTTAATTGCATTGAATATTATATAACAATTATTTGGGGGTAATATGAGTTATATGATTTATGCTATTGTTGTAGCAGTTTTTATTATTAGATTATTTTTTCTTAAAATTTCAATTAAAAACGAGAAAAAAATAATTAAAGACGGTGGAAGAGAGTATGGAGTAGAAAATTCTAAGAGAATTACTATCTTACATATATTATTTTATTTATTCTGTCTTATTGAGGCGATTATTAGGAAACCAAACTTTGATAAAATCAGTTTGCTTGGCTTGTGTTTAATAGTCTTTTCAATATTTATGCTTTATACGGTTACAAGATTGTTAAAGGATATTTGGACAGTTAAACTTATGATTTTAAATAATCATAAATTTGTTGACCATTGGCTTTTTAGGAATGTAAAGCATCCGAACTATTTTTTAAATATTTTACCTGAATTAACAGGGCTTGCTTTACTTTGTCATGCGTTATATACAGCTATTGTAATTTCTCCTTTTTATATTTTTGTAATGTATATTAGAATTAAAGAGGAAGAAAAATTGTTAAAAGAAATTATAATTCCAAATGGAATAAGAGAAAACTAAAAAAATGTAATATTCAATGCAAACAAAAGGACAGCCTGTGAGCTGTCCTTTTAAAATGCTAGTCGTTTATTATTTACTTGTTAATTCTATAAATTCGTCGATTTGAACTTTTATGCTTTCTAATGATTTTAACCAGAAATCTTTTTTAGTTAAGTCGATATCCATAACTTTTGCAACGTCTTCACAAGTGTTGATTGTTGTTGCTCTTAAAAGCTCTTGATATTTTTCTACAAATCCATTTGGATTTTCTCTGTAAATTGCATAAAGTCCTCTTGAGAAAAGTCCACCAAATGAGTATGGATAGTTGTAATATGAGAAACCTGCTGAGTAGTAATGAGGTTTACAAGCCCACATAAATGGGTGGTAAGTTTCTTCGTCAAGTCCGTCGCCATAAGTTTGTTTTTGTGCATTTCTCATAATTTCTTCAAGTTCTTCACTCATCATAAAGTGGTCAAGTTTTCTTTCAAAAACTTCTTTTTCAAATAAAAATCTTGAATAAATATCAACTGTAATTTGCGCACAGTCAGAAATTTGTGATTCCATTAAAGTTATTTTTTCTTTTTCATTTGCCTCTTTAAGTGATGCAGACATAATCAAGTTTTCGTTGAAAATTGATGCAGTTTCAGCAACTGGCATTGAATAATCCCAATTTAATGGTAAATGATTTTCAACATGAAGTCCATGATAAGCATGTCCTAATTCGTGAGCAAGAGTTAAAACTGAAGAAAGACTACCGTCAAAATTCATCATTACTCTGGATTGCTTTATAAATGGAAGATTGCTACAAAAAGCTCCACCAACTTTTCCTTTTTTAGGGAAGTAGTCAACATAATTGTTGTCAAAAGCTCCTTTAACCATTTTTACCATATCATCTGAAAAAGTTGCAAAATGTTTCAATAAGAATTCTTGAGCTTCTTCAACTGTGAAAGTTCTGTCGCTTTCTCCGATACTTGCAAACAAGTCATAGAATTTTAATCCGCCTTCATAGCCTAAAAGTTTTGCTTTATGTTTGAAAAATCTTCTAAAATGTGGAAGATAATCTTCAATACTTGACCAAAGAGCCTTTAAAGTTTCTTCTTTTAATCTTGCGTTGTGTAGAGATTCTTCAAGAGCAGATTCAAAACCTCTCATCTTTGAAGTGGTATTTACTTCTTGTTTTATATTGTTAAGTGAAAAGGCGATTGAATCTTTTATGCTGTCATAAAGTTTCAATTCCTTATAAAAAGCCTCTTTTCTAACATTTGCGTCCGGAGAATAAGCCAAGTTTCTAATTTCACTTAAAGTTTTTTCTTCTCCATTAAATTCAATAGACGCCTTTGAAGTTAAAAAGTTAAACATAAATTCCCAAGCATTTGAGCTTGAAAGTTTCATCTTTGCGATAACTTCTTCAATATCTTCAGGTAAGATATGTTTTAAAGCATCTTTTTTAGTTTTAAAGAAATATTCATATTCTTTTAAATAATCGTCTTTTGTAATATCAACAGTAATTCCACCTAAAAAATTATCCATTTTTGTAAAAGTTTTTGCATAATTTGAAAGCTTTGCGCTTAAATTATTGCTATAATAAGTAGTTTTTTCATCTGTTGTGTTAATTGCTTGATTAAGTTCAATAAATGAAAAGACTCTATAAATTGTAGTATTAACTTCTTCCAAGATTTTTATAACTTTTTTAACACATTCGATATTATCTTCTAAATTTAATTTTTCAAAATCTAAAAGTAAAGTATCTATTTTTTTAAAATCGTTTTGAAATTCATCACTATCGTAGGACGGATAAATTTCAACTAATGAATATTGTTGCTCCATTTTTATCTCCTTTATTGATTATTTTTTTAATAAAATTTGCCATTCGTTTTCCTTGAATCCGATAAGAAAAACTTCATTTTCTTCGTCGATTAAGATAGGTCTTTTGATAAGTGAGCCATCATTAACCAGCATTTCAATGGCATCTTCAACAGAAAGCGAACTGAAATTTTCTTTCAAATTCAAATCTCTGTAAGTTTTACCACTTGTATTAAAAAGTCTTTTCATTCCCATATAGCCTTGAACAAGTTCAAGTTGAGCCTTAGTAGGAGTTTCTTCCTTAAGATTGATTTCTTTAAAATCAATTTCGTGCTCCTTTAAAAATTTCTTAGCTCTTTTACAAGTAGTACAGTTTGGATACTCAAAAAAAAGTTTCATATAATACCTCCAATATAAAATTTATGTATTTAATATTATTAAATTAGAATAACGTTATTTTATAACTCTATATTTATTATATCATAACGTGAGAAAGAAAATCAACAAAAGTTTAAATGTATAAATTTACAAAGAAAAAATTAAAATTTAAAAAAATATTATAAAAGGTATTGTGTTATAAATAGTAGTGTGCTATAATAATCTTAAAGTTGAGTATCAACTTTAAGATTATTTCATCGAAACCTACTTTATTAAAGTTATAAAAAAGAGGTTTCGATATAATAGGTGCATGGGTTATTACTTATCTTTAGCCACAAAGCTACAATGTAGATTTAATTAAATTTCATCGAAGCCTACTTTATTAGAGTTATAAAAAAGAGGTTTTGATGAAATGGGAGCATGAACTATTCTACAATGTCAGTCATAAATATCTAAAGTTAAATAAAGTTAGAGCTAGAAAAAATAATCAACATTTATATAAATCAAAAAAGGAGGTAAAAATGGATACGCAAATTAAAAAGGGTTTGTTAGACCTTTGTGTCTTGAGTTTTTTAAGGGACAAAGATATGTACGGTTATGAAATCGTACAAAACATTTCAAAATCTATCGAAGTAAGCGAAGGAACAATCTATCCAATCCTTAGACGTCTTAGCAAAGAGGGTTTTTTTGAAACTTATATCGTTGAGTCGAATGAAGGACCTGCGAGGAAGTATTACAGAATTACTGTTTCCGGTATAGAGCATTACGAAAAGCAACTGGAGGCTTGGGAAACTTTAAAAATAGGAATGGATAATATTTTGAAAAGAGGTGAAAGTAATGAATAAAATTGAATATTTAGATGTATTAAAGGACTATCTTTTAAAATCTTATTCAGAGGAAGAAAGTTTGGATATTTTAAGAGATTATGAAGAATATTTCTTAAATGGTAAATTGGACGGCAAGACTGAATCTGAAATTATTTTGGAATTAGGCTCTCCTAAAAAAATTGTTCAAGAGCTTAAAATGGAAGATAGAGAAGTTGTAAAAAAAGACGGAATATTTTCAGGTCTTAGTAGGAAGTTTGACAACTGGTTTGAAAATGGTCTTTCAAGTCAAAATGGAAGTATGGGAATTTTAGAAAACAAAGCCGATAAGTTTTTTGAAAAATATGGAATATTTGCATTTATGTTTTTTGCAATATTTTCAGTTTTTCAAATTATGTTGGGATTGAGATTTTCTGTTGGCTTAACAATAATGCTTGGAATTTTTACAATTTCAATGTCATTTTTGGTTAGAACAAATAAAGGCTTTGATACAAAACAAGGTCGATTTTTAACAAGTATAAATATTTTGTTTATAATGTTCTATTTATTTCTTGCACTTAAAGGAACGCTTGATATTTTAGAAATAGGATTTTCTTTTTCATTTTGGCTTGCGATAATAAACCTGATTCTGATATCTATATTTTCAAAGGGAATGTTTTTCCTTATGATAATTTCACTTATTTTTGCAATGCTACTTATATTGTTAGGTGGAATTTGGTTTTTCTTTGTTGTAATTACAGTTACAGGTGTTGGCGTTGCAATCTTCTTAACTCCAATAACATTAACAGCACTATCATCACTATCACTTAGCTTTTTGTGGATAATATTCCCGATAATGCTTGCAATAGGACTTTTTATGATGATGTGTATTGTAATTAAATACTATTCAATAGCTATATATAGAATGGTTTTGAATTATAATAACTGGATAAAGACAAAATTTATGTACTCAAGAGTTTATGGAAGTAAAACAAAGGAGGACGAAAATGAAAGGTAAAAATTTTAAGCTAAAAGTATTGGCAATAGCATCAGCTTGTTTAATCGTTGTCGGATTTACCGGCTCATACTATATGTTAGCTGAAATTCAAAGTGGAATTGACAGAGAAGTTATGAAAAATACCACTTATAAAATTAAAGAAATACTAAAAACTGAAAAAGAAATAAAATATATAGACCTTAGTAAATATAGAGGCCATAAAGTTGAAATCAAAAAAAGTGAGGATAACTTTAATCGTATAACCGTTACTTATAAGGATAAATATTTTGATAATGAGGCAAAAATTGACGAAAAAAATGAAAATAAAGTTGATATTATAACAAGACGAATGCCATTTGAAGAAAGAGATAGATTTGATATAGTTAAAAGAGAAGTTGAAAATGCAGTAATCTACAATAGAATTAGTTATTTCTTGGATAGAGAGTATGTTAATGAAGATAAAACTAAAATAGTTTTAGAAGTTAAAAATCCTATTGAACTTATGAGAACTTTTAATTATAGTAAAGATGATGTTGATAAAACTTTGCTTAAAAACGAATTGACTTTTAGTGCATACGATAGACATTTATTTAATACAAGAGAATTTGAAAATTCACTTAATAGATTTGAAGAATTTACAATAAAAGATGTAAATTATGAAAAAATTGAAATTCCAAATACAACAATAAAGAAATTAAATTATATTGCTGATGAAATCGAAAAATTGACTATTGAAGGAAATAATTCAATTTATAGAGAGGATAACAGAACAAATGTAAATGTAGATGTAAAAAAAGTTAAAGACTTCGTTGAATTGGATTTAAGAACTTTAACAACAGATATTAACATAAACGGAGCAAAAAAAGTTGTTATAGCAGGTAGATCTGAAAGTATTGAATTTGTAGTTAAGTACAAGGATAAAGACGGAGAAAAAACTTTTATAATAAATAGAAGTGAAAATCGTAATTATAGAAACAAAGATAAAGAAGTTGTTAGAAAAGTTATAAATATTGATAGCGAAAAAATCTTTAGAACATTGATGGATAGCGATTCAATAAAAGGAAATTTACAAAGAGTAACGGACTTAAAAGAAGTTAAATAAGTAAGGAAAAGTCATAGAGTAAAATCTATGGCTTTTTTAAATTTATCTAAAACAAGTTTAAAAATATGTTGAGAAACTTTATTTAATGCGATAAAATAAATTTACTATTACAATGCGTGAGTTGAATAGTGAAATTATTTTTATAATGAATATAAAGAATAAAAATTAAAGCAAAAAAAGATGACGGCAAATGCCCTCATCTTTTTTATATAGGAAAGTTAATTACATTCGACAAGGAATAAGTTATTAATAGTTTATTACCAAAACTTTGGGGAGGATTGTAAAAACAAAACTTATGTTGTCAGTATGTAAGTGTGGTAGCGAAGAAAAGGAAAACTTATGGGAGGAGTTTATTATCTTTAAACACTACCACACACCTAATATATACCTTAAATTATATTTTTAAAACATAAAAATACAATTTTTCATAAAAATATTTTTTTATGTTAATATGTTCTATTTTAAAATAATGTTGTTTGAACTTTAAATAATCATTATCAGAGATGAAATAAAAATTATATCAACAAATGTACAGTAAAATTTTAATATCATATATCAAAAATATTTTTTATACTTTAAAAAATTATTAAAATGTTTTATAATTAATGTGTATAAAAATATAAGCAATTTTTATATAAATAAAATTAAAGGAGATTTTTATGAAAATTGGATTTATTGGAACCGGAATAATGGGATCGTATATGGTTTTAAATTTATTGAAAAATAATTTTAGTGTTGATGTTTACAATAGAAATCAAGAAAAAGCAAAAAAATTAGAAAAATTTGGTGCTGTTTGTAAATCATCTATAAAAGAATGTGTTAAAGATAAAGATTTTGTTATAACCATTGTTGGATATCCTAAAGATGTAGAAGAAGTTTATTTTAATGATGGAATTATTGACAATGTAAATAAAAATACGATTATAATTGACATGACGACAAGTGATCCTAAACTTTCTGAAAAAATTTATAAATTGTCAAAAGAAAAAGGAATTAATGCTTTAGATGCACCTGTAACAGGTGGAGATACTGGAGCAAAAAATGCTTCTCTTACTATATTTGTTGGTGGTGATATTGATGTTTTTGAAAAATCAAAACCAATTTTTAACGCTTTAGGTAAAAATATTGTTTATCAAGGTAAAGAAGGATTTGGACAACAAGCAAAGCTTTCAAATCAAATTATGATAGCAGGGGCTTTGGCAGGAGCATGTGAGGGAATTTATTATGCAAAATCTGTAGGTCTTGATGTAAAAACTGTTTTTAATGCAGTAAAAGAAGGTTCTGCATCAAGTACACAGCTTTTAAAAAATATTCCTGCTATTTTAGATAATGATTTTTCTGCTATGTTTTATGCAAAACATTTTTTAAAAGATTTAAAACTTGCAAATAGCTTTTTACCTGATAAGGGATTTGAAGTTTTTAAAGATGTTTTAAAAGTGTTTGAAGAACTTTCAAAAGAAGGTTATGGTGAATGTGGAACTCAAGTTTATTATAAACATTTAGAAAAGTAGGGAATGTTATGTTTAAAAATAAATTTATTGTAAGAAAAGATTTTATATTAAAAAATAGAAATAATGAAAATTTTATAGTTATAGATGCAAGAGGACTTAAACTTACAGAAAATGATTTTGTTTATGATAAATCTATAATTTTAGATTACAAAGAGTTTTCTTTTTTATCAATAGATGTAGGAGATTATTATGATAATGTTCCTTATTCTAAAGAAGTTTTAATAAAAAAATTTTTAAAATATAATATAGATAATAATAAAATTGTATTAGTATATACTAATACAAAAAACTATAATTCTATGGGAGAAGATGGAAGAATAAAATATCTTTTAAATTTATGTGATATTGATTGTTATATATTAGACGGAGGAATTGATGAGGTTATAAAGTCTGGATTTTATAAGAAAAATGATAAAACTATAGATGTAAGTATAGATTTTATAAATAAGCCTTTTTTAGAATATGAAAGTTCAATTTTAACTAAAGAACTACTTTCATGTTATAAAGATAAAAATATTAAAATTGTAGATGTAAGGTATAAAGAAGAATATGATGGAACTATGGTTTTTGATGATTATGTAGGTGGTCATATAAAAGGTGCAATAAATTTTCCTCATATAAAAATTTATGATAATGATGGGTATTTATTAGATAACAAAAAAATAGAAAAAATGATTATAGAAATGAAAATTTCAAAAAGAAATACAATCATATTATATTGTTCAACTGCTTTAAGAGCTACATTAATTTTTGAAATTTTTAAAATGTTAGGTTATAATGTTAGAATTTATCACGAATCTTTTGCTTTATGGAGTAAGGTAGCAGATATAGAAATCTAATTGTAATATTAAAAAATTTGATAATTTAATAAGGGGTTTGTTATGTTTAAAAATGATTTTGTTGTAAGAAAAGATTTTATTTTAGAAAATAGAAATTGTGAAAATTTTGTTGTCATCGATGCAAGAGGGGATATGTTAAAGGTTGGAGATTTTATCTACGATAAGGCTGTTGTTTTGGATTGGAAAGAATTTACTTTTTTGAACGGACAAGATTGTAAATATGTTGGACTTCCTTTTGAAAAAGAGCTATTACTTGAAAAATTTTCAAAATATGGAATAAATAAAGATTCTAAGGTTTTAGTTTATATAAACACTACAAAAAATTGTGGTATGGGAGAGGACGGAAGATTTAAGTTTTTATTAAATTTTTGTGGAATTGAAAGCTACATTTTAGACGGTGGAGTAAATGAAGTTTTAAAAACTGAATTTGTTAAGGAGATAACTGACGAGTCTATGTTACAAAAGTCAAATATAGATTTGGAAAGCCCTGCATTTTTAGAATATGAAAAGTCAATTTTAACAGATGAGTTGCTTAATATATACAAAAACGAAAATGTGAAAATTTTGGACGTTAGGTATGAAGAGGAGTACAAAGGTCATATAATTTTTGGAGAAAAATTCGGTGGACATATAAAAGGCTCAATGAGTTTTCCATATACCAAAATGTATGATGATGAGGGATATTTGTTGTCTAATGAAAAAATAGAAAGTTTGATTTTGGATAAGGGAATTTCAAAAGAAGATGAAATTATTGTCTATTGTACGACAGGAATTAGAGCGTCAATAGTTTATGAAATATTAACTATGTTGAATTTTAAAGTTAGATTATATGATGAATCATTTTCAAGATGGTGCTTTGTAGGTGAATACGAAGTCTAGACATATTGAAAATTTGTAATTGTTTATGTTGAATTTTTAAGGGTAAATTTTAGTTAAATAATTACATAAAGAGGAAATAATGAAAGAATATTTAAACAAAGTCGCTGATGAATGTATTCATTGTAGCGCTTGTACGAAAAAATGCTCGTTTTTAACTAAATATGAAATCGACTTGGGAGAGTTTGCGAAAAATCCTTCGCTTGCTAAGAGTTGTTTTATGTGCGATAGTTGTCTTAGAGCTTGTCCTTTGGATTTAGACGGAGCAGAAGTTGCAATTGCACATAGAGAAGATTTAGGTGGCTATGGGGCTGTAAAGTTTATGAAATCTCCCTACAAGTTTAGAAATAATTCAAAGATAAAGTCAAAGGATGTTTTGATGTTCGGTTGTGCTTTTCCGGGACATTATCCTGAAACTACAAAGTATTTGATTGATTTGTTTGAGGGTAAAATGGACTTTTCCATTGATTGCTGTGGAAAACCACTTGAAGATAGTGGACTTATTTCAGATTTTGAAAAAAATTTAGAAAGACTTAAAAAGATCTATAAAGAAAAAGGTGTTGAAAGAATTGTAACTATGTGTCCGAATTGTTTTTATTTTTTTAAAGGGCATATGGATAAGCTAAATATAGAAGTTATTTCTATTTATCAAAAATTGCAGGAAGAAAATCTTTTGAATGTGATTGATGATGAGGCAGAAATTTTTATGCCTTGTCCTGATAAAAGAACGAATGAACTTCTAAAACAAATTAAGCCTTTTGTTCCGAACGGAAAAGTTAAGTTTAGAAAAGTTATGTGCTGTGGAATGGGTGGAGGAGCAAAGTCTAAGGAGAAAGATTTGGCTGATGAAATGATGAATAAGGTTAAATCGGAAATTAAGGATAATATTTATACATATTGTGCAAGTTGCTCTGCAAGTTTTGGAAAGTCAAATGTAAAAAATGTTAAGCATATACTAAGTGAAATTTTGGGTGTTAAAGAAAAAGTGGATTTAAATTACTTTAAAAACGCTTTGAAATTAAAATTTTATAAGAGAAATAGAAAATAGATAGCTTTTTAGCTATCTATCTTTCATGTTATTGTAAATTTTATTTAATTCTTTTGTATCGACACCTTTAAAATACATTATTTTTAATTTGTGCATCTTAAAAATTGTTTTTAGGGTGCCGTTTTTTTTGAATCTTCTGGAAGAAGAAATTATTTTTTCGTTTAATAATTTAAAATATTTTTTATCTTTTTGATTGTCTTTTATATCAATAAAAAGTTGCAAATCTTCCATTATTGGAATATCTCTAAAGCCGTTTATATCTTCAAACAGTTTTTTTGTTATAAAAATACTTTGGTCACCAAAACAAATTTTAAAAAGTTTTGCTCTAAGGTTTGAAAGATATGCAATTATCGACAAAAGTATTGAGTTTGGATTAAATTTTATTTTCAACCCACCACATTTAATATTTTCATTTTCTATCAAATTTTTTATTTTTTTATCAATATCATAATTTAAAAATTCTGAATCGGCGTGAATGAACCACAAAATATCGCAATCCGTATATTTTACGGCGGTATTCATCTGCGTACTTCTGCCTTTTTTTGAAATCAAAAGTTTATATTCTATCCCTTTGTATTCTTTTTCTACTACCTCATTTTCTTTAAAATCGTCAACTGCTTTTGAAATTATTATCTCGTCAATCTCTTTGAAATTACTCAGTTTCTCAAGTAAATTTTCAATCATTTTATCATCATTATAAATTGGAACTATAACTGCTAATTTCATATTAATTTTTATCCACTTTTTTTATCAAAATAATCGAAAATATAGTTAGCAACAAAAAGCCTAAAAGAGAAATTACAAATTCTACACTATATACATTTATCGCCTTATCTCCAACATTTAAAAATACAAATGTTCCTGGAATGATTCCCAAAAAAGTTGCAAGAGAATATCTTAAAAATGAAATTTCGGTAAGTCCTGAAAGATAATTTATTACATTATACGGAGCGATTGGCAATAATCTCAACAAAAATATTATCAAAAATCCATTATTCTTTTCTATTGCAATCATCTTGTTATACCATTTTTTGCTTATCTTAGTTTTAAATAGCTCTACGACTTTATCTTTTGCAAATTTTTTCGCCATTACAAACATTATGGAGCTGTTAATCATTGCACCAATCATTGTATAAAGAACACCTTCAAAAAGACCGAATGAAATTCCAGCCACAATTGCCAAAATTGGAACGGGAAAGAAAAATATCGGTAAAATCGAAAATAGTAAAATGTAAATGAATGATGCGTTTTTACCATATCCTTGAATTATATTTCTAATTTTTTCAGGAGTGAAAATTTTGAAAATATAATAAGATATAATAACTATAAGAATAACTGAAATTAAGGTAATAATTTTTTTCTTACTCATTGTAACACTCCTTTAATAGTTTTTTTAGTTTTTCATATTCTGAAAAATTAATTTCGTTTTTTACAAAAAAATCCAAATCTTCTTTATTGTCTATATCTCTTAAAATTCTAGCACTTGTATAGCTTAAATTTTCTTTTTCTAAAACTTTTATAGTATTTTCAAAAACTGATTCAGTTTCAAAAATTTTTTCGTCGAATAAATTTTTACATAGCTTTTTTAAGCCTATTAGATAATATCCCTTGTCGAAAGTTTTGTTTATACAGGCGTCGAAGTCATCTAAGCTTTTAAGTGCAGTCTCTATATCTTTTTTGGAAATAGTCGGAATGTCGGTTCCGATTAAAATAACTTTTTTATATCCCATTTCAAAGGCTTTTTTAAATGCAAAATTCATTTTTTCTCCGAAAGGATAATCGCCTTGAGAAAAAATATTTTTTTCAAAGGCAAAAAAGTTTTTATTTTCTTCGTTTAATTTTTCAAACTCCGTTATGAATAACAAAATATCGGAAAAATCATTTTTGCAAACGGATATAGTATCCAAAACCATTGCTTTATGTATGTTTAAAACTAGATTTGTGTCAATATCTTTGCTAAGTCTTGTCTTTACTTTATTCTTTGACGGAAATCGTGTAAAAATTATAACAGCATATTCTTTCATAAAATCACCATATATACTTTAACATAAAATATGAAATATTAAAAGTCATTTTTGGTAAAAACATTGTTGTATAAAAAGTTCTTATAATTGCACATAAATCCATAAAAAAATTTTATTTGAAAGAGGATTAAAAATGATATATAATTTTATTATGAAAATATATATTTAAGGAGTGTGTTTTTATGAATAACAATTATTTTGAAAAGAAAGATTTAGGCAATTTTGCAAATGGAGTTTTAGGTGAAGAGGCTAAAAAATTATGGGACGAATTTTTAAAATATTATGGAGATAGTACTTCAGATGGAGCTTTAACAAAGAGAGAAAAGGCACTTTGTGCATTAGCTGTTGCTTTTGCTACTCGTTGCCCTTATTGTATAGATGCATATACTCAAACTTTAATTTCAATGGGAGTAACTGAAGAACAATTAACAGAAGTTTTACATGTTGCATCTTCAATGCAAGCCGGTATAACACTTGTAAATGGTTTTACAATGAAAAACACTGTTTCAGAAATTAAATTATAGGAGTTGATAGTATTTTTAATTTAATTAAAAGAAATTTTGAAGAAGAACAAGAACAGGAAGATGAAAAGATTTCATTTTCAAATACAATAGAATTTTCGAGAAAAGTTTTGGAATGTTTAAATTATATTCCAAAATTTTTTGAAAAAGTTGAAAATAAAAAATTTTTATATACTTCAAGTATGGATACAATGCAACTTAATATAGGAAAGATTTGTAATCTTGCCTGTAAGCATTGTCATGTTGAGGCAGGACCTCATAGAAAAGAATATATGAAAAAAGAGATTATGGACGATTGCTTATATGTTTTTAAAAAACATAATTTCAAAGTTATGGATATAACAGGTGGTGCACCTGAAATGATGCCTAATTTTGAATATTTAGTTGAGGAGTCTGGAAAGATTGCGAAAGAAGTAATTGTCAGAACGAATTTAACAATTTTATTAGATGAAAAGTATTCACATTTAATAGATTTTTATGCTAAAAATAGAGTTACAATATTTTGCTCTCTTCCTTTTTACACAAAGGAAATTACCGACGGTGTAAGAGGTGTCGGAGTGTATGAGGACTCAATAGAGGTTTTGAAAAAATTAAATGCTGTGGGATATGGTAAAGAATTACCTTTGAATTTAGTTTACAATCCTGATGGTGCTTTTTTGCCTGATTCACAAGAAAGTTTAGAAACTGAATATAGAAAAAAATTGTTAGATGAATATGGAATTATTTTTACAAATTTATTTACGATAACTAATAATCCAATCGGTAGATTTGGTATGCGACTTTATAAAAAAGATAAACTTAAAAATTATATGCTTAAACTTTTTAACGCTTATAATGAAGATACAGTTGAGTTTTTGATGTGTAGAAATGAAATTAATGTATCTTATGACGGTTATATTTTTGACTGTGATTTTAATCAAGCATTAGATTTAAAGATAAATTCGGATAAAGTACATATTTCAGATTATAAAAATTGTGATTTTCCAAAGAGAAAAATCGCTCTTGGAAATCATTGCTATGGTTGTACTGCAGGAGCAGGTAGCTCTTGAGGTGGAGAAATTAGTTAGACGTGTTCTAAGGAGGAAAAATGAAATTAAAAAAATCTACGATTATAAAAATACTAACAGTTTTAGCCATTGTGCTGATATGTATTTTTGTTAAGCCGGTTAATGATAAGATAAAGGAATTTATTTTGTTATTTAAAGGCTCAAGTACAGACGAAGTTTTAGAAAATGTAAAGAAATATATTTTATCATATGGAAATTGGGCAATTTTCATTTCATTTATGTTAATGGTATTCCAATCAATCGCTGCACCTATTCCTGCATTTTTTATAACATTTGCAAATGCGGCTATATTCGGTTGGCAATTTGGAGCAGTTTTATCTTGGACAAGCTCAATGGCAGGCGCGATTCTTTGCTTTTACATTGCAAGATTTTTAGGAAGAGAAACTGCTGAAAAATTTGCAACAAAATTTGCTCTTGATGAGGTGGAAATTTTCTTTGACAGATATGGAAAATATACAATATTAATTGCAAGACTTTTGCCATTCGTTCCGTTTGACCCGATAAGTTATGCAGCAGGACTTACTTCGATGAGTGCTTGGAGTTTTATCTGGGCGACAGGACTTGGTCAATTACCGGCAACTATAATCTATTCATATATTGGCGGAACTTTAACAGGTGGCTCAAAAACTTTTGTTACAGGATTATTTATTTTATTTGCAGTTTCAATTTTGATTTTCTTAATAAAGAAAATTTACAATGAAAAACATAAAAAAGTAAATTAGGAGAAATTTTGAAAGAAGTAATAGATTATATAGAAAAAAATAAAAGCAAATTAGGAATTAATAACTATGAAATTACTTTTTTGCAACAGGGAGAATATAATATAAATTATCTTCTAAATACGGATAAGGGAAAATTCGTCTTAAGACTTAATTCAAGAAGTCAGATGAATTTACCAAATCAGATAAGATATGAGTACGACACTCTTAAGTTTTTAGAAAAATCGGGTGTTACACCAAAGGTCTATTATGTTGATGATTCTTCTGAAAAGTTATTAAATGGTGTTATTCTAATGGAGTATTTGGAGGGTAGGCCACTTATTTACGAAAAAGACGGAGAAGTTGCAAGTAATATATTTGCAAAAATTCATTCGCTGGATGTTTCTTCACATAGTGAATTTATCGTTGAAACAAATTTATTTCAAGATAGGATAAATGAGGCAAATTTTTGGCTTAAAGACGTTTTTTCAAGTAAAAAAGTAAGTGATGAACAAAAACACTTTTTTGATAAATTTTTAAATTACCTTGAAAAAAATAAAAGTGATGAAAAATATTTTGAACAAAATAGAATTTTATGTTTAAATAATACGGAAGTTAATTCCAATAATTTCATAATTGGAGATAGAGGTTATTTGATAGACTGGGAGAAAGCTGTTGTTTCAGACCCTTGCCAAGATATAACACATTTTGTAGTCGTTACAACGACAAAATGGAAAACGGATTATATTACAACAAGAGAATATGAAGATAACTTCTTCAAAAATTATGAAAGATTTTTAAATAAAAAAATAAATATTAAAGAAAGAGTAAATTTATATAAGCCATATATGTATTCAAGGGCACTTAGTTGGTGTATTAATGCTTATCTTGAATATCTTGATGAGGATAAGCTGATAAAAAATATGGATACTTTTGAAAAAGTAAAAGAATTTACGGATATTTATTTTATGAAAAATTTGTTAAAAGATTATTTTTAACATAAAAATAAATGGAGGAAATAATATGAGAAAAAAATTATTAGTTTTAATTTTATTTTTAATGCCTATATTGATTAGTGCTTGTTCTAAAAAATCTACTGTTAGTAAAGATTTAACATTATTTGGAATGGACAAACAAAATAACATAAAAGTAGATAAAGAAAATAAAAAGATAAAAATATTTGCTGTTGTAAATGGAAAATATCTACTTACAAATACAAGACATGCAGTTATTTCAGAAACTGGAAAATTTGCAGATAAAGCAATTTTTAAATCTTTTACAAAACCATCTGATTTTTATAAAGCTCTAGTAGAGATAGGAGCTGTACCTGGAAATAATATGACTGAACAAAATGCAACCTCAACTTTAACAGAAGGTTCAAAATTAAAAGTAACCTTTACTTGGAAAGGGGAAGAAAAAGGTAAGGATATAAATGAAGTTATCATTGATTCAAATAAAAATCCTATAGATATTAGATTTACAGGGAATTTAGAACGTTCAAATAATAAAAATACAGGTTGTTTAACTTGTTTAGATTCATGTCTTGTAGGAATTTCAAGTAATCATACCTATCCTTATGGTAGCGTTGAAAAAGAAAAAAAGGTAGAATTTAGAGGAAATGCTAAAGTTTTACCATCTGATGGAGAAGCAGTTATAATAAATTATGAAGTTGTTAAATAAAATTTTACAAAACTATATATATTTTATTATAGGTATTATTTTAGGCTTATTTATATCCGCGTTAATTAGCCTAAATATATGGATTGATATGAGAATTCATTCTTATCAGATAATTTTAGTTTCAACTGTATTTTCTATAGTAATTTTTAATATATTAAAAATTAAGATATTTAAAAAATTAGATGAATTTAAAATATTTTTGATTTTTGAAATTATATTTTTAATTTTTGGTTTTACATTTAATAAATTTAATAGATATTTGTATGATTTTAAAGAGTTTTGTCCTTTAGATATTGATATTTATACAAGTAAAATTATTTTGATTTTTATTATATTTATTGCAAATATCAATATAATAAAATTTTTAAAAAATGAATAATATATAAGAATTTAATAATAAAATAGGTATATATTTATAAATTTATATACCTATTTTTATAAAATATGCCATTCGAAAGAGTGAGATTTTTTTAGGAGAGTTTTATGGATAAAACAGGATTATTATTTTGGGGATTTTTAGTTGTTTATGGAATTTGTATGCTTATGATTTCCCCACAAAAAGTTTCGTTAGGTGGATTTTTTAGAGGAGAAGATAAAAATGGAAAGGACGTTTCTTATTTTTTATTAACTTCAAGTGTGTTTATTAGTTGGATTTTTGCAAAATCTGTAACTAATGCTGCGAATTTAGGAGCTAAATATGGAATTGTTGGAGGAGTTGCCTATGCAGTTTATTGGCTATGTATTCCTTTAGCAGGATTTGCAATTTATAGATTAAGAGCAAAATATGTAGCAAAGGGTTTAATAAGTTTTTTAACTGAAAATTACGGAAAATCAGCGGCAATATTCTTCTCAGCAGCGATTTTGATTAGATTATTCAATGAGGTTTGGAGTAATACTTCAGTAGTTGGAGGATATTATGGAGCTCCGGGAAGTAAAGGCTTTATTTTATCAGCTACTGTTTTTACAATAATTACTTTGATTTACTCAGTTAGAGGTGGACTTAGAAGTTCAATCATTACAGATATGATACAAACAGTTGTATTTACAATTTTTGTATTGCTAATTATATTTACAATCTTACCTAAACACTCAATCGGAGAATTGGTTACAGAGGGGACTTGGAAGATGAATACAGGCGTTGATATGTTATTGGTTTCTTTTGTTCAAATCTTCAGTTATCCATTCCACGACCCTGTTCTTACAGATAGAGGATTTTTATGTGAGAAAAAAGTTATGTTAAAAGCATTTATCGTTTCAGGACTTTTAGGATTTTTAGCAATAGTATTATTCAGTTTTGTAGGAATTCATTCAAGACTGTTAGGACTTCCTGTATCATCAAACATTCCGGCAAGTTTAGCTCAAAAAATGGGAATTGCAGGTTCTTTTATTATGCTTGCAGTAATGGTTTCTGCAGCAGGGTCAACTTTGGACTCAACTTTTGCAAGTCTTGGAAAACTTACAGCTCACGATTTACCTTTAATGCGTGGAAAAGATTATGGAGAAAAATCAAAAACTATCGCAATAATAGTTATGATTGCAATAGCGATAATTGGAAATTTACCTATGATTATCGGAACGGATATATTAAAGGCTACAACTATAAGTGGTACTATGGTTATAGGACTTGCTCCGGTATTTTTGTTACATGGATTTGTTAAACCTACAAAGCTGGGCTTTCATTTAAGTTTTTGGACAGGAATTATTTTAGGATTGGCGTTGACATTAAAATTAATTCCTTCAGCATTTGCCATTGGAGGAGGCGACCAAGCACTTCTTTTAGGAGTTAATGTTTACGGTTCAATCTTATGTACTTTAGGATATGTAATTCCAGGTTTGGTTTCAAAACTTTTAGAGAAAAAATAAGGAGTCATATATGAATATTCCAGGAAGAACTTGTCCTTTAGATTATGATATAGAAAGAGAAGTTTTTGAAAGTGAAATTCCAACGGCTGTAGTTCTATATGTTGTTGGTGGATTGTATGGAAATAAATTTGCCTTAGACGAAATTGAAAAGATGAAGTTAGAAGAGGAGTTTTCAGTTTCAATTATTTACAACGGAGATATACATTGGTTCGATAAGGATATAGCTACTTTTAAATATATTGAAAGTTTTGTTACAACGGCATTGCTTGGAAATGTTGAGGCTGAAATTTTAAGGAAAGAAGATTTACAAGTGGGTTGTGGCTGTTCGTATCCAAGTTGCGTTAGCGATGTTGTAGTTAAAAGGTCAAATGAAATTCATAGATTATTAAAAAATTCAGTTGAAAAAGATGAAGAAATATTAAATTCATTTAGCAAAAGAAAAAAGGCAATGATTGTATCCGTTGGAGATAAAAAAATATTTATAACTCATGGTGATGAAAAATCTTTGGCCGGTTGGGGATTGTCGAGAGAAGAATTATCTGATTTAGACAGACAAAAAGAATTGGTAAATTGGTTTTCTGAGCATAAAATAGATATTATTGCTTGCACGCATACTTGTTCCCCTGCGATGTTGAAATTAGATTCAAAAGTTGTAATCAACAATGGAGCATCAGGAATGCCTAATTATAAAAATAGGCTTTCAGGGAATATAATTAGAATTTCAAAGATAAAAAGTAATAGAGCAATATGTAGAACAAAAATAGACGATATTTATGTCGAGCTTGTAGCTGTTAATTATGATACAGATGCCTTTTTGAATTGGTTTGATAATTTGTGGGATAAAAAAAGTCCTGCATCTCTATCTTATAGAACCAGAATTATTAAAGGAACAAAGGACGAAATAAAAGATTCAATTATAAACGGATTTGAAATTTGTAAATAAATTTATCCACTCTTACAAAGGGTGGATTTTTTATCATTTAAAACAGTCAAAAATTGACTTTTTCTTCTGTATTTAGTATAATGGTATGAATAAAATTGTAATTTTTTATAAGGAGAAGTGTTATGGACGAAAAAGAGATATTTTTGACTGCTGAGGGGTTAAAAAAATTAGAATTAGAATTAGAAGAATTAAAAACTGTTAAGAGAAAAGAAATAGCAGAAAAAATAAAAATTGCAAGAGATTTTGGAGACCTTTCTGAAAACTCTGAATATGATGAGGCTAAAAATGAACAAGCTCAAATAGAAGAAAAAATCGTAAAACTTGACAATATGATTGCTAATGCAAAAATAATTGAAGAGGTAGAGATAGATACCAATACTGTTAGTGTTGGAGCTACTGTTAGTTTAGTACAAGTTGCTACTAAGAAAAAAATGGAATATACAATTGTAGGTTCTGCTGAAAGTAATCCTCTTGAAGGAAAAATTTCAAATGAATCTCCGGTTGGTAGAGCTATTTTAGGAAAGAAAAAAGGAACTAAAGTTCAAGTTCAATTACCAAATGGAAATGTTGTAGATTATAAAATAGAAGATATAAAGAGAAATTAAGGAGTGATATAGTGGAAGAACAAAATCTAAATGAGATGCTTTTGGTTAGAAGACAAAAGCTACAAGAATTGATAGAAGCGGGAAAAGACCCACACGAAATTGAAAAGTTTGAAGATATAATTTATTCTAAAGAAATAAAAGATAATTATGAAAATTATGAGGGAAAAGTTGTTAGACTTGCAGGACGTATTATGACTAAAAGAGGTCATGGTAAAGTTTGTTTTATGGACTTGCAAGACTTTTCAGGAAGAATCCAACTTTTCAATAAGCTTGATGTTTTAGGCGAAAGCTATGAAGAAGTTAAGTCTTTAGACCTTGGGGATATTGTTGGTGTTGAAGGGGAAGTTTTCACAACTCATGCCGGAGAAATTTCTATTAGAAGTTCACAAGTTGTTTTACTTACAAAATCACTTCAACTTTTACCGGATAAATTCCATGGATTAAAGGACGTTGACTTAAGATATAGACAAAGATATGTTGATTTAATAGTAAATCCTGAAATTAAAGACGTTTTTGTTATGAGAAGTAAGATTATTTCTTCTATTAGAAAATATCTTGACAGCAGAGGCTTCTTGGAAGTTGAAACTCCAATTTTAAATACAATTGCAGGTGGTGCAAATGCAAGACCTTTCATCACTCATCATAACACTTTAGACATTGATATGTATTTAAGAATTGCCAATGAATTATACTTAAAGAGATTAATCGTTGGTGGTTTCGATAAAGTCTATGAAATGGGAAGAATGTTTAGAAATGAAGGAATGGATAAACTACACAATCCTGAATACACTGCGATAGAATTGTATCAAGCTTATGTTGATTATGAAGAAATGATGAGACTTTGCGAAGAAATGGTTTATACTGTTTGTATGGAAGTTGTTGGTAAATCAGAAGTTGAACTTCAAGGAAAAGTAATTGACTTTAAACCACCTTGGAGAAGAATTTCAATGGTTGATGCTGTAAAAGAATATGCAGGAATTGACTTTGAAACTATTTTAACTGATGAAGAGGCAAGAGCGATAGCTATTGAAAAGAGAATAGAAGTTACTGAAAATACAACAAGAGGAGAAATTATTTCTCTATTCTTCGAAGAATTCTGTGAAGAATATATGGTTCAACCGACTTTTGTTACTAAGCACCCGGTTGAAATCAGTCCGCTTGCTAAGAGAGACCCTCAAGATAAGAGATATACTCAAAGATTTGAGGCTTTCGTAAACTGTGGAGAAATTGCAAATGCATTTAGCGAATTAAATGATGCAATAGACCAAAAGCAAAGATTTTTAAAACAAGTTGAAGCCAGAGAAAATGGAGATGATGAGGCACAAATGATGGACTATGACTTCATCAATGCGCTTGAAATCGGACTTCCTCCAACTGGTGGTATGGGAATTGGTATTGATAGACTTATTATGTACCTTACAAATCAAGAAACTATAAGGGACGTTTTACTTTTCCCAACAATGAAACCTATGATTGAAAAAGATAGCGAATAGGAGCTTTTTATGAAGAAAAGAAATTTATTAGCACTTTGTTTAGTTTGTTTTTCTTTTGTTGGTTGCCAAAGTTTTCATACAGGCAAAGTCGTTATTGAAGATAATAAGACAACAGGAGAAAAAGTTACAAATGTTGAATATATAGTCGTTGATGAGTCCGATAAAGAATCTTTAATTAAAAATATTAAAGAGGGAAAAGGTGCTGTTATTGACAGAAGTAAAAAGAGTGCTGATTTAGATGATAATAACAGTGCTAAGATTACTACTGATTCTAACGAAAATAATAGTAACAACAGCAAAAATAACAATAGATAGGATAGTGATTTAATATATGAGAATAGAATTTTCTCCACCGGACATTAGCCAATTAGAGATTGACGAAGTTGTTGACGCTTTAAAATCAGGTTGGATAACTACCGGACCAAAGACAAAAAAATTAGAACAAGAGCTTTCAGTTTTAACAAATACAAATAAAACTGTTTGCTTAAATTCTGCAACTGCTTGTATGGATCTTACTTTAAGACTACTTGGAGTTGGAGCAGGAGATGAAGTTATAACTTGTGCATATACTTATACTGCATCTGCAAGTGTTATTGACCATGTTGGTGCAAAGATTGTTTTAGTTGACTGTAACAAAGAAGATAAGTTTATGGACTTAAGCGCTTTGGAAAATGCTATTACTGAGAAAACAAAGGTAATCATTCCTGTTGATTTGGCAGGGAAACCTTGTAAATACGATGAAATTTTTAAAATCGTAGAGAGAAAAAAAGCTTTATTTAAACCTAATAATAAACTACAAGAAAAAATCGGAAGAGTTATAGTTATGGCTGATGCTGCCCATTCATTTGGAGCTAAATATAAAGGGCAACCAAGTGGAAGTGTTGCAGACTTTACTTGTTTTTCATTCCATGCAGTTAAAAACTTTACAGTTGCCGAAGGTGGCTCTGTAACTTGGAATAAAAATTTAGGTTTAGATGATGAAGAAATTTATAGAGAATTTCAACTGTTATCTTTACATGGACAGTCAAAAGATGCTCTTTCAAAAATGAAACTTGGTGCTTGGGAGTACGACATTGTCGCTCCGAACTACAAATGTAATTTAACAGATATCGCCTCCGGAATTGGACTTGCTCAATTAAAGAGATATGAGGGACTTTTGAAAAGACGTTTTGAAATTGTAGAAAAGTATAATAAAGGATTTGAAGGAACTAGAGTTAAACCTTTTGTTCACTTTGAGGACGGAAGAAATTCTTGTTGTCATCTTTATATCGTAAATATTGAGGGTGCGACTGAAAGCGAAAGAAATGAGATAATCACAAAAATGGCTGAAAAAGAAATTGCTACAAATGTTCATTATAAGCCATTACCAATGCATACTGCTTATAAAAACTTAGGCTTTGATATAAAAGATTATCCAAATGCTTATGAAAATTATAAGTCTGAAATAACTTTACCACTTCATACTTTATTAACTGATGAGCAAGTTGACTTTGTAATAGAGAATTTGAAGGCGTTGGTGTAATTATGAAGATAAAAAAAGTTGTTATACCGACTGCCGGACTTGCAACAAGAATGTTCCCTGCAACAAAGGCTGTTCAAAAGGCGATGCTACCGATTTTTGATAAGCCAACTTTGCAATATGTTATTGAAGAAGCTTTAGATGCAGGAATTGATGAAGTAATACTTATTGTAAATGAAGATTATTTTACAATCGATAAACATTTTAATGTTCCGATTGATGAAAGAGTTAAGGCATCAAAAAATGTTTCTGAAAAAGATATAAAAACATTAGAAGAAGTTTTGAAATGCAAAATAAAATTCATTGTTCAAAAAGAACAAAAAGGATTAGGTCATGCAATTCTTTGTGCAAAAGAGGCCGTTAACGGGGAAGATTTCTGCGTAATTTTGGGTGATGTTATAATTGATTGTAAAGGTAAATCTTGTACAAGTAGGCTTGTGGATATTTATAATAAATATGATAAAACTGTAGTTGGTGTTGAATTTGTTCCTGACGAAAAAAGACATAACTACGGAATATTAGAAGGAAAAGAAATAGAAGATAATATTTTTGATTCTACAAGGCTTATAGAAAAACCGAATATCGATGAAACAAATTCTAATTTAGCAATGGTTGGAAGATATATTGTTAAAAATGAAATATTTGATATTTTAGATAATCAAAAAGCCGGTAAAAATGGAGAAATACAATTTACCGACTCATTAAACGAACTGACTCTAAAAGGAGAATTGCTAGGACATAGATTTGACGGAAAAACTTATGATGTTGGGAATAAAACCGGTGTTTTAATTGCAAGTGTTGAGTATGGTTTGAGAGATGAGTTAAATAGAGATTCTATAAAAGAATATTTAAAAAATTTGGTAGCATCAGATTTTAAATTGGGAGAGTAAAATGGCTAGAAAAATTTTTTTGATGATATTGGATATAATTGTAATTAATCTTTGTTACTATCTAGGTTTTCTATTAAAATTTGATTGGAAAATTCCTACTAGTTACTGGAATATGTATGTTAGGTGGATAGTTCCTATAATTTTAATAAAAATTATTATATTTGTATTGTTTGGACTTTATAGAACGATGTGGAGATATGCTGATTTTAAAGAGTTATTTAAAATTTTTATGGCCATAACCGTTGCAAATGTAGTTACAGGAATGTTTTTAATCTCAATGAATGTTGGATTTCCAAGAAGCGTTATAGCTCTTGTATTTGTAATAGATATGTTTTTTGTTACAGGAACCAGATACCTTTCACAAGCTAGAAAAAATTTAGTTTTTTCTATTCCGGTTGATAAGGTTAAAAGGGTTTTGATAATCGGAGCAGGAGATGCTGGAGTTTTAATGTTAAGTGAACTTAGAAAACATAAAGAGCTTGGATATAAAGTAGTTGCATTTATTGACGATGATAAAAATAAAATAGGAACTGAACTTTTGGGAATTCCTGTTATCGGAGGAAAAGAAAAAATTATCTCAGCTATAAGTGAATATAGGGTTGATGAGGTTATTTTAGCTATGCCTTCAGCTAGTAGAGAAGTTCAAAAGGATATTTCAGATATTTGTTCAAAACTTTCTATGAAGGTAAAAATAATTCCCGGAATGTATGAATTGATTGACGATAATAAGTTAAATGTAAGAGATTTAAGAGATGTTGAAATCGGGGATTTGCTTGGACGTGATGAAATTAAATTGGACCAAGAGATACTTAATGATTTCTTAGGAGATAAGACAATTTTAGTAACCGGTGGAGGAGGCTCTATTGGTTCTGAACTTTGTAGGCAAATAGCAAAATTCAATCCGAAAAGATTGATAATTTTGGATATTTATGAAAATAATGCCTACGAAATTCAAATGGAATTGTTAAGACATTATAAAGATTTGGACTTGGTTGTAGAAATTGAATCTATAAGAGATGCAGTTAGAATGGATATTATATTTGAAAAATATAAACCTAATGTAGTTTTCCATGCAGCTGCACATAAACATGTTCCACTTATGGAAAACAGTTCAACTTCTGCAATAAAGAATAATATTTTCGGAACTCTAAATGTTTTAAATGCCTGTGATAGACATGGCGTTGAAAAATTTGTTTTGATTTCAACAGATAAGGCTGTAAATCCAACGTCTGTAATGGGAACGACAAAGAGAGTTTGTGAAATGTTAGTTCAAACTTTTAATGAAAAATCAAAGACTGAATTTGTTGCAGTTAGATTTGGAAATGTTCTTGGCTCTAACGGTTCGGTTATTCCTCTTTTCATAAATCAAATAAAAGAGGGTGGACCTGTTACGGTTACTCATGAGGATATAATAAGATACTTTATGACTATTCCTGAGGCTTGTCAACTTGTATTACAAGCCGGAGCAATAGCAAAAGGTGGAGAAATCTTTATACTTGATATGGGTGAACCGGTTAAGATAATTGATTTGGCTAAGAATCTTATCAGGCTTTCAGGCTTTGAGCCTTATAAGGACATTGATATAAAGATTACCGGACTTAGACCGGGAGAAAAACTTTATGAAGAACTTCTATTAAATTTGGAAAATTCAGTAGCAACTGAGTATGAAAAAATATTTATAGAAAAACCGATAGTTCATGATGTAGAAGCACTAAAAGACGGTCTTGAAAGACTTGATAAAGTTAAAAACACTTTGGATAAAAAAGATATTACAGATATATTAAAAGATATGGTTCCAACATTTAAACCGGATTTGATAAATAAATAATATTTTGTTATAAAAACTTCGTTTAAAATTATTTTTTACGAAGTTTTTGTTTTAAGTGGATATTTATTTGTTAAATATTTTAAATTGACAAAAAGTAAAAAAAGTTGTAAAATAGTAATTGTGAGAAATCACGTTTAATTTTAAGGAATAATAATTTGATAATTGTAACTTGAAAATTTAATATGAGGAGGTGTGAAACTAATGCCAAAGGAATTTTTAATGATGCCTATTTTCTTGATTGTTGGTGCTGTTGTTGGCTATGTTTTTAGAAGAATGACTTCTGAAAAACTTATAAGCGGTGCCGAAAATCATGCAAAAAAAATTGTTGAAGATGCGGTTAAGGAGGCTGAAACTAAAAAGAAAGAAAAATTAGTTGAGGCTAAGGAAGAGGCGCATAGAATTAAACAAGAAAGCGATAAGGAAAATAGAGAAAGAAGAAATGAAATTCAAAAGTTAGAACGTCGTTTGATTACTAAAGAAGAAAATTTAGATAAGAAAAATGAAAATTTGGATAAGAAAAATGAACGTTTAAATAAAGAATTGAAAGCTTTAGAAGTTAAAGAAACTGAAATTGAAAAATTAGTTGAAAAACAAAAAGAAGAACTTGAAAGGGTTGCGAATATATCATCAGCAGAGGCTAAGGAAATTATACTTGAAGAAGTTAGACAAGCAAGTATAAAGGACGCTGCAAATATTATAAGAGAGATTGAACAAAATGCAAAAGATAATGCAGAAAGAAATGCCAGATATATTATTGGAACTGCTATTCAAAGATATGCAGCAGACCATGTTGCAGAATCTACGGTTAGTGTTGTAACTTTACCTAATGATGAAATGAAGGGTAGAATTATTGGTAGAGAGGGAAGAAATATAAGAACATTTGAAAGTTTGACAGGAGTAGATTTGATTATCGACGATACTCCGGAAGCTGTTGTTTTATCTTCTTTTGACCCTGTTAGAAGAGAGATTGCAAGACTTGCACTTGAAAAATTAATTAATGACGGAAGAATCCACCCAACTAGAATTGAGGAAATGATTGAAAAATCAAAACAAGAAGTTGAAAATAGTATTAGAATCGCAGGTGAAGATGCTTGTGATCAAACTAATATTCATGGATTACACCCTGAACTTATAAAACTTTTAGGAAGATTAAAATATAGAACTTCTTATGGACAAAATGTTTTAAAACATTCAATAGAAGTTGCTCATATGGCTGGAATGTTAGCTGCTGATATAGGAGCTGATGTTAAGATTGCTAAAAGAGGTGGTCTATTACATGATATAGGTAAGGCTATAGATCACGAAATGGAAGGAAATCACGTAGAATTAGGTGTTCAGATGGCTAAGAAATACAAAGAAAAACGTGAAGTTATCCATTGTATTGAAGCACATCATAATGATGTTGAACCTTCAACTGTTGAAGCACTTTTGGTGCAAGCAGGAGATGCTATCTCAGCTGCAAAACCTGGTGCTAGACGTGAATCAGTTGAAAATTATATTAAACGTTTAGAAAATCTTGAGGCTATTGCAAATTCATTCGAAGGAATTGAAAAATCTTTTGCAATTCAAGCTGGACGTGAAATAAGAGTATTGGTTAAACCGGAAATTCTTGATGAAGATAAGATGTTATTAACTTCAAAAGAAATAATTAAGAAAATACAAGAAGAACTTGAGTATCCCGGAACAATTAAAGTTAATTTAATTAGGGAAACAAGAGTTGTTGACTATGCAAAATAGTTTTTAAATTTGAAAATAAGAATGTTTATAGAAATATGAACATTCTTTTTTTGTGTAATTTTTTTGTTGATATTATTTATCCATTGTGTTATATTTATTATAGTTATTATTATGAGGAGTAAATTATGAAAAGAGAAAAATTATCAATTTTAGGAATTGGACCTATTTATGTGGGTATTATAATAATTTTAACAAATATTTTGGTATTTTTACAAAATAAAGGATATTTTAAAAGTGGAATTGTTCCGTTTTTAAAAATTCCTTTTATGATTATAGGTATTGCATGTATGCTTGTTGGGATTGTGCTTTGGGTCAGCGCTGTTTTTCAGTCGAAAATTTCAAGAAATATAAAAGAGATGAAGTTAGTTACAACTGGAGTTTTTGCTTTTGTTAGAAATCCAATTTACTCTGCATTTATGTTTTGTTGTTGGGGAGCTAGTTTTATTTCAAATAATTTATATTTTTTGTTTACAATTCCGTTTTATTGGGGACTTTTAACTGTTTTGATTAAAAAAACGGAAGAGGTATGGCTTAAAGAAATTTTTGGAGAGGAATATATTGCTTATTGTAAAAGAGTCAACAGATGTATTCCTTGGCTTTCTAGGGATACAAAATAGGAGGTTATATGAGTAATAATTATTTTGATGAAGTGGCTAAGGTTTGGAATACTAAAGAAAGAGAAAATCGTACCTTTACTGTTTATGAAAAAATGTTTAAGTATTTAGGAGAAAATCTTAAAGAAAAAACGGCTCTTGAAATAGGCTCAGGCGATGGACTTTTGGCAACTTTGTTTTCTAAAGACTTAAAAGAGGTAGATTGCATGGATATGTCTTTAAAGATGAGAGAGGAATCTTTAAAGAGAATCAATGAAATGAAAATAGAAAATATAAGTATAAATGATGAAAAATTTTTAGAAAATTCAGATAAAAAATATGATTTTATTTATAGTTTAACTGCTTTTCATCATATTGTTGATGTTGATGCAGAGCTTAAATTGTTAAAAGAACATTTAAAAGATGATGGAAAAATCATTATAATGGATTTAGATACAGTTTCTCCGGATTTTCATAAAGATTTTCCAAACTTTGACGGACATGACGGTTTTTCAAAAGAAGAAATGGAAAATTATTTCAAAAATGCAGGATTTACTCCGATTAATTATGAGATATTGTGGAATGGAAGAAATGGGGAGATTGATTTTAGAATTTTCTTAATGGAAGGGAAAATTATAAGAATTTTAAAATAGTGAATTTAATAAATTAGCTATTTTAACGCAGTGGAAAAGTTTAAATATTTGACAAATTTAATTTTATATGATAAAATGCAATAAAGTGTTATTTCGAATAAAATTAATTGATATATTTATTATGGAGGATGATTTTTATGAAGTGTAATAATCCTAAGAGGTATAAGAACGAAGATAAATAAATTTATTAGTTATTGTTTTAAGTTTTTTATAATTATATTTCGAACAAAGTTAGGAGAGAAAATCATGAAAAAATTCTTAAGATATATTTTAATTATTTTAATAGCTTTTTGTTTAAATTTTAGTAATAAAACAATTTTTGCTAGTGAAAATAATGAATATTCTCTTCAAGTTCAGAGAGGAGAGTATAGTGATGAGATTTTAGATTATATAAGAAATAATTGGGAAAATTTTTTTGGAAGAGATGAGTTAAAAAAATTTTTAGGTTCTGATATTATTGTTGGGGAACTTTATGGAATATATAGCGTTGATGAAGATAAGTTTATAGCTACTAAATTTCCTATTTATGTAAAAGGTAATTGTGTACAAGTGCTTGATGTTTTTGAGAATCCTAAAACAGGGAAATTGACATGGACTGCGAGCACAGATAAAGATTTCATGAAAGTAATAGATGATTTAAATAAAAAAACTGGGAAATATAGATTTGAGACAAAGTATAGTTCTACTGGTGGTGCGGATACTCTTGATATTGTAAAAATTGAAGAACAAGGTTTTAGAAGTTTTAAAGATGCCATATATTCTGATATAAGTAAGCCTTTGTTAAAAATAAAGGTTAGAAATATTAACGAGAAGCCCGCTCTAAGATATTCAAATTATCCTGTAGAAAAGATTTTGCCCATGGATCCAAAAGAATCTCAAGATAATAAACCTTGGTGTGTAGCTTATGTGGTGCTAGGATTTTATCTTATGAATTTTCTAAAGATATTAGGGCTAGAGATATAATGGATGAAATATGTAATTATAGAATGATTTATGCTTGAGGTAGAAATTTGAATAACCCCAAAGGTTTTCGTGCTATGGTTGTGTATGGGTATGAGAAAGATAAGTACTATTGGAATCCTTGGGGAGAATCAGGATTAAAAAGTTCTATGGATTAAAATACTATGAAAACAAGAAATGGTACAATGTATGATTGGATAGATTCAATTAGAAATTTTACTTGGAATTAAATTAAAAGGTTATGCCCACGCATAACCTTTTAAAATACTTATTTTTTTACGCCTGTAACATTAAATGTTCCGTCCTCGTTTTTATAGCCTGAAATTTTAAATTTATCATTTTCTTTTGCAAAGATTAAATCGTTTGAAACTGAAACTCCAGCGATATATATTAAATTATCTTCTTTGGTTGTAAAGTAGAAGAATGTGTTTCCTTCAATGTTTATGGCTTTTATTTCCTTAATTGTTCTTTCAACTGCAGAATTGTTATCTACACTCGGGTCGATTAAGTCTGCGTTTAATTTGTTGTAGTTTTTAACTACTTCGTTTATATCGCTACCGACTGCAACGCTTTGATATTTTTGTGCATCTATAAGTGCAAAAAGTTTTGTAAGTTCTGCACCGTCTTTTAAGCTCATAAAATATGTCGGTCTGTTATTTAAGTTTATTAGAATAGGGAATGTTGAAGAATATCCTTTTTCTTGAACGCTACCCTTTGCACTTTCCATAACTGAAAATTCTTCTGCTGATGAAACAGGATAGAATTTTGTTTCCTTCGTTCTCATATTTACAAGTACAAAACCTATATTTGATTTGTCGGAAAGAACGGAAGTTATACCTGTATAGAAATAAATATCTTCTCCGATAGAAAGATAATTATATCCTTTAGTCGGCTTTGTAACACCTGTTTGCTTTATATATTTATTTATAAAACCATTTTTGTAAACACCGTTATAAGTTAATTGTTCTTCAATCATTTCTGCAGGATAAACTCTATCCACCCAAGCGGGAACATCTTTTTTATCATATTCTTTAATTTCTCCGGAATTTGCATCTACGATTAAAACCTTGTTAACGTCCATACCGCCAACTAAGCCGATTGTTGGTTTTAAAACTGATGCAACCCAGAAAGGATTGCCTTCATCATCTATTTCAAAATTTATTTCTCCGATTATATAAGTCGGTCTTTTAAGACGAATATGTCTTTTTATATTTCTGTTAAGTTTATCTGAAAAACTGTAAAAAATAGGCTTTTCAAGTTTTACAAGTTTTGTATCTTGACTTGCCATGTCAACAGAAACGTAGTGTCCAAGACCCTTTGATTGGTTTACAAACCATTTAACAATTCCCGAATAAGTAAGAGGAGTTACTCTAAAAGGCTTGCCCTTAATATTTATTTGTGGATATGTCGGGTCAATGTCGTATTGTGAAACTAAATCTCCACCGATTTCTCCAAGTTTTCTTGAGCCCAATCTTTCGGCAGTTGATTTGTCAACAACCGGAATTTGATTAAAGTTTATAGGCTTTACGTCGTCTTTAAAAATTCCTTCTTGTTTGTTTATTAGAGCAGAATATTTTTTCGCATTAAAAACCGGAGAAGATATTAAAAATGCAAAACCATAAAATCCTACCGATATTCCCAAAACATATAGTAAAATTTTTCTAAGACTTTTACTAAATTTATCATTTATATTTTTTATATCTTCCAACATACTTGAAAAAATAACAAAGCTAATTGCAATAATTCCAAGAAAAAAGTAAAAAGAAATATGTCTAAAATTTATTATTGGTAATGCTATATAAAAATATATAGAAGAAACCAAAATCATAAAAATCAAACTCGGTAAAAAAACAGAGCCGTTTGTTTTAACTTTTTTTCTTTGGTGAGATTGGAAAAAATTTTCTTTATTTTCAGGTTCGTTTTCTTTATCTACTTTTTCAAATTCTTCTTTGATAGAAGAAAAAAATTTATTTATAAAAAAATTCATAAAATTACCTCCTTATTTATTTTATTTGAACATATTTCCACTTTGATAAATTTAAAGAGGTAAATATGATGAAATAAATATTCTTTTACACAATAATCGTAAATTCATATTTATTTTATCATAAAGTAATAAAAAAATATATACCATATCTTTTTAAGAGTATAATTTTTTTCTTGAAAAATATTATTAAAAGTTGTATAATTTTGTTAACGACGTAAACGTCTTTAAATATAAATAAATCTTTAAATTATCTTGCTAAACTATATTTAATTGATTATTGTTTTATGAAAATAATTGTTCTTTATTGACTATTTTTAATAATAAATATCGACAAGAAGTAAAATAAATTTTGTGATGCAACTAAAATTTATAATCTTTTTTATATTTAAGTGCTTTATCTGTTCACATTTCTTTTTTTATATGTTACAATATATGTGAGAAAATTTTGGAGGAAAGTATTGAGTAGAGAAAAGATATATGTAAAGAACCATTATAGATATGATGCGATATTTATATTTTCTATTTTAGCAATGTTAATTGGATTGTTTTTTGATAGTCCTAAAGAAATTTTAGATGGTTACATTAAAATTTTACAATCACCGAGTCATTTGCTTACAGACTATATGTCAGTAGGGGGGATTGGTGCGACATTTTTGAATGCCGGAATGCTTATGTTGTTGGCATCTTTTGTTTTGTGGAGAAGAAAGCAATTATTAACAGGGCCAATCATAGCTGCTCTTTTTACACTTTTTGGATTTTCTCTTTTTGGGAAAAATTTATTTAACACAATTCCTATAACTTTTGGTGTTTATCTTTATGGTAAAATCGAGGGATTAAAATTTAATACTTTGACCATGAACAGTTTGTTTGGTACTGCTCTAGGGCCTGTTGTAAGTTATATTTGTTTTGGTATTGGATTGCCTTTTGTCAAAGGTTTTTTAATTTCGTATGCCGTTGGTATTTTGATTGGAATGGTTATTCCTGCTCTTTCGGCGTCGTTTTTACGTTTTCATCAAGGTTATAGTTTATATAATATCGGTTTTACTTGTGGTGTTATAGGACTTTTTATTCAAGGTATTTTTAAATCTTTTTATTTAGAAGTGAAAAATGTAAATATAGTTAGTAAAGGAAATCTACAAATAGCGATTATAATGTACATATTTTTCTTTATAGTTTTTGCTCTAGGTTTTTATTTAAACGGTTTTAGTTTTAAAAACTTAGGAAATCTATTAAAGAATAGTGGTAGAGCTCCATCTGATTTTGGGAATATTTACGGTAGGGGTGTCAGTATGATTAATATGGCAACTCTTGGAATTATATATACTACCTATGTTTTACTTATGAATCAGCCTTTAAACGGTCCAATTCTTGGTGGAATTTTTACTGTTTTCGGGTTTGGAATTTTCGGTAAACATATCAAAAACGTATTGCCAATTCTAGTTGGAACATTAATTGCCTACTTTTTGAATATTTATGATCCACATAGTGTTTCTGCAACTGTTACGATTTTGTTTGCTACAAACTTAGCTCCTGTTGCAGGGGAATATGGAATATTTGCTGGAATGGTTGCCGGTTTTTGCCACGTTTCCATTGTTTCAAGTGTAGGACTTCTTCATGGAGGTTTGAATCTTTATAATAATGGTTTCTCTGGTGGATTTGTTGCCGCAACTTTAGTTCCGATTTTTGAGGCAATTAGAAATTCTAGATTTTTTGATGAAAAAGGAGAGTAATTGTTTTGAATACTATAAAATATGAAGAAAATTGTGCTAAATTAATTGTTAGTGGACTTGTTCATTACTATTTCAGTAAAAGAGTTCAAGATTTAAGAATAGATTTTAAGATAAAAAAAGATTCTTTAGTTGTTATTGCTGAAGGAAATGTTAAGATAAAGCCTGAGGACTTGGAAGAGTTAAACAGAATTTCAAATTCTGTAAGACTTCCGGAGTTTGAAAATTATTATGATACTTTGGTTGGGGTTGGTAGCACCGGTTGTGATAGTTCCAATATAGATACTTTGGGTTCTATGGTTGATGAGGCTATTGTTTCCTATTCTGAAGACGGACTATTGACAATTTTATTAGTTAGAAATTTTTAAGCCTTTAATATTTGAAGGTTGTACATAATCAGTTTATTTGTCTTGCCCTTTGGGTATTAACAAATAAGCTGAGCTTAAATACTTATTATAAGGGGTAGATATATATGAAAATATTAGAGGTTAAAAATCTTCATGTTAATGTTGGAGATAAAGAAATTTTAAAAGGTATCGATTTGGATATTTTTGAGGGAAAAGTTCATGTTATTATGGGACCTAATGGTGCTGGTAAATCAACACTTACTAACTCAATTATGGCACATCCGAAGTATGAAGTTACAAGTGGAGATATAATCTTTAAAGGAGAAAATATAAACGAATTAAGAGCTGACGAAAGAGCAAAACTTGGTATGTTTATGTCTTTCCAAAATCCTGAAGAAGTTCCCGGAGTTACTGTTTCTAATTTTATTAGAGCATCAAGAATGTCAATAACAGGAGAAAAAGAAAGTGTTGTTGAATTCCAAAGAGAACTTGAAGAAAAAATGGAAAGTTTAACAATGGATACAGCTTATTCTCAAAGATATTTGAATGTCGGTTTTTCCGGTGGAGAAAAGAAAAAGGCAGAAATTTTACAAATGGTTATGTTAAATCCTTCATTTGTAATGTTAGATGAAACTGATTCAGGTCTTGATATTGATGCTGTTAGAATTGTTTCTGAAAATGTTGAAAGATTTAAAAACGAAAATAAATCTATTTTGATTATAACTCACCATAGAGCGATTTTATCAAGAATTAAACCGGATTATGTTCACGTTCTATACAATGGAAAAATAGTTAAAACATCTGACGCATCTTTGATTGATAAAATTCAAAATGAAGGTTATGCTTGGATTGAACAAGAGGTGTAGTTATGACATCAGAAAGAAAAAAAACACAAGTAGAGGAAATGGACAGAGGTGTCTATGATATAAAAAACGAGGTAAGATATTATTCAAAAACTGAAAAAGGCTTGACTCGTGATATTGTTATGCAAATTTCTAAGGAGAAAAATGAACCTGAATGGATGCTGGAATTTAGACTTAAAGCATTAGAAGTTTTTGAAAATTCTAAAAATCCAAATTGGGGACCTGATTTATCTCCTGTTGATATAAATGAAATTACAACTTACATTCGTCCTGATGCAAAGATGAGTGAAGATTGGAATGAGTTACCGGAAGATATTAAGGGGACTTTTGATGCACTTGGTATTCCTGAGGCTGAATACAAAAGAGAACTTTCAGGTGTTGGAGCTCAATATGATAGTGAAGTTGTTTACCACAGCTTAACTGAGAAAATGAAAAATCAAGGAGTTATCTATACAGATTTTGAAACAGCTGTAAGAGAATATCCTGACATAATAAAAGAATATTTTATGACTTGTATAAAACCTGAGGACCATAGATATGCCGCATTACACTATGCAGTTTGGAGTGGTGGCTCTTTCGTTTACGTTCCTAAGGGAGTAAATGTTAGTATCCCATTACAATCATATTTTAGACTTAATGCTCCTGGAGCCGGACAATTTGAACACACTTTAATTATTATTGAAGAAGGTGCATATTGCCATTTCATTGAAGGCTGTTCTGCACCAAAATACAATGTATTAAATGTTCACGCCGGTGCTGTTGAGCTTTTTGTAAAGAAAAATGCGACTTTAAGATATTCTACAATAGAAAACTGGTCAAGAAATATGTATAACTTAAATACAAAGAGAGCCATTGTTGATGAAAACGGAACTATTGAATGGGTTTCAGGTTCATTTGGCTCAAAGGTAAGCTTGTTATACCCTATGAGCGTGTTAAGAGGAGAAGGTGCAAAGAGTGAATTTACAGGAATAACTTTTGCTGGTAAAGACCAATATCTTGATACTGGAGCAAAAGTAGTTCATGCAGCTCCAAGAACAAGCTCATCAATCAATTCAAAGTCTATCTCTAAAGGTGGAGGAGTTGCAATTTACAGAGGACTTGTAAGTGTTAAACCAAATTGTCCAGGATGTAAATCAACTGTAACTTGTGAATCTTTAATGTTAGACCAAGAATCTCAGTCAGATACAATTCCGGTTATAGATATTCAAACTTCAGATATTGACTTAGGACATGAGGCGAAGATTGGTAGAATTGATGATGATGTAATCTTCTACCTAATGAGTCGTGGTATTCCTGAAGAAGAGGCAAAAGCTATGATTGTTAGAGGCTTTGCTGAACCTATTGCAAAGGAATTGCCTTTGGAATATGCAGTTGAAATGAATGCTTTGATTAATCTTGAACTTGAAGGAACTATTGGTTAGGGGGTGTCTGTATGAGAGGAAATTTTATACCAAGTAATACTTGGAACAAGGCGAGAGTTAATAATACAGAGGTAACACTACCTAATTTAGAGCCAAAGGCTTATTCATTAATGAATTGTGAAAAGAAAAATCTTGATTTTTCTTATGAAGAATTTTCATTTTCTAAAGAATTAACTGAAACTTTAAAAGTTTTTAAAAATTTAGAAATGGATTTTGTTTCAACTAAAGATAATGCTCTAAATAAAGTTGTTGAGTTGGAATTAAATAAAGAAAATAATCAATTAGTTGATATTATAAAGATAAAGGCTTGTGAAAATTCAACTTTAAATTTAAACTTGGACTATTTTACAAAAGAAAATTTTGAAGGCTTTAGACATTCAATCATTGAAGTTGAGGCGGGAAAAAATAGTAATGTAAAAATTTGTATCTCTCAAAGATTTTCTTTAGATGTTTTGAGTATTCAAAGTGTTTACTACAAAGTTAAAGAGGGAGCAAATGTTGAATTCGTTCAAGTAGATTTAGGCGGTAGAGGAAACTATGTTTCTTATATAGGCGACCTTGTTGAAAAAGATTCAAATGTTAATGTCAGTTCAATATATTTTGGTAAGAAAGAACAAAAATTAGATTTTAATTATATTACAAATCAAAGAGGAAATTCTACAAAATACGCTTTAGTTGTTAAAGGAGCTTTAACTGATAAGGCAGAAAAAATTTGTAGAGCGACTATTGACTTCAAACGTGGCTCATCAAAGTCAAAAGGATCAGAACAAGAGTATGTAACATTACTTTCTGATGATATAAGAAATGTTGCAGTTCCAATCCTACTTTGTACTGAAGATGATGTTGAAGGACTTCATGCAGCAAGTGCAGGAAAAATTGATGAAGATATACTATTCTACATTATGAGTCGTGGATTTAGTGAGTCAGATGCTAAGAGATTAATCTTAGAATCACAATTTGCCGAAGTCATCGACTTAATAGATAATGAAGAAGTAAGAAAGAGAGTTTATACAACTTTAGCAGAAAAACTTGCGGAGGTATAATATGACTAAAACTGTTCTTGAAATTAGAAAAGATTTTCCGTATTTAAACGAAGAAAAAGTTGGTAAAAAAGTTATTTATCTTGACAATGCAGCCACAAGCCAAAAGCCACAAGCTGTTATTGATACCATAACAAATTATTACTCATATCAAAATGGAAGTCCTCACAGAGGTAGTCATTACCTTAGCATGTCTGCGACTGAAATTTATGAGGGAACTAGAAAGAAAGTTAAAAATTTTCTTAATGCAAAGAGAACTACTGAAATAATTTTTACTAAAAATGCAAGTGAGGCACTTAATTTAGTTGCTTATGCTTATGGACTTAAAAATTTACAAAAAGATGATGAAATAATGCTTAGCATTATGGAGCATCATAGTAATTTATGTACTTGGCAATTTTTAACTGAAAAAACAGGTGCTAAACTTAACTATATTTATCTTGATGAAGATTTTCAACTTTATATGAAATCTTTTGAAGAAAAAATTTCAAAAAAAGTAAAATTAGTTTGTATAACTTGTGCATCAAATGTAGTTGCTACAATGCCTGATGTTAAAAAAATCGTTGAAATTGCTCATAAAAACGGAGCAAAAGTATTGCTTGACGCATCACAAATTGTTGCACATAAAAAATTGGACGTTCAAGAATTGGACGCAGATTTTCTAGTTTTTTCAGGACATAAAATGCTTAGTGCAATGGGTGTAGGCGTGCTTTATGGAAAATTTGAAGTTTTAAAAGAAATGAATCCATTCCTTTTTGGTGGAGATATGATAGAATATGTTTATGAAGATTATTCAACTTATCTTTTACCTGCCGGTCGTTTTGAGGCAGGAACACAAAATGTTGGGGCAGTTGCATCACTTGGAACAGCTATCGACTATTTAGAAGAAATTGGATTTGAAAATATAGAAAAGATAGAAAAAGAACTTATGGATTTTGCTTTTGAAGAAATGAAAAAGTTAGATTTTGTAAAGACTTATACTACAACAAAAGAGAATAGATGTCCTGTAATAGCTTTTAATGTAAAAGATGCACATCCTCATGATGTTTCTTCAATACTTGACAGTTTTGGAATTGCAATAAGAAGCGGACATCATTGTGCAGAGCCTTTGCATAGATATTTGAATGAAAATGCAACTTGTAGAGTAAGTTTTTCTTTCTATAATACTAGAGAAGAAGTTGAATATTTCATTGAGAAACTAAAAGAAGTAAGGAGAATATTACATCTTGGACATTAGAGAAATTTATACAGAAATAATAACAGAAGAAAGTAGAAATACTAAAAATAAGAGATACTTACAACACCCAACTCACGAAGAAAAAGGTCATAATCCTAGTTGTGGAGATGAAATTACATTACAACTTGACATTGAAGACGGAATCATAAAAGATGCCTCTTATGTTGGAGTTGGCTGTGCCATTTCTCAAGCGTCAACGTCACTTATGATTGATTTGGTAAAAGGAAAGAGTTTGGACGAAGCAAAGGAACTTTGTGAAACATTTTTGGCAATGATTACAGAAGGTCTTGAAGGTGATGAGCTAAAAAAACTTAAGGATGCTATAGCTCTTCAAAATATTTCTACAATGCCTGCAAGAGTTAAATGTGCTGTTCTTGCTTGGCATACCTTGAAAAATATAATTGAAGCTAATTAAATATGGTCGTAACTCTTTTGAGTTGCGACTTTTTTGAATTGTGGAGGGCATATGAGAATTTTTTTCATATTATATTTACTTTTGGGTGGTTTATTATATAACTATAAATTATTGATTTCTATAATTTTTATGATGAATTTAATATCTTTTACAATATTTTATATTGATAAAAGAAAAGCTATAAAAGGCAAGAATAGAATTTCAGAAAATAGCTTATTGTTATCAGCCTTTTTGTTCGGCTCTATTGGAGCTTTTTTATCAATGCAAATATTTAGACATAAAACTAAAAAGATAAAATTTAGGATTTTAGTACCACTATTTTTTGTGGTGAAAGTATTGATTTTATATCATTTATATAAAATTCTTTTGTAGAAAAGATATATAATATTATTTTAAAATAGAAAAAATATTTAAACTGTTATAAATTTTTATAGCAGTTTTTTTGTTTGTCTAAATATAACTGAATATTTTAAAATATTTTTTTGTAAAAGTCAATTTTTTTTGTAAAAAGGTATTTACATTTTGTAAAAAATCTGGTAAAATTTAAAGATAATAATGTAATAGTGGGATAATATGTATTTTTATCTTTTTTAATTTTTCAAAGGGGTGAAGTTTTATGACACATACTGAAAAGTATGGAATCACAGAAAGGGTTAGTTACTCAAAGATTCAAAATGTTTTGGATCTTCCAAACTTAATTGCTATTCAAACTGAGAGTTATGATTGGTTTATTAAGCAAGGTATTAGAGATGTTTTTGACGATGTTAGTCCAATCAGAGATTATTCTGAGGCTATGAAGTTGGAATTTTTAAATTATCGTTTAGAAAACGCTCCAAAATATTCGGAACAAGAATGTAAGGATAGGGATATGAACTATTCTACACTTCTAAAGGTTGATGTTCGTTTGACAAATAATAATACCGGAGAAGTTAAGGAACAAGAAGTTTTTATGGGTGAAATTCCTTTAATGACTGACAATGGAACTTTTATCATCAATGGTGCTGAAAGAGTTATTGTAAGTCAGCTTGTTAGAAGTCCGGGTGTTTATTACGGGGAAGAAATTGATAAGTCTGGTAATAAACTATTTTCTTCAACAGTTATTCCTAATAGAGGTGCTTGGTTAGAATATGATACTGATACTAATGGTGTTGTTAGTGTTCGTATCGACAGAACTAGAAAATTACCTATAACAACTATGATTAGAGCGTTGTTATATGAAACAAATGAAGAAATGATTGAAAACTTCGGAGATATTAAAGAACTTCATACTACTTTGGAAAAAGATATATCAAAGAGTTATCAAGAGGCTATTCTTGAAATTTATAGAAAGTTAAAACCGGGAGACCCGGCAACTGTTGAAAGTGGAGAAAGTTTATTACATAATTTACTTTTTGACCCAAGAAGATATGACCTTGCAAAAGTTGGTAGATATAAATTCAATAAGAAATTAGCTTTAAGAAATAGATTAGTTGGAACTATTTTAGCTGAAGATATTTTTAAAACAGATAAATTCGGCGAAATGGAAAAGATTGCAAGTGTTGGAGAATATATTTCAGAAGAACTTGCTGAAAAAATTGAAAATGCAGGATATAAGAGAGTTCACGTTAAGGTTGAGGACAAGAAAATTATCGTAACTGGTAACCACTTTGTTGATATTAGTGCGTTTGAATTAGGTTTTGATATTAAATGTAACGGACTTTCAGAAAAAATTTACTATCCTGTTATGATGGAAATTTTAGAGTCTGCATCAGAATATGAAGGCGAAGAATATGAAACACAAGTTAAGAGAGCTGTTAGAAATAGAGTTAAAGAACTTTCTCCAACTCATATAACTCGTGATGATATTGAGGCTACTGTAAGTTATGAATTTAACTTATTCTATGGTCTTGGAATTTGTGATGATATTGACCATTTAGGAAATAGAAGAGTTAGAGCTGTTGGAGAGCTTTTACAAAATCAATTTAGAATTGGTTTGTCAAGAATGGAAAGAGTTGTTAGAGAAAGAATGTCAACTCAAGACCCTGACTTAGCAACTCCACAAGGTTTAATCAATATTAGACCGCTTGTTGCTTCTTTAAAAGAGTTCTTTGGTTCTTCACAGTTATCACAATTTATGGACCAAAACAATCCACTTGCAGAACTTACTCATAAGAGAAGATTATCAGCATTAGGACCTGGAGGTCTTAGCAGAGATAGAGCAGGATACGAAGTTAGAGACGTTCATGAAAGCCACTACGGAAGAATTTGTCCGATAGAAACTCCTGAAGGTCCAAATATCGGTCTTATTACTTCTCTTACAACTTATGCAAGAGTTGACGAATATGGATTTATAGAAACTCCATATCGTGTTGTAAATGACGGAATTGCTACAAAGGATATTGTTTATTTAACTGCAGATGAAGAAGATGAAGTTATTATTGCTCAAGCTAATGAGCCACTTGATGAAAATGGTCGTTTTGTAAACGAAAGAGTTAGTGGTCGTGGTATTAATGGAGAAAATGATATTTATCCAAGAGATATGATTCAACTTATGGACGTTTCTCCACAACAAATTGTATCTGTAGGTACTGCAATGATTCCTTTCCTTGAAAATGACGATGCGACTCGTGCGTTGATGGGTTCTAACATGCAAAGACAAGCAGTGCCACTACTTGTTACTGAGGCTCCTGTTGTAGGAACTGGTATTGAGTATAAAGCTGCAAGAGATAGTGGTGTTGTTATTATTGCTAAAAATTCAGGAATTGTTACTAAAGTTGATAGTGATGAAATTCATATAAAAAGAGATTTAGATAATGTTGTTGATAAGTATAGATTACTTAAATTCAAACGTTCAAACCAAGGTACAACAATTAACCAAAGACCTATTGTAAATGAAAATGACAGAATTAAAGCTGGAGATATCATTGCTGATGGTCCTTCAACTGAAAATGGAGAAATTGCACTTGGTAAAAATATTTTAATGGCATTCATGAACTGGGAAGGTTATAACTACGAAGATGCGATGCTGTTAAATGAACAACTTGTTATAGATGATATTTTAACTTCATTGCATATTGAAGAACATGAATGTGAAGCTCGTGAAATTAAATTAGGCTCTGAAGAAATCACAAGAGATGTTATAAATATCGGTGAAGATATGAGAAAGAACTTAGACGAAAATGGTATCATCAGAATTGGTGCTGAAGTTAATTCAGGAGATATTTTAGTTGGTAAAGTATCACCTAAGGGAGAAACTGAGTTAAGTGCCGAAGAAAGACTTTTAAGAGCAATCTTTGGAGAAAAGGCTCGTGAAGTTAGAGATACTTCTTTAAGAGTTCCTCACGGAGAAACTGGTATAGTTGTAGATGTTAAATGTTATAGCAGAAAAAATGGAGATGAATTACCACCTGGAGTAAATGAAGTAGTTAGAGTTTATGTAGCTACAAAGAGAAAGATTAATGTAGGGGATAAAATGTGTGGTAGGCATGGTAATAAAGGGGTTATTTCAAGAATTATGCCTCAAGAAGATATGCCATTCTTACCTGACGGAACTCCATTACAAATAGTTCTTAATCCACTAGGGGTACCTTCTCGTATGAACATTGGACAGGTGCTTGAAGTTCATTTAGGACTTGCAGCTAAAAGACTTGGTTGGAAAGTTGCTACACCGGTATTTGATGGAGCAAGTGATTTTGATGTACTTGATGCGTTAAGACTTGCAGGTTGTCCTGAATCCGGAAAGATAAGACTTAGAGATGGTAGAACTGGAGATGAGTTTGACAATCCTGTAACTGTTGGTTATATGTATATGTTAAAACTTCACCACTTGGTTGATGAAAAAATTCACGCAAGGTCTATCGGACCATACTCATTAGTTACTCAACAACCACTTGGTGGTAAAGCACAATTTGGTGGACAAAGATTCGGAGAAATGGAAGTTTGGGCGCTAGAGGCGTACGGAGCAAGCCATACTCTACAAGAAATGCTTACTGTTAAGAGTGATGATATTGTAGGTAGAGTTAAGACTTATGAATCAATCGTTAAGGGTGTAAATATTCCTGAACCGGGTATTCCTGAATCATTTAAAGTTCTTATGAAAGAATTACAATCATTATGTTTAGATGTTAAACTTATTGATGAAGAGGGCGAAGAAATTAAACTTAGAGAAAATTCTGATGAAATAAAAGCTCAACTTGTTTTAAATGAAGAATATGAAGATGAAGAAGGGGAAGAAGAATTCGACTTTGATTCATTCTATGAAAAATCAAGTGGAAATGAAGAAGAATTTGACGGCTTTGACCTTAGCTTTTTAGAAGATAAAGATGAAAAAGGAAAGAACAGTCCAAAAGAAGAAAAAGAAGAAATATTTATAGAAGAAGATATTGAGCAATAACATAGAGGAAGGGAGTGAACTCCTTGTTGGAATTAAATAATTTTGATGCAATGAAGATTGGCTTGGCTTCACCTGATAAGATTAGAAGTTGGTCAAGAGGAGAAGTTAAAAAACCTGAAACCATAAATTATAGAACATTAAAACCGGAAAGAGATGGACTTTTCTGCGAAAAGATTTTTGGACCGGTTAAAGACTGGGAATGTAATTGTGGTAAATACAAGAGAATAAAATACAAGGGAAATGTATGTGAAAAATGTGGAGTTGAAATCACAAAATCTAAAGTTAGACGTGAAAGAATGGGTCATATAGAACTTGTTGCTCCAGTTTCTCATATATGGTATTTCAAAGGAATACCTTCAAGAATGGGACTTATATTAGATATGAGTCCTAGAGCACTTGAAAAAATATTATATTTTGCAAATTATGTTGTACTTGATGCAAAAGACACTGACCTTTATGTTAAACAATTATTAACTGAAGGTGAATATGGTGAGGCTTGTGAAAAATTCGGTTCTGAAAATTTCAGAGTTGGAATGGGTGCTGAGGCTGTTAAAGAACTTTTGGAAAATATTAATTTAGATGAGCTTTCAGAAGAACTTAAAAAAGGTCTTGTAGATGCAACAGGTCAAAAGAAAATCAGACTTTCAAGAAGACTTGAAGTTTGTGAGGCATTTAGAAAATCAGGAAACAGACCTGAATGGATGATTATTGATGTTGTTCCTGTAATTCCACCTGATTTAAGACCTATGGTGCAACTTGAAGGTGGAAGATTTGCAACTTCAGACTTAAATGATTTATACAGACGTGTTATAAATAGAAATAACAGACTTAAAAAACTTATCGAACTTCATGCTCCGGAAATCATTATGAGAAATGAAAAGAGAATGTTACAAGAGGCTGTGGATACATTAATTGATAATGGAAGACATGGAAAAGCTGTAACGGGAGCAGGAAATAGAGAACTTAAATCTCTATCAGATATGTTAAAAGGTAAAACAGGAAGATTCAGACAAAACTTACTTGGTAAACGTGTTGACTACTCAGGACGTTCTGTAATCGTAGTAGGGCCTGATTTGAAATTCCACCAATGTGGACTTCCAAAGAAAATGGCACTTGAATTATTCAAACCTTTCATTATGAAACAATTAGTTGAAGATGGAGTTGTTCATAATATTAAGAGTGCAAAGAAATATGTTGAAAGATTAAATTCAAATGTTTGGGATATCTTAGATAAAGTTATCAAAGACCACCCTGTACTTTTAAACAGAGCACCGACTCTTCACAGACTTGGTATTCAAGCGTTTGAACCTGTTTTAGTTGAAGGAAAAGCTATAAAATTGCATCCTTTAGTTTGTACTGCATATAATGCCGACTTTGATGGCGACCAAATGGCTGTCCATTTACCTCTATCAACAGAGGCACAAGCAGAGGCAAGACTTTTGATGCTTTCAACAAATAATATTTTGGCTCCAAAAGACGGTAAGCCAATTACAACTCCTGCCCAAGATATCGTACTTGGTTCATACTATTTAACAAGTGGAACTGTTGAAGAACAAGCTGTTCGTTCATTTATGGATTATGATGAAATGTTTAAGGCTTATTCTACAAAGAATGTTAAAATTCACGATACAGTTAATGTTTTATATAGAGATGAAGAAACAGGAGAAAGTCAAATTGTAAAATCAACAGTTGGTAGATTTATCTTCAACGAACATATTCCACAAGACTTAGGTTTTGTTGATAGAAGTAAAGATAAATTCTCACTAGAAGTTGATAAACTTGTCGATAAAAAAATGCTTGGTAAAATTGTAGATAAATGTTTTAGAAAACATGGAAATATCAAGACTGCCGAAGTATTAGACTATATAAAATCAACTGGATATAAATACTCAACTATTGGGGCTATTTCAATCTCAATGAATGACGTAATTGTTCCGGAAGAAAAATGGGGAATTCTTAAAGAGGCAGAAGAAAAAATTGCAACTTATGAAGAATTATTTAAAGATGGTTTAGTTTCTGAACAAGAAAGATATGAATATGTAATCAGCGTTTGGACAAAAGCGACTGAAGATATTACAAAAATACTTGTTTCAAGACAAGACCCTACAAACAGTATCTCAATCATGGCGGACTCCGGAGCCAGAGGTAATATTAACCAAATTAGACAGTTAGCCGGTATGCGTGGACTTATGAGTTCTGCAACTGGTAGAATCGTAGAAATTCCTATCAAGGCAAACTTTAGAGAAGGTCTTTCTGTTCAAGAGTTCTTTATTTCAACTCACGGTTCAAGAAAAGGACTTTCAGATACAGCGCTTAGAACTGCCGACTCTGGTTACTTAACAAGAAGACTTGTAGATGTTTCACAAGATGTAATTGTTAGAGAAGATGATTGTTGTACTGATGAATATGTATTAGCTAAAGATTTCAAAGACGGAAATGCTGTCGTTGAAAAACTTGCAGATAGAATTGTAGGGAGACATTCATTCGAAGATGTATTAAACCCAACTACTGGAGAAATATTAATTCGTAAAAATGAAATGATTACTGAAGTTCTTGCAGAAAAAGTTGAAAAACTTGGAATTACTGAATTAAAAGTTCGTTCCGTTTTAGGTTGTAAAGCAAAACATGGTGTTTGTGCAAAATGTTATGGACGTAACCTTGCAACAGGAAATCCGGTTGATATTGGGGAGGCTGTTGGTATTATTGCTGCTCAATCAATTGGGGAACCTGGTACTCAGCTTACAATGAGAACATTCCACTCTGGTGGTATCGCTGGTGTTGGAATCACTCAAGGTCTTCCTCGTGTGGAAGAACTTTTTGAGGCAAGAAAGCCAAAAGGACTTGCATATATAACTGAAATAGACGGAACTGTAAAATTAGTTGACAATAAGAAAAGATATGATATAGTTGTAACAGCTGAAGATGGTGATGAAAGAATTTACGCTATCCCTTATGGAGCTAGAATTAAAGTTAAAGATGGAATGGAAATTAAAGCAGGTGATATGCTTACTGAAGGTTCTATAAATCCACATGATATTTTAGCTATCAAAGGACCAACTGGCGTTCAAGAATATATCACTAAAGAAGTTCAAAAAGTTTACCGTAGCCAAGGGGTAGATATCGATGATAGACATATTGAAATTATTATTAAACAAATGCTATCAAAGGTTAGAATTGATACTTCAGGAGATACTAACTTCTTAGAAGGAAGTTTAGTTCCATTTAGAGAAGTTGAGGCTGTAAACAAAGAAATGTTAAATGAAGACAAGATGGGTGCTACATTTGATAATGTACTTCTTGGTATTACAAAAGCATCTCTTGCTACTGAAAGTTTCTTATCAGCTGCATCATTCCAAGAAACAACTAGAGTTTTAACTGATGCCTCTATCAAAGGAAAAGCAGATGGTTTATTAGGATTAAAAGAAAATGTAATCTTAGGTAAACTTATCCCTGCTGGAACAGGTATGAAAGTTTATAAATCAATCGAAATTGATTATGAAACAATGGAAGAAGAAGATAGACTTATGGAAGAGGCACTTCTTGAAGAAAATAAAACTGAAGAAGTAGAAGATTCTAATGAAACTGAAGAAACAGTAAAAGAAACTGAAGAAACAGTAAAAGAAACTGAAGAAGTTAAAGAAGTTGAAACAGTAGAAGAATAGAATTTAAGAGTCGGAAAATTTTTCCGACTCTTTTTATAAAGTGAGGGTTAAAATGAAAAAAGCATTAATTTTAACAGCGTCATTTGGTGGTGGACATAATAGAGCCTCAAATAATATTAAAGAGAAACTTGTTAAAAGAGGATTTGAAGTAGAAGAAATAGATTTGTTAAAAGAAATTTCTGAAAAATTGGACAGCTTGCTTGTTGGAGGATATTTAGGAATTGTAACGAAGACACCTGAAATTTATGGACTTATATACAAGGGAACAAATTTAACTACGCATCAAAATGTCTTTTCAAAACCGATTTTAAATATATTAAGTTCTAAGATATTGCCGATTTTGGAAGAAAAAAAGCCTAATGTTGTTATAGGAACTCATGTTTTTGCAATAGGGGTTATGGAGCATATAAAACAAAAAGAATATTATGATGTTCCGTTTATTTCAGTTATCACAGACTATGTAACTCACAAAATGTATTTTAGTGATTATGTAGATTATTATATAGTCGCAAGTGAATTTACTAAAAATAAAATGATTGAGGACGGAATAAAAAAAGAAAAAATTTGCGCTTTTGGAATTCCGATAGACGATAGCTTTAAAATCAGACATTATGAAAAAAAAGACGGATTTAATATTTTAACAGTATTCGGCTCTTTGGGGATAGACGATTTTTCCGATTATATTATGCCAATTTTAGATATTGCAAAAGACGTAAAGCTAACAATGGTTTGTGGTAGAAACGAAGAGTTAAAAGAAAAATTAGAAAAAAAATATAGCTTATTTATCGATGAAAACAGACTTGAAGTTTTAGGTTATACAAACGAAATAGCAAGACTTATGGAAGAAAATCAAATTTTGGTTACAAAGCCAGGTGGACTTACAGTTACAGAGGCGATAGTTAAAAATATTCCACTTATAATTCCTTTCTTTATTCCGGGACATGAAGAAGAAAACAAAAACTTCATTGTTGAAGAAGAAATTGGTGTTTATGCAGAGGGTGTTGAATCTGTTGTAAAAGAAATAAAAAAGTTTTACAAAAATAGAAGAAGAGTGGAATATATGGCGTTAAATATGAAAGAAATTGCAGAAGGTTTTTCAGTAGATAAGATTGCAGAACTTGTTGAAAAAATAATTTAAAAACGATTGACAAAAAAACTTTATTATAGTATAATGCTTGATGAATGAAGATTTTTAGGAGGTATTTATATGAAAATTAAAAAATATTTAATTTCTGCTATGGCTATTTTATTAATGGGTTCAATGGTTGCTTGTCAATCAAAACCGGCTGAAACTAAAAAAACAGAAGAAAAGAAAGAAGACAAAAAAGAAGAAAAGAAAATGGAAAAGGCTTCTGATGAAGAAAAAAATGCTACAATCAAAGCATTAGAAGAACAAAAAGCTGTTGAATTATCAATTCCTAACTTAAAAGACTCAGATAAGAAAAGTATTGAAGAAAAATATGCTTCATTAATCTCTTCTGTAAAAGAAGATAAAATGGATAAAGCTGAAGTTATTAAATTAGGAAAAGCTGCTGAAAACTATGTAAAAAATGTTAAAGCTGCTAACGGAGAAAAAACAGAAGAAAAAAAATAGTAATATGATATTTTTAATGAGGGCTAAGCCCTCATTTTTTTATAAAAAAATGAGATAATTGCTTATCTCATTTTGTCAAATATTTCAACTATATAATTATTTACAAGTTCCTTTGCAACAGATGAATTTATACTTCCTCTATATACTTTTAAAAGCATACTTTCAAATACACAAATTATCAAACTGTCAATCATTTCTGCTCTATCTTCAGATACAATTTTTTCTTCAACACAAGCCTGCATTAAGTTAAAACTTCTCGTTTTTATAGATTTGGATAAAAGCATTTCTCTAATGACTTTAGGATATTTTTTTACGTCTAAAGGAAAATAACTGTAATAACTTTCTACATATTGCTCTAAATCCTGTTTTAAGTTTGAAAAGAATATTTTATAATAAATTTGTGGCTTTCTAAAAGCACAGTCTATGTAACATTGCCAAACTAATAGGTAAATATCTCTTGAATCCTTTGCTGATTTTATATAGATTGGAATTTCCTCTATATATTCTCTTAGATAATGCATAGATGCAAAAAATAATAAATGCTCTAAGTTGTCAAAATAATTATAAATGGTTGCACTATTATATCCGGCAATATCTGCAACTTTTCTTATGGTTACACTTTCGTATCCGTCTTTTTCTATTATGTCTATCGTGGCATCAACAAAGTATTTTACCATTCTAGTTTTTTGTATCATTTTTTTATCTATAACAGTCATATTATCTCTCCTCTACAAAGTATTATTTTATCATAAGTTTTAAATAATATCAAATTTACACTTTAAATATATTAAGTAAAAGTCTTTCGTGTAAATTATTTTTGTAAATTTTTGTTAATTTTATATCACTTTAAAATAAAAAATAGAAAATTAAAATTAATTTTTAATAAAAAACTATTGCAAACGATTAAATTTTATGTTATATTTATTTCAGATTAAAAAATAATCATGATTATAAAATGATTATAGTTAAAAAATAATTATTTTGTATCGAAAGCACATATTGGAAATTTCTGCAGATTTCTTGTGTCTTAAATTCAAAAAGTATTTTAAGAGAAATTTTTTAAAATTAAATAAGGAGAAAAAAATGAGTAAAAAAAATAATACTGTGTTTTATGCATCAATAGCATTGACATTAGCAATCGTTTTTTGGGGCTTTTTAAGTCCATCATCATTTGAAATTGCCGGTAACGCATCTTTCAAATTCTTATCTACTAATTTTAACTGGTTTTATACTTTTACTATGACTTCATTTATTGTTTTTGCAATTTGGATTGGTTTTTTTAGTAAGTATAAAAACATAAAACTTGGTGGAGATGATTCAAAACCGGAATTTTCAAATTCATCTTGGTTCGCTATGCTATTCTCAGCAGGTATGGGAATCGGTTTAGTATTCTTTGGCATTTCTGAACCATTAAGTCATTATTTAAATCCAATGTATGGTAAGGGAATGACAGAAGAGGCAGCTAAGTTTGCTATTACAAAATCATTTTTACACTGGGGACTTCATCCTTGGGCTAACTACTGTATATTAGGTTTAGGACTTGCTTATATGCAATTTAGAAAAGGTAAACCGGGCTTAATAAGTAGTATATTTATTCCTATTTTAGGAGAAAAAGGAGCTAAGGGTCCAATAGGAAAAATAATCGACATTTTAGCTGTATTTGCAACAGCAGCAGGAATGGCTACTTCTTTAGGACTTGGAACTCAACAAATCAACAGTGGACTTAATTATATGTTCAAGATTCCTGAAACTCCAATGGTTCAAATTATCTTAGTTGTTACAATTACTTTGATTTACACTTGGACAGCAATTTCAGGGGTTGAAAAAGGAATTAAAGCTGTTTCAGACTTAAACTTAATTTTGGTTGTAGTTTTACTTGCAGGTTCGTTCTTGTTTGGGCCAACTGTTAAGATTTTAAGAACTTTTGTTGAAGGAACAGGACTTTATATTCAAAACTTCATTCAAAATTCATTAGAAGTTGGAGCTTTTGGAAAAAGTTCTTGGTTTGGAGATTGGACAGTATTCTACTGGGCATGGTGGATTGCTTGGGCTCCATTTACAGGAATCTTCATTGCAAGAATTTCTAAAGGTAGAACTATAAAAGAATTTATTGCAGGTGTTATGTTAGTGCCTACAATCGTATCGTTCATTTGGTTCTCAATTTTTGCCGGAATTGACTTTGCAACAGCCGGAGAAGTTTTACTTGAGGCAAGTAAGAGTTCAGCGACAGCATTCTTCATTGTTATGAACAATATACCACTTGGAGCTATTTTATCATTTGTTGCTATAATTCTTCTTTTCACATTCTTCATTACATCTGCAAACTCTGCAACTTTCGTTTTAGGAATGTTATCACAAGAAGGAGATTTAAACCCAACAAATACAAAGAAAACTATTTGGGGAGTTGTTCAATCAGCACTTGCACTATCACTTATGATAGGCTCAGCAAATGGATTAAAGATGCTACAAACTATATCAATTATAGCTGCATTCCCATTTGCATTTATAATGTTATTTAGTATGTATTCACTTGTAAAGGCGTTGAAAACAGACGAATTTATAATAAATAATAAACTTTAATAAAAAATAAGGAGGCTTTCTATGAAATTAGAAATCGGTAATTTTCATGTTAAAGATGTAGTTTTTGGAGATAAAACTTTCTTTGAAAATGGAATTTTAACAATTAATAAAAAAGAGGCTTGTGAATTTATTTTACAAGACGAACATATCACAGAAGTTGATATAGAAATCGCAAGACCAGGGGAAGACATCAGAATTGTTCCTATTAAGGAGGCTGTTGAACCTAGAGTTAGAGTTGACGGAAGAACTTTATTCCCAGGAGTAACTGGTGAAGTTGTTCCTTGTGGAGAAGGAAAACTTCATGCGCTTAAAGGTGTAAGTGTTCTTGGTGTTGGTATGCACTGGGGAAGTTTTGGTGACGGTTTAATTGATATGTGTGGAGAAGGACAAAAATATACAATATTCGGACAATTAATCAATATCTGTATCGTTGCCGACACTGATGAAGAATTTGAAAGACATGAACAACAAAAGAAAAATAGAGCAATTAGATGGGCAACTCACAAATTTGCTGAATATTTAGGACAAACTGTAAAAGAATTAAATCCTGATGAAACAGAAGTTTTTGAATTTGATCCGGTTTTAAATAGAAGCGAAAAGGTAAATAGTTTGCCAAAAGTTGTTTTAGTAATGCAACCACAATCACAAATGGAAGAAATGGGATATAACGACTTAATTTATGGTTGGGATATGAACCACTTTGTACCAACATTTATGAATCCTTGCGAAGTTCTTGACGGAGCAATTATTTCAGGAAGTTTCATGCCTTGTTCATCAAAATGGTCAACTTATGACTTCCAAAACTTCCCAACAATTAGAGAACTTTACAAAGAACATGGAAAGACAATCAACTTTGTTGGAGTTATAATGTCAAACTTAAACGTTGCTTTAGACCAAAAAGAACGTTCAGCAATCATAATGTCTAATATAGCTAAATACTTAGGAGCAGAGGCTGCTATCGTAACTGAAGAAGGTTATGGTAACCCTGATACTGACTACATTAGATGTATCGTAGCTTTAGAAGATATCGGAGTTAAGACAGTAGGTATCAGTAATGAATGTACTGGACGTGATGGTGCATCACAACCACTTGTAGTTTTAGATGAAAAAGCTAATGCATTAGTTTCTTCAGGAAATGTTTCTGAATTAATTAAATTACCACCAAGAAAGAAAGTTATCGGAGAACTTGAGGCTCTTGCAAGAGATGGTTTATCAGGTGGTTGGGCATTTGATGAAATTTTAGGCTCATCAGTAAAAGAAGACGGTTCTATAATTATGGAAAATAATGCAATGTTCTGTGGAGATGCTATTGCAGGATGGTCTGTAAAAACTATGAAGGAATTTTAAGAGGTGTTAAGTATGAAAAAAGCAATTCATTATATAAATCAATTCTTTGCCGGTATTGGTGGAGAAGATAGGGCAGATTTCAAGCCTGAATTAAAAGAAGGAAAGGTAGGCCCTGGTATTGCATTACAAGCAAAATTAGACGCTGAAATTACTCATACAGTTATTTGTGGAGATAACTATATGGGCTCTAACACACAAGATGCTATAGATGAAATCTTAGCTATGTTAGAAAATTTAGAATTTGATGTATTTATTGCAGGACCTGCATTCCAAGCCGGACGTTACGGTGTTGCTTGTGGAAATATCTGTGAGGCAGTAAAAGAAAAATTCAATGTTCCTGTTGTAACTTCAATGCATGTTGAAAACCCTGGAGTTGAAATGTTTAAACTTAAAATGCCTGTTTTTGAAGGTGGAAACTCAGCTGCTTTTGTTAAAAAAGATACAGAAAAAATGGCTCTTTATGTAAATAAATTATTAGCTGGAGAAGAAACTAAAGGTGCTAAAGCTGAAGGTTACTTTGAAAGAGGAATCAGACACCAAGTTTGGTTAGAAGAACCAGTTTCAGCATCAAGACGTGGAGTTGATATGTTACTTAAGAAAATTGCAGGAGAAGAATATGTTACAGAACTTCCAATTCCTAAAAAAGATTTAGTACCAATAGCAAGTCCATTAAAAGATTTAAAGAAAGCTAAAATCGCCGTATTAAATACAGGTGGTATCGTTCCTGTTGATAACCCTGATAGAATTCAATCTGCATCAGCTACAAGATGGGGACGTTATGACTGTTCATCAATGGAAAGATTAAAAGGTGGCGAGTTTAAAACAATCCATGCCGGATTTGACCCTGCAGCTGCAGATGCTGACCCTAATGTAATCGTTCCTTGGGACGTATTAGTTGACCTTAAAAATGAAGGAGTTTTTGGAGAACTACATGAATATTTCTATTCAACAGTAGGAACAGGAACTACACAAGCAGAAGCAAAGAGAATGGGACAAGAAATGTTAGCTAAACTTCAAGAGGCTGGAGTTGACGGTTGTATCATGGTTTCTACTTGAGGTACTTGTACACGTTGCGGTGCAACGATAGTAAAAGAAATCGAAAAGGCGGGAATCCCTATCGTACAAATGTGTAACTTAGTTCCAGTTGCAATGACAGTTGGTACAAACAGAATTGTTCCAACAATCTCAATTCCTTATCCACTAGGAGACCCTAGTACAAGTAAGGAAGAACAATACAAATTACGTTATTCAAGAACAAAATTAGCTTTAGAATCATTAGCTACTGATGTTCAAGAACAAACAGTGTTCAAATAAATTTAAAGACTCTTTCACTTCCTTAGCTTTGCTATAAGAGTCAAAATTTTTAAATCTACTTCCCAACAAAATAGTTGGGAAGGGATTTGAAAGATAAAAAATATTTTTGTATATAAATAATATTTACATACAATGGTATAAAGGAAGTACATTAAAATAGTATTTGAATTTTAAATTAATTTAAATAGATATAATCACACTAATAACAGACCTTACAACTAGAACGCAAATACCATACTTAAAATTTATTAGGAAGATATGCTATGTAAAATTTTTACATAGCTATTTTTTTGCTTTAAATTTTGTTTATATTTTTAAGGTTGTTTTAAGGTTAGGGGTTTAAAATGTACGAAGTCGCTTTTGTGACAAAAATATTTTAGGGGGTAGATTATATGAAAATTATATCTAGAGAAAATGCAAATACAAAACAAAAATATCTTTCCAGAAAATTATCAGTTGGATTGGTATCAGTATTGTGTGGATTTGCATTTGCTTTTGGTACACAACAAACTAATGCACAAGTCGATAATATTTCAGTTTTAAGAACTGAAATTGAACAAAAAGCCAATGAGGCAGTTAATAACAAAAAAATATCACAAAATGATGCTAATGCAATTAAAAACGCATCAAAGATGATGAAATCAGAATATGCTTTAAAGAACTTATTAAATAAGCTTAAAACTCCAAGAGTAACAATACCTGCTAAGGTAAAAACTCCGGAACAAATTAAAGCTGAAAGATTAGAAAGATATAAAAAAGAAGTTGTTTCTTTGATTTCAAAAACTCATCTTGACAACAAAACAAGAAATATGTTAACTGACGAAGTAAATAAAGCACAAAGTGTTGAAAAAGTTAGGGAAATTCTTGAAAAAGCCAGAACACAATCTGAAGAGGCATTTACTAAAAAAGAAATGCAAAATCAAGAACTTTTTGCTTTAAAAGAAGAAGTTAGAAGCTTATTACAAAAATTAGAAGAAAAGCAAGCGATTAGTAAAGAAGATGCTAACGGAGTTAGATCTGCATTAAGAATGATGAATTCAAAAGCTCCAGTTCAAAGAATTCAAAGAATGCTTGAAAATGTTAAGTCTAAATAAAATTTTAGATAAATTATTTAATTCGAATTTTTGGGGAGAGTTTTGTATTAAAGAGAAAGAAAAGCTGTTTATAATTAGTTTATAACAGCTTTTTTTGTTGAAAAACTTTTTTATTACATTAATTTGCTTATAATAAAGAAATTGTGATATAATATAGGTTGATTAATTGTAAATTTAAAAGGAGAGATATATTTTGTTTGATAAATTAGAATTATTAATTGAAAAATTTGAGGAGCTTGAAAGAAAGATTATAGATCCTGAAATTATGAAAGATATGAATGTTTGGCAAAAACTTGCTAAAGAGCATGGAGATATGAAACCAATCATTGAAAAATATAAAGAATATTCTAAACATAAAAAAGAACTTGAAGAAAACAAGGAAATGTTAAGAGAAGGCTTAGATGAGGATATGAAAGAGCTTGTTAAGGAAGAAATTTCGATGCTTGAAGAATCTATCGAAAGTGAAGAACAAGAATTAAAAATCCTATTGTTACCTAAAGACCCTAATGATGATAAGAACGTATTTATGGAAGTTAGAGCCGGTACAGGTGGAGATGAGGCAGGACTTTTCGCTGAGGATCTTTTAAGAATGTATAGAATGTTTGCTGATAAACAAAGATGGAAAACTGAAATAATGAGTATTTCCGAACAAGGTGTCGGAGGTATCAAAGAAGTAGTTTTCTTAGTTAAAGGTCAAGGAGCATATTCAAAGTTAAAATATGAAAGTGGAGTTCACAGAGTTCAACGTGTTCCTGCTACTGAATCAAGTGGTAGAATTCACACTTCTGCTGCAACTGTTGCAGTTTTACCTGAAGTTGAAGATGTTGATGTTGTAATAAATCAAAATGACCTTAGAATTGACGTTTATAGAGCAAGTGGTAACGGTGGACAATGTGTAAATACAACAGACTCTGCAGTAAGAATTACACATATACCGACAGGGCTTGTTGTTACTTGTCAAGATGAAAAATCACAACTTAAAAATAAAGATAAAGCAATGAAAATCTTGAAGTCAAGATTATATGAAAAATACCAAGAAGAACAAAATAAAGATATTGCTGATGCAAGAAAATCACAAATAGGTTCAGGAGATAGGTCTGAAAGAATTAGAACATACAACTTTCCACAAGGAAGAGTTACAGACCACAGAATCAATATGACTATTTATCAATTAGACAGTTTCTTAAACGGAGATATTTCTGATATGATAGATGCATTAATTACAAGCGACCAAGCAAAGAAGATGCTTGCGATTACGGAGTAGCCAGTGAATTCTAATTTACAAAATAAGTTAGTAAAATTTGGTGTTTTTCTTGCACTTTATACCTTTGGGATATTTGTGTTTTTTAATTTTGCGTTTTCTAAAAAAGAAATTAAAGTTGATGTAACAAAAAAAGAAGAAACTACAACCAAAACAGACACAACTTTAAATGCAAATGGAATAGATGTAAAAAAGCTGTCAACTAAAGTTAATGGTGGAAATAAAATTAATCTTTTGAACGAAAAGATTATTCGTGACGGGTTAAAAAATACCACTGATAAAGACATTAAAGAAATTTTAAAAAGCGAAAATAAACTTAGTATTGGGTATTTAGCTTTGCTTTACAGAAATCCATCTGCTAAACTTTTTGTAAAAGATAAATTAGAAAATAAAGTTATAGATAATTTTACCGGAGAAAGTGTTGACTTTAAAAGAAGTATTCCATACTATTTACAATGGGATAGACGTTGGGGACAAAAAAAATATACTGATGAAAATATAGCGATAAATGGTTGTGGCCCAACTTGTATGGCTATGGTAGTTTCAGGACTTTCAAAAGATAATTCCATTACGCCTGTTGAACTTGCAAAGTATGAAGAATATGCAGAGGGAGCAGGTACCGGTTGGAAATATTTTACTGAAGTTCCTAAAAAATATGGACTAACAGTAAAAGAAGTAGGAAATGATGAACAAGTTTATAAAAACGAATTAAAAAGTGGAAGACCGATAATTGTTAATGTTGGTAAAGGAGATTTTTCAACAATCGGACATTATATTGTATTAGTTGGGGTTGATGAACAAGGGAATTTTATAATAAATGACCCGAACAGTCCACAAAATACAAATGATACATGGACTTTTGAAAGATTAAAACCACAGATAAAAAACGCATGGTCTTTTAGTAAGGGAGAGTAGTTTTGAATTTTTTAGAAAGATTTTTAGATTTTATAGTTTATTTCTTTAGGTCTGAACCTGAAGGACGAGATATAGTAAAATATGGAACAACACATATTTCACTCGTTTTGATTGCCTTTATAGGTGCAATTTTGATTTATAGACATAGAGATACATTTAAAAATAGCAATAAAAATATTTTAAAGATTTTTGTGATTATACTATTTTTACAACAATTTATATTATATGCTTGGTATTTAACAAGTGGCTCATTTTCAATAGAAACAAGCCTACCGCTATATGATTGTAGAGTTGCGATTATATGCTTGATATATGGAGTGTTTTTTGATAGCAACAAAGCTAAAAGAATCGGAATTTATTTAGGTTTTGTAGGCTCAATAGTTGCATTACTATCTCCAGAGCTGGATAAATTTATATTCCCACATTATACTTGGATAAGTTTCTTTGTCGGACATATATTCTTGCTTTGGGTAAGCTGTTATATATTCTTTGTTGAAGAAATAGAAATTTCATTCCAAAAATATATGGAAGTTTTTGTGTTTACGAATCTTTTACACATAGCTATAATAATCTTTAACAACTTTACAAATTGCAATTATGCATTCCTATCAGAACCACCAATCTTTAAAGAAGTGGCTTGTAAATTGCACCCAATCACATATATATCAATTATGATGATAATATTGAATTTTTCGCTTTACCTAGTACATTCCTACTTTATGAAATCAAGAGATGGAAAATTTAAAATAATAAACAAAAAAGTTGAGAATTAGATGTTTATTGATTATTGTTTAGATAATTTAAAATATAATATTAATTTTAAAAAAGTGATTTGTTTTAAAATCACTTTTTTAATGAAAAATAATTCTTAAATTATGAAAAAATCTCAATTTATGTTATACTATAAAGTAATATTTTATATTTTTTAAAAGGAGTTTTAATTATGAAAAATTTATATTTACTATATGGCGGAAAGAGTGCAGAACACGAAATTTCTGTGTTGACTGCAAAGTCCGTTATAAATAATTTAGATAGAAATAAGTACAAAATATTTCCTATTTATGTAGATAAATGTGGTCGTTGGAATTATTTAGGAGAAAATACAAAAAATATTGAAAATGAAAGTGAAATTGTACTTGAAGGAAGTGGGGCTGTTTGTGATTCTATTTCAAAGTTTTTTGCAAATGACTTTGTAAATGAAAATGCAATTTTCTTCCCTGCAATGCATGGAACTTTTTCAGAGGACGGAACTATTCAAGGCTTTTTCGATATAATGGATATTGCTTATGTTGGAAATAATGTTTTATCTTCTGCTGTTTGTATGGATAAGGGAACTGCGAATGATGTTTTTGCAGGTAATGGAATTTTACAACCTGAATATTATTTGGTTACAAAGTATGAGTTTGATAAAGATAAAGATAAACAAATAAAAAATATTTTAGAAAAAATTGGAGAAGTTTCTTTTGTTAAGCCTTGTAATGCTGGTTCAAGTGTAGGTGTTACAAAGGTAAACAAAAAGGAAGAAATAGAATCAGCTTTGATTGAAGCATTTAAGTTTGATACTAGAGTTTTGGTTGAAGAGGCAGTTGTTGGAGATGAACTTCAAGTTTTAGTTATGGGAAATAATGTTTTAAAAGCAAGTTTGCCAGGTGGGGTTAAGGTTACTCGTGAGTTTTTTGACTATGAGGCAAAATATTTAGATGAAACAACTGATCATATTATCCCTTGGGATTTATCGGAAGAAGAAATTAAAGAAATTCAATCCGTTGCAAAGAGAGCTTATGCTGTTACAAACTGTAAGGGATTTGCAAGAGTTGATATTTTTGTAAGAGATAGCGACAGAAAAATGCTTGTAAATGAAATTAATACAATTCCGGGAATGACTGCTGTTTCTATGGCTCCGGCAATGTATATGAAAACTTTTGATAAAACTTATAGTGATTTTTTGGATGAATTAATCGAACTTGCGATTGAAAATAAAAAAGAAAAAGATTCTTTGACTACAAATAGGGGGTAATTATGTTAAAAGCAACTTTGGAAACTATCGCTAAAATAGTTGGTGGAAATTTAGTTACTACAAGCATGAAAGATGTAATAGTAGAGGGAGTTTCAACAGATACTCGTGATATAAAACTTCACAATCTTTTTATTCCACTTGTTGGAGCAAAGTATGACGGACATACTTTTGCTTTTGATGCTATAAAAAAAGGTGCGATTGCAACTTTGTGGGATAAAAATCACCCAACTCCTTATCTTGACGCAGGAATTATTGTCGTTGATGATACTTTAAAGGCTTATCAAAAACTTGCAAATAGCTATTTAAAGGCTACAAAGTCTAAGGTTATCGGAATAACTGGCTCAAATGGAAAAACTGGAACAAAAGATATTTTAGCATCAATTTTAGAAGAAAATTTTAGAGTTCATAAGACTGCAAAAAATCTTAATAATGAAATTGGTGTTCCAAAGACTATTATGGAAATGGACTTGGACGATGAGGCTATTGTTTTGGAAATGGGAATGGAACGTTTCGGAGAAATTAGTGTTCTTACAAATATTGCAAATCCGGATATAGCCGTTATTACTAATATTGGCGATAGTCATTTGTTAGAACTTGGAACAAAGGAAAATATTGCAAGAGCAAAGTTTGAAATTTTAGAGGGATTAAAGCCTGACGGAATTTTCATTTTTAATAATGATGATGATATTTTAAGAGAAGTTATAAGAGAATATTCAATTCCTCAAAGGGTAATAAAGATTGGAACTAGAGAAGATTCAGACGTAATCATTAGACCAATTCGTTCAGACGAATCAGGAAGTAGTTTTTCAATAGGGGAATATGCTTATAGTATTCCATTCATCGGTAAACACCAAATCTACAATGTTTCGGTTGCAATAACTATTGCCGGACTTTTGGGTATGGACTATGCAAGTATTGTAAAAGGACTTTCAAAAGTAAAACTTACAGGAATGAGAATGGAATTAATGCATTTGCCAAGTTTTGACATTTTGAACGATTGTTATAAGTCAAATCCACAAAGTTTGATGTCTTGTATCGAAACTGTCTATACTATGAAAGGATATAAAAATAAGATTTTAATTCTTTCCGATATGTTGGAGCTTGGAGAAAATGAAGAAAAGTTACATTTTAATGTAGGCGAAAAAATTGATAGAGATAGAATTGATTATGTAATTTGTGTTGGGGATTTGGCAAAAGAAATTTACAATGGAGCAAATAGAAATTTCAATGTAAAAAATCTTTTCTACTTTGAAACTAAAGGCGAAGTTATCGAAAAAGTTAGGGAAATTATTTCAGAAGATACTTTGATTATGGTTAAAGGTAGTAGAGGAATGAAACTTGAAGAAATTATTGAAAAATTAAAGGAGATTTAAGATGAATAAGGAAAGACTTTTAGATACATTTTTAGATTTGGTAAAGATTTATTCTCCGTCAAGAAATGAAATAAATGCTATGAAATATGTAGTAGAAAGATTAGAAAAACTTGGGGTTAAATACATTTTACATGACCATTCAAGTGAATATGGTGGAAATACTCCGGTAATTATCGCAAAACTTGAAAAAAATTCTGATGATGAAAGTTTAAAACCTATTTCTCTTTCTGCTCATATTGATGTTGTTGAGCCTTCAAAAGATTTGGACGTTTATGTTGAGGACGGACTTGTTAAAACTAGAACTGCTACAACTTTAGGAGGAGATGACAAGGGTGGTGTTGCTATCATTTTAGAAACTTTTGAATCTTTGGTTGAAAGCAATTTACCACATAGCGATGTTTTTGCCGTTATAACTCCTTCTGAAGAAGTTGGACTTTTGGGTGCAAAGTCAATTAAATGGGAAGAAATTCCACAAGATTTTATGCCGTCAAAGGATATGCTTGTTCTTGATAACGGTGGTGGCTGTGATACTGTCGCAGTTGAAGGACCTTGTATGTATAAGATAAATGTGCATTATGAGGGACTTTCTTCTCACGCAGGGATAGAGCCTGAAAAAGGTAGAAGTGCCATTGTTGCAATGAGTAATGCTATTTCAAAGATGAAGATAGGAAGAATTAACGACCATACAACTTCAAATATCGGTAGTATTGTTTCTGAATTTCCTACAAATGTCGTTCCGAAAGATTGTAAAATCAGAATGGAAGTTAGATGTTTGAATGAAGATGAGGCAAAAGAAAATGTTGATAATTATGTAAATATTTTTGAAGAAACTGCAAAAGACTTTGAAGTTAAATGCGATATTAACATAGAATACGATTATCCACCACTAAAACAAATTGACGGAAATATTTTGCTTAATAGAGTTTTGGACGCTTATAAAAAAGTTGGTGTTAAATCAAGACCGATTAAAATTGGTGGAGGTTGCGACGGTAATATTTACTTGAAAAATGGATTTAATTCTGTGATTTTAGGCGTTGGAATGTATAAGATTCATACAATAGAAGAATATTTAGTAATTGCTGATATGGAAAAAACTTTAGAGGCAGTTTTAGAGTTTATTGCGAAGTAATAATTTTACTTTTTAATTGTAAAAATATAAGTACAAAAAATAGGAGACGATATGTATAAAGGATATAAATTAATACAAGAAAAACATATTAAAGATGTGAATTCTGATTGTGTTTTACTTGAACACGAGAAAACCGGAGCAAAAGTTTTTTTGATGAAAAACGATGATGATAATAAAACTTTTGGGATCGGTTTTAAAACTCTTCCTAAAGATAATACAGGAATTTGCCATATAATTGAGCATAGTGTTTTATCTGGCTCAAGAAAATTTCAAACTAAAGAGCCTTTTATGGATATGGTAAAGATTAGTATGGCTACATTTTTAAATGCTCTAACTTTTCCGGATAAGACGATTTATCCCGTTTCAAGTAGAAACGAAAAAGATTTTAAAAATTTAATGGACGTTTATATGGACGCTGTTTTTTATCCTGTAATGAAAAAGGATAGAAGAATATTTATGCAAGAGGGTTGGCATTATGAGCTTGAAAATGCTGAAGATGAACTTAATATAAAAGGTGTAGTTTATAATGAAATGAAAGGTGCATATTCTGTCCCTGAAACAACTCTTTATTACAGAGTAAACAATGCACTTTGTCCTGATACTGTTTATGCTATGGAATCAGGTGGAGAACCTTATGAAATTCCAAATTTGACTTATGAAAATTTTTGTGATTTCCATTCAAAATATTATCACCCTTCAAATTCATATATTTATTTATATGGCGATTGTGATATGGAGGAAAGACTTGAGTTTTTAGACAGAGAATATCTTTCAAACTTTGAAAAAGAGAAAATAGATAATTTTGAGGGAAATCAAAAGCCTTTTGAAAATACAAAAAATGTTTTTGATGAATATTCCGTTTCAAAAGATGAAGATACTAAAAATAAAACATTTTTAGCTTATTCTTCTTGTTTCGGCGAAAGCAACGGACTAAAAGACGGAATAATCGAAAAGTTATTATCTGAAATTTTAGTTGATATGCAAGGTGCATATCTTAAAGAGGCATTACTTAAAGCAAATATTTGTGAAGATGTATCTTCAATTTCAATGGAATCTACAAAATTTTCCAGCTTTGGAGTTTATGTTATAAATTCTGAAAGAGAATATTTAGATAAATTTAAAGAAATTGTTGAAAATGTATTAAGAGAAGTTGTTAAAAATGGAATTGGAAAAGAAAAGTTAATTGCTGTTTTAAATAGAACAGAGTTTTCTATAAGAGAACTTTTGAATTCTACAACTGCCGGAGTTGAATATTTCTTTAGTATTTTTGATACTTGGTTATATGGTGGCAGTCCTATGGATTCACTTACTTTTGATGAGGCATTATCAGAAATTAGAGAAGATATTTTGAATAACAGATTGTTGGAAAGAGTTATCGAAGAAAAGATTTTGAATAACAATCATAAAGCATTCATCGTTCTTTCTCCAAGTGCCGGACTTAATGACAAAAAAGATTTAGCCCAAAAAGAATGGTTAAAGAGATATAAAGACTCTTTAAGTCAAATTCAAATCGAAAAAATAATTGAAAATACAAAGAATTTAATTGAATATCAACAAACGGAAAGTACTGAAGAGCAAAAGGCGACTATTCCAAAACTAAAAATAGAAGATATTGATAAGGAAACATTAAAAATTCCAAACGAAGTTGAAAAAATTGAAGATATAACAGTTTTAAAACATAATATTTTCACTTCAGGAATTAATTATGTCGATATTTGTTTCGACTTAAAACATATTTCAAAAGATGAAATTGTATATCTTTCACTTGTTGAAAATTTACTTAAATCTTTGGATAAAAAATCAATGACTTACAAAGATTTTTCAGTTGAAACATTCTTACGTTGTGGTGGAGTTTCAACGGCTATTACAACTTTGACTAATGCGAAAAACAGGGAAAAATTTGTTCCTAAATTTGTGGTCAGTGTAAAATTCTTAGGCGAAAAACTAAAAGAAACGGTTGAACTTTTAAAAGTTTTATTAAAAGAAACAATTTTTACAGATAAGAGCAGAATCAAAGAAGAAGTTTTGTCTATCAAGGGAGAATTGGAGCAAGATGTTCTTGGTGCAGGTCATATGTATGGAATAAATAGAGCAAAATCATATTTTTCAAATAAGGCTTGTTATGATGAAAGATTTAAAGGGCTTGATTATTTGAAATTTATTCAAGATTTGGCTGAAAATTTTGATGACAGAATTGATAATGTTCTAGAAAAAATGGAATTTGTTTACAATAGAATGTTTAAACAAAACGAAACTATTGTAAATATAACTACAACGGAAGAAAACTTTGAAGAAATCAAAAAAGCATTTGTTGAATGTGTAAAAGAATTCCCAAGATTTGAGGATATTTCTTATGATTTCACATTTGAAAGAGAAAATTTAAAAGAGGCAATTGCAACTTCTTCTGATGTAAATTACGTTACATTTGCAGGAGATTTGAAAAAGTTAGGCATTGAATACTCCGGAAGTTTTTCACTTTTATCAAAAATTTTAAGCACAACTCATATGCACAATAATATTAGAGCGATTGGTGGAGCTTATGGAGCAGGACTTAGCATAACTCGTGATAGTGAAATGTTGATGTTCAGTTACAGAGACCCTAACTTGAAATCTACGAAAGAAACATTTAATTCCGTTGGAAAATATGTTTCAGAAATGGAAATAACAGAAGAAGAATTGGAAAGTTTCAAAATTTCATTGGTAAAAGATTTCAATCCATTGCTTACTCCAAAACACAAAGGATATACTTCAATGGTTATGTATATAACCGGTTCAGATGAAAAAGAATTGGAATTATATTTAGGACAACTTTTAAATACAAAATTGGAAGATTTAAGAGAACTTGGAAAAGTAATTGACGAAGTATTAAGTCAAGATGGATTTGTTGTAGTTGGAAATACAAACAAAATAAAAGAAAATTCAAAAGAATTTAAAAATATCGTAGTTTTGAAAAAGTAAGATTAAAGGCGCTGTTTAAGCAGTGCCTTTTTCAATTTAATAATATTTTTTTATTATACAAATTTTTATGTATTAATCTACTTTTTGTTATAAGGTAAAACTATTTCATAAACTTTGCTAATAAATAGCTTGTTTTCCATAAATAATTAATATAAATGAAATATTGACTTAATTTATTAATATGATATAATTGAGTTGGTCAAAAATATGTGAAATACTAAATAAGATTAATACATAAATTAACAAAGTTTTTGACCAGATATTATTTGGAGGTTATTTATTAAAAAAGAAGTATAGGACTTTTATTGATGTCCGTATTAGTTTTGTCTGCTTGTGGACAAACTTCAAAGAGAGCTGATATCAATACAGCGAAGAAAACAAAAGAAAAGAAAGCGACTATGACTATTGCCGATGTTGATTTGAATGCAAAAGATTTATAAGAACAATGGAAAAAGGAACCACGTTATGGCTCCAAGACCTGGTATTATTAAGGAAGACATAAAGATTGATATGGAATATCCAAGAAATAGAAATAGTGATGAATTCATCGAACATAGAAAGCATATATTAGACGTATTAAATTTTACAACTTAGCGTTTTCATATAATATTCCGATATAAGCAAAAAGGATGGGTTCGTTAGTGGATCGTCTTTTTTGTTTATGATAAATTTCAAATAGAGAAAGGAGAAACGAAATGAAAGAAGAAAATATTAAACTTCCGAGTAATTTTGACGATTTCAATGAAACCAAAAAAAATGGATTTTTAAAGATGAAAGAATTAAAAGAATCCGGTAAAAAAGTTGCAGGCATTTTTTGTACATATACTCCTCAAGAAATAATCTATGCAGGAGGACTTATTCCGGTTAGTTTATGTGCCACAACAGAAGATTCTATAAAATATGCAGAAAGAGATTTACCAAAGAACTTATGTCCGCTTATAAAGTCAAGCTATGGTTTTGCTGTAAGTGATACTTGCCCATATTTTTATTTTTCAGATATTGTTATAGGAGAAACTACTTGTGATGGAAAGAAAAAAATGTATGAATTAATGGGCGAATTTAAAGATGTTCACGTTATGCAACTTCCACAAAACAATACTGATGAATTATCTTTGAAACTTTGGACAAATGAGCTTTATAAATTAAAAAGAAGATTAGAAGAAACTTTTAATGTTGAAATTACTGATGAAAAATTGTGGGAGGCTATAAAAATCGGAAATCAGGAAAGAAGAAACTTGAGAAGATTTTTTGAGCTTGGGAAACTTAACCCGTCTCCTTTAAGTGGAGTTACAATGAGTGGAACTCAAGATGCTTTTGGTTTTAATTTTGATAGAGAAACAAAAAATAAGGCTCTTGTTGAAAAGACAGAAGAACTCTATGCTATGTGGGAAAAAGAATTGAAGGGTAAAAAGAGTAGTAGGCCTAGAATTTTAGTAACAGGTTGTCCTGTTGGTGGAGTTCGTGAAAAAATATTGACTACAATAGAAAATGCAGGCGCTGATATTGTTGTCTATGAAAATTGCTCTGGAGTTCGTGAAAAACTTGAGCTTATTGATGAAACTATGGATAATCCGATAGATGCGATAGCTAAAAAATATCTTAATTTAAGTTGTTCTGTTATGTCTCCGAACAAAAAGAGATTTAAAGATTTGGATATGTTGATAGATGAATATCAAGTTGATGCAGTTATTGAAATTGTACTTCAGGCTTGTCATACTTTTGCTGTTGAATCAACAAAGGTAAAAAGATTTGTTACAGAAGAAAAAGGTAAACCATATATGTATATAGAATCTGATTATTCTATGACTGATGTGGGACAAGTTTCAACCAGAATTGAAGCGTTTTTGGAGATGATATAATGAATATAGGTATAGATATAGGGTCAACAGCCTCAAAAGTTGTTGTTTTTGATAAAGACAAACAAGAAATAGTTCATACAATTTTGATGCCGTCAGGTTGGAATAGTAAAGAAACTTCAGAAGAAATTTATAAAAAATTGACAGAAAAAGGCTTTGATGTTGACAATTGCTATGTCGTTGCAACAGGATATGGGAGAGTATCCGTTCCCTATGCTGATAGAGTTGTTACAGAGATTACAACACATGCAAAAGGTGCGATGTTTTTGTTGAAAAGAGATTGTGATGTAATCGACATTGGAGGGCAAGACACAAAGATTATAAATATTTCAAACGGTCTAGTTAGTGATTTCATAATGAACGATAAATGTTCAGCTGGAACCGGTAAGTTTTTGGAAGTTATGAGCAATAGACTTGGAGTTACTTTAAATGAAATGTTTGAATTGTCAAGAATAGGTAATCCTGTTCCGATAAGTTCGACTTGTACTGTATTTGCAGAGTCTGAAGTTATTTCCCTTATGGGACAAGGACGACCTAAAGAAGATATAGCAAGTGGAGTTGTTCATTCAATAGCAAATAAAGTTGTTGGACAGACAAGAAAATTTAGAAATGAGGCAGATTTGTATTTCTTAACCGGAGGATTTTCAAATAATTCCTATATGGTAGAACTTTTAGAAAAATTATTAGGAAAAAAAGTAGAAACACACGAGTTAGGAAGATTTGCAGGGGCATTAGGTGCATCACTTATGGGGAAATAATACTTCCAACTCTTATAAGATGATTAACATAAGGTTGGAGATAGCAGTAACTTTGTTGTTCTACAATAGAAAAAACAAAAATTCCATTAGATTTTAATGGAATTTTTTTGCGCAAAAAAAGAAAGCCTTACGCTTTCTTTTAAGTGTTACGGTGATTTGGGGGTACACCGTAAATTTGGAGAGAGTAACTCGTCAAAATTATAATGAGTTATATAGGTTATGTTATTCTTTAAAGTAAAACACTTTTAAGGCTAAGTGCTAATATTTTACTTAACAAAAGTATAACACTTATTTTAAAATAAGTCAACAGTTTATGTAATATTTTTTAATTTTGTTTTTTGTTTAAATTTGTGGTAAAATATTTTAAAATAAGTTATATTTAATAAATTAATAAAGGTGATTTTATGAAAAAGAAATCTTATGCAAAAATAAATTTGACTTTAGACGTAATCGAAAAGAGGAAAGATGGTTATCACAATATAGATGGAATTATGCAGATTGTGGATTTGTATGATGAAGTTACTGTTGAAATAGCTGATGAATTTAAAATTACTTCTAATTCTAAAAATATTCCGCTAGATGAAAAAAATTTAGTCTATAAAGTTTACAACGTAATTAGGGAAAAATATAAATTTGATGAAAAATTTTCTATACATATTGAAAAAAACATACCTGTATCTGCCGGAATTGCTGGAGGAAGTACAAACGCAGCCGTTGTTATAGAAATGGTAGATGAGCTTTTGAACCTTAATATGACTTTGGAAGACAGAAAAAAAATTGGAAGAAGTGTTGGTGCAGATATTCCTTATTTGCTTGTTGGAAAAACTGCGAGAACAAGAGGAATTGGTGATGAACTTGAAATTCTTGAGAGTCTGCCAACTACAAATGTACTTATTGTAAATAATGAAGTTGAAATTTCAACTCCTTATGTTTATTCAAATATTGTTCCGACCGGCAATAGTAAAAATGCTGATAAACTTATTGAAATGTACAAAATGAAAGATTATGATAAGTTTTTTGAGTCCCTATATAATACAATGGAAGAAGTTTCTATTTCATACTGTCCTGAAATTCAAACTATAAAGGATAAAATGTATGATTTTGGTTGTGTTAAGTCGCTTATGAGTGGATCGGGGCCTACTGTATTTGGTATTTTTAAAAATGATAAAGATATAGAGTTTGCATATAATTATTTTAAGAAGATTTATAAGAACACTTTTAAAGTAAAGACGATGGAGAGATAATATGGATAATAGAGCGATAGGCGTTTTTGATTCAGGTATTGGTGGACTTACCGTTGTTAAGGAACTGATGAAAATTTTACCTAATGAAAAGATATTATATTTTGGAGATACGGCTAGGGTGCCTTATGGGAATAGAAGTGAAGAAACTATAAAGCGATTTTCAACTGAATGTATTGAATTTTTAGATAAAAAAGATATAAAAGCGTTAATTATTGCTTGTAATACCGTTTCTGCAGTTGCGCTTGAATTATTAAAAGAAAAGTTTGATATGAATATACTTGGTGTTATTGTTCCTGGTAGTAAAATGGCAAGTTTCATTACTAAAAATAAAAAAATTGGAGTTATTGGAACAAATGCAACGGTTTCAAGTGGTTCTTATGAAAAATGTATAAAGCTAGAAGATGAAAATAATACAGTTTATTCGAAGGCTTGTCCATTATTTGTACCGATAGCTGAAGAGGGATTGTCTGAAAGTAGTATAGCAGTTGAAACGGCAAAATACTATTTGAATGAATTAATCGAAAAAGAAGTAGATACTATCGTTATGGGTTGTACTCATTATCCTATATTAGAAAGGACAATCCAAAAAGTTGTAGGAGAAACAATACAACTTGTTAATCCTGCAAAAGAAACTGCTATTGAAATGAAAAAATATTTAGAAGAGAATGATTTGCTAAATGATGAATTGGGAGATAATAAAAACACATTCTATATAACTGATGATGAGAAAAGATTTGAAAAAAATTTGACTGACTTTATAAAAATTGACAAACCTAATATAAAGAAAATAAATTTGAAAACAAAGCATATAGATGAATAATCTTTTAAATTAAATTTATCATTATTTTAATTAAAATCATATTTCATAAAAAAATTAACAAAGCCAAAAAAATTAGAAAAAATTTTTAAAAAGTGTTGACAATAAATTAAATAATTGATATAATAAAGACCCAGTGAGAGCTGGGTCACTTTTTTTGGAAATTTGATTAAAAAATTTTTTAAAAAAACTTTCGAAAAAGTGTTGACAACCAAAAAGAAATGTTGTATAATGTAATGGTTGTTGTGAAACATTAAAAATTTCATATAGTGATAGAAACTTTGAGAGTACAAAGAAAAACAATAATTTGGTGTAACAAAAAGTCAGCGAGAGCAGACGAACTTTTAATAGAGAGTTTGATCCTGGCTCAGGACGAACGCTGGCGGCGTGCTTAACACATGCAAGTCGAACGTGATTTTTATG